>NZ_JAIOSW010000486.1 GCF_021107415.1 Desulfobacula sp.
CCAAAGGCAAAGGATGTTCCCGTTGCAGATATACAGGGTATAAGGGAAGAATAGCCGTATTTGAAATGCTGATCCTGAATGAATTTGTAAGGGATGCCATACTCAATAAGAAATCAAGCTATGAAATCAGAAAAATAAGTATAGAAACTTCAGGACTGTTGACGCTTCTTGAGGATGCCATCCATAAAGCTTCATCAGGAATAACAACAATAGAAGAAATTTTCAGATGCGTTCCAAAACTGATTAAGCCGCGCTCTATTCAGGAAATAAAAAGATTACAGGGGAATTAATTCATGGAAAAAAATGAAGCCATCATTGATATTCTTTTATCTCAGGTTAAAAAAGAAGATTCGCTTCCGCCTTTAAGCCAAAATTCTTTAATGCTCCAACGGGAAATAACACAAAGTTCGCCTGATTTTAAAAAAATTGAAAACATGATAAAGGCTGATCCTGCATTAACCAGCCATATTTTAAAAATTGCAAATTCTGTTGTCTACAAAGGACTTGAAGAAGTTGATACTGTCAAGGAAGCCATACTCAGACTTGGGATTAACGAAATAAATAATATTGCTGCATGGACAATTCACCAATCCAATTTTCAGACAAAGGACCCATTTATAAAAGCCCATAAGACACAATTGTGGTTTCATTCTCTATCCTGCGCTGTGGGGTGTGTCTGGGCAGCAAAATATCTTGATCTTGATATGGAGAAAGTTATCTCAAAAGCGTTTATTTCAGGGCTGCTTCATGATATGGGCTCGCTTTGCCTTCTCACAGCACTTGAAAAAATAAAAGCTGGAAACAAAATAAAGGATTATCCTTCTGATTTTCTTTTACAAGAGCTTATCGAAACATTTCATACAGACCAAGGTTATAAGTTACTTAAACACTGGAACCTGCCAAAAGAATTCTATACAATTGCCAGAGACCACCATGCTGAAGAATTTGATCACACTGATCTTCTTCTCATCCTGGTCAGATTAATTGATAAAATTTGCCGTAAAATGGAAATGGGTAATAAACCAGAGGATACTGCTGCTGTGATCAGTTCTATTGAAGCCAAACTTTTGGGAGTTTCTGAAATTGGTATAGCTGAGATTGAAATCGAAATCGAATCTTCACAAAAAAAGTTTAAAACATTATTTAAATCTTAAACCTCCATAAGGTTGCGTTTATTGCTTGCAATATCCTCTTTCAAATTACAAATGGTACAGAATCAATCCCATTGGACAATAACTATGTACTTTATTTCACAAATTGTGAAATAAAGTACATAGTTATATTACATTTTTTTCCAATAAAAACATTATAGCTTATATTCTTCCAATCTACAGAGCAACACTAATTTTTATTTTATCACCATCTTACCTGGCTGACATTCTGTTTTCCATTGCATTTTCAAAGGTTTATTCCCCTATGTATCAGGATAGTTTAAAAACCATAATTTTCAATTATTTTCTGGCATAAATGTTGCTTTATATTTTCCTATATTTAACCATTAAAAAGGAGATCGTTTTATGAATTTAAAGTTTAAAATTTTTTTATTATGCGTGTTATTATTAAGTTTTACAATAAGCGCCAATGCAACCTCACTAATCACCAATGGCGGTTTTGAGAATGGAAGCGGCCAATTGCCATTGGGATGGCCTTCATCTGCCGGAACCTGGGGAGGAGATGCAGCATATTTTTCATCTTCACCGAATCAGGGTATCACGGCACAAGAGGGAAGCCAGATGCTCAAATTTGAATTTGCAGGCAGTGCTCCATCAAGCACATGGACTGCATCCGATATTTATCAACTGATAGATATGAATGCCTATTTAGGACTTATAGGGTCAGGCAATGCCCTTGTAACAGCATCAGGATTTTTTAATCGGATTGATTATGATGCACAGACAGATACAGGTTTTGATTTATCGATTTATGCGATGGACGGCACCTCTATTCCCGGTTCCTGGATTGGCAGTGAACGCGCCTTTTTGACAAGCGATACAGTTCTTGATACCTGGGAAAAATTAACGGTCAGTTATCTGTTGCCAAAAGAAACAACCTGGCTCGCAGTGCATATTGCGGCCCATGAAAATATTTTTAATGACGGTGCTAATGCAGTTGAATTTGATGGTCATTATGCGGATAATATTACCTTGACAATCGCTCCTGTCCCCGAACCCGCAACCATGCTGCTTTTTGGGCTTGGTCTTCTTGGACTTGCGGGTGTCAGCAGAAAAAAATAGTATTAAATAATTAGTGTCACAATACAATAATGTCATTCAATGTTAAGATTCAATAATAATTAACAACAAAGAAAGGAAGAAAAGTAAATGAAAAAAACCACAAAGTTTTTAATGACCAGTACCCTGGCAGTATTTTTATTATTATCCATCTCATTGACTGCCAATGCACTTACGATTGATCAAACCGGAAATCTTCTGGATAATGGAAGTTTCGAAACAGGCCCCCATGGATATAATGTATCTGTAACTGGCCATAGCATCCAGTCAGCAGCAGACAACTGGAGACAATGGAGCAACGTGGCTGGTTCTTATGTAACTACTGAACTTATAACAGACAATGTAATTGATGGCGACTCAGCATTATATATTGACGCCCCGAGCTGGTCCGGCGGATTTACGCTAAACTCCTACCATGAGTATGGATGGGATACAGATAGAGAACTTACCTTCAGCGGATGGGTATACGTGATCAGTGGACAGGTAGGAGCCGGATTGTGGAATGGAAGTAACCAAGATGGATTTGGAAGAGACATTTCTACAACAATTGGAGAATGGGAATTTCTGTCTGTTACCATGGATGCGGGGCGACTCAATAATGAGCCTCTTCTTTATTCCTATGGTGGTGCTGCTGAATTCATCGATGACAGTGTGTGGCTCAATTATGGATCGAAATCAGAGCACCCCGGTGCCCCGGTACCGGAACCTGCAACAATGGTTCTTTTTGGACTTGGACTTCTAGGACTTGCAGGTGTAAGCAGAAAAAAAATTATTAAATAATTAGTTTCACTATAGTATCATTCAAAGGCAGAGCCATCCTTTTTGGTTCTGCCTTTTTATATTTCACAGACCAAACAAATGATATGATTGACAATGTCTCAAGCCTTGTGAAGGTAATTATTTATATTTATCCCTTTGATTACAAAGAATCAAACACCTCATCCGGAATGTCAGCATTGCAATAAAATTTCTGGACATCATCACTGTCATCTAAAACCTCCATGAACCTGATCATCTGCTCTGCCTCTTTTCCTTCAACCTTTGTCAAATTCTGAGGAATCATGGTTATTTCCGCCAGTTCGTACTTGATCCCTGCCGCATCAATGGCTTCTTTTACTACATCAAAATCGGAAGGTTCAGTAATAATATCAAATGAGTCCGTCTCTTCTTTAATATCTTCCGCCCCGGCATCTAAGGCTAATTCCATCAGTGTCTCTTCATCTGACTCCTCTTTGCTGACAGAAATCAGGCCCTTTTTATCAAACATCCAGGCAACACACCCATCTGTTCCGACATTCCCGCCGGCTTTACCAAAAGCATGGCGCACCTCTGCAATGGTTCTGTTTCTATTGTCAGTTAAGCATTCCACCAGAACAGCGACACCGCCAGGGCCATATCCTTCATATAAGATTTCCTCATAATTGACACCCTCAAGCTCACCGGTTCCCTTTTTAATGGCTCTTTCAAACGTGTCCTTGGGCATATTCTGGGATCTGGCTGAACTTAATGCACGCCTTAATCTTGGATTAGCTTCAGGATCACCCCCGCCCATCCGGGCAGCAACGGTAATTTCCTTTATTAATTTAGTAAAAAGCTTACCCCTTTTAGCGTCGGTAGCGCCTTTTTTATGCTTTATTGTCGACCACTTGCTATGTCCTGACATTTTGTGACTCCTCCTTACTTCTTCCCTTTTGCAATGATATATATTTCTTTACTCTGTTTTCTGCAACTGTCCGGTTTAAAAGTTTTGCATTCTTTAAATTTTGATTTAACATTTTTTTGAAAGACATTAAAGTCATTACCCTGAAATATCTTGCAGACAAAATTACCGTTTTGAGCCAAAAAATCATCTGCAACCTTTAAAGCCATATTGCAAAGTTCAAAAGATCTTAATGCATCCACATCCTTTCTTCCGGTTGTTCCAGGGGCCATGTAACTGAGTATTACATTAAATCCCCTATGTTCATCTAAAAAAGATCCATTATCCAGACCTAGTATATTATCTTTAATTGCAACCACATTATCCGGCAAATGAATATCAATCGGTTTTAAATCAATACCAAATACTCTGCCCTGGCTTCCCACCTGTTTGGCGGCATATAACAACCATGAACCCGGTGCACACCCAAGATCAAGCACTTGGTCATTTTTTTTCATGATTTTGAATTTGTTTTGGATTTCTTCAAGTTTATATATGGATCGAGCCGGATAATTCTCGGCTTTTGCTCTCTGAGTTAAATGATCTGCCCATTGATTTTTGCCTGGTTTTTTATTGCCTGATTTTTTATTGGGTGTCTTTTTTTTGGCTGCCATTAAAATAATACCTCCATGGCACTTTTTAGAAAGCTGATACTTTCAATGGTCATTCCTTTTATCTTGGATAGCTGCTTGATCGTACTGCCGGGAACAAGGCATTTTGTAAATCCCATCTTTGCGGCTTCCTTAATTCTTGCCTGAACATGACCCACTGCCCTTATCTCACCTGTAAGTCCTATCTCTCCAATCAATGTTGTATTTTTATCAATTGGTTTATCCAAAAAACTGGATGCCAATGCTGCTGCTATGGCAAGATCAACTGCCGGCTCCACAATTTTTACACCCCCTGTGACATTCATAAAAATATCAAGACCGGAAAGATTCATCCCAAGTCTTTTTTCCATCACAGCAACAATTAGTGCGACCCTGTGAGTATCAAGCCCTAAAACAGTTCGCCGGGGTGTCCCAAGGCTGGAACTTGATACAAGGCCCTGGATTTCAACAAGGATGGGTCGAGAACCTTCCATACATGAGGTCACGACAGAACCCGGTGCAATGGCTGATCGTTCAGATAAAAAAACCGCAGATGGATTGGGAACCTGGGTCAGCCCTTTTTCGTTCATCTCAAACACACCGATCTCATTTGTGGGACCAAACCTGTTTTTAACCGCCCTTAAAATTCTGAATACATGGCTTTTATCCCCTTCAAAATAAAGGACGGTATCCACCATGTGCTCCATAATTCTCGGACCTGCGATGGCACCGACCTTGGTCACATGGCCGACAAGGAAAATAGGGATACCCGAAGACTTTGCAAGCCTCATAAACTGCATGGCCGCTTCCCTGATCTGTGTTACGCTGCCCGGAGTTGAAGAGACATCAGGGTGAAATACGGTCTGGATGGAATCAATGACCAAGGCATCATATTTTACGCCTTCCACCATGGCCAGTATGGAATCCAGGTCTGTTTCAGATACAACAAACAGGGAATCACCCTTTGAATTTAATCGTTTCCCTCTCATGGAAAGCTGACGGACAGATTCTTCGCCGGACACATAGAGGCATTTTTTCCCGGAGCCGGATAATTTTGACAATACCTGCAGCATTAAAGTGGATTTTCCAATTCCGGGATCTCCACCGATCAGGATCAGTGAGCCATCAACAAGTCCTCCGCCCAGCACACGATCAAATTCCGCTATACCGGTTTTGATCCTGTCGGATTTTTCCACTGCCACAGAATCAATTGGGACGGGTTGGGGCAAAAAAGAAGATTTTTTCTTTTTTAAAACTCCTGAAAGGATACGTTCTTCCAGCAAAGTGTCCCAGGCACCGCACTCCGGACATCTTCCCATCCACTTCGGGGTCTGGCCCCCACAGGATTGGCACCTGAATGTAAATTTATCTTTTTTTTTCAATCTGTATCAATCCTGTTTATTTTTTTTGATCAATGCCGATAAAATCTTTCACAATCAGTCCGTCAATATAAGAAAAGATTACACGATTGGCAAATGGATAATAAATTTTGCACCTTTTCCCGGCTCGGATACGATATTTATTTCACCGTTATGATTGTCGGTGATAATAAAATAAGAAACAGACAAACCAAGACCGGTACCCTTTCCCACAGGCTTGGTTGTAAAAAAAGGTTCAAAAATTCTTTTGCGGGTATCTTCTGTCATTCCAGGTCCATTATCTTCTATTTCTATACAAACAAGATCCTTTTTTTGTTTAACTCTTAAAAAAAACACAGGGTCCTTTAATGATTGAAACTCCTGCATGGCTTCGGCAGAGTTTTTTAGAATATTGAAAAAAACCTGCTGGATTTTACTCACCTCACACAACACCTGGGGTGTATCCGGATGATATTCTCTGATAATCTTGATCTTTTTGAAATCATACCGTTTTTTTAGATCATAATCACTTTGGGCAAGTTCTATGGTCTGATCCAGAAGAATCGAAATATCCTGCCGGACTTTTCCGGAAAAATCTTTCCTGGAAAAACTTAACATATTTTGAACGATTTGAGATGCCCGGACACCCGCTTCATGAATCAGTTCCAGCTGCCTGACAATCCCCCGGGTTTCCATAAAAGCCCTGATCTGATCCATGGTGATTCCAACCGCCTCAGCCGCCTCTACACTGGCAGGAATTTCACCCTGGATTCTGCTCAAGACAACTTGTGCATTCTGCATCATTCCTGCCAGCGGGTTATTGATTTCATGGGCCATTCCTGCTGCCAGGCCCCCAATGGAAAGCATCTTTTCAGACTGAACCACCATTTCTTCCATACGGACATGTTCAGTGATATCATCCACACGGATGACGGCACCTTCGATATTGTCAGCAATCAAAGGATAGGCCGTAATATCTTCATAGACCAATCCTTGTGATGTCACAGTGACCTGTTTTGGAAAATAATAGGGATCTCCGGTCTGAATAGTTTTGCTGATATTGTCCATAAACGGTTTCATTTTCGGAATCACTTTGTCCAAAGGCTTTGAGACAGCCTGTGATGATTTTATCCCATAAAGCTTTTCTGCCTTATAATTCCACAGGACTATGTTAGATTCTCTGTCAAGGCTGAACAAAGCACTTGGCATGGAATTTATAATATTATCGATATAATTTTTTGTTTTTTGATGTTGATTCACTTCAAATTGCAGGGATTCAACTTTTTCTTTTACGGCATCACGCATAATAACCAAATTATCTGCAAGAGCCCCCAATTCATCTTTTCTGTGAATATTAATGCTTTGATCCAGATGGCCTGCGGCTATTTTTTCCGAACTTTGCTGTAATTCCTGTAAGGGTCTGACAAATCTTAAATTCAAAATAAAAATCAATACCAGCCCTAGAATTAAATCCAGGATCACGGCCTGAAGAATACTGTCGAATTTCAATTTTTCAATGTTTTCATTCAAAAAAAAAGTTGTGGCGACGTTTCCCTTTGAAAGGATATGGGAAATTCAGTAATTTTTGTTCCTTTTTCCCGATCAGCAGGCTGGTATAGTTCATCTTGAAATGAAAGATATTCCTGTCCAAGATCCCAGATGGTGATCTTGATGATTTCAGGCTTTTTTAAAGCTGCCTTGCAAATCACTTTGCATGTCTCATCATCAAAATTAAACAATGCTGTAGAAAGGCTTGCTGAAAGTTGTACTGCTTCATTTATAAGAAAGACTTTTAGTTTTTTTTCCAGACTGACGGTCTGGGTTTGAATTTGATAGATCCCGAACAATGCCAAAACCAGGGTCGGGATACCAATGGCGATCAGGCTCAGCTGGATAGAAAGATTTTTCAAACTGAACTTACGTCTTTTGGAGGGCATGAAAATTTTATGTTTTGATTTCCGGTCTAATTTGGATTCAATTGTTTTATCAATTCTCATGGGGCCCCTTAATTTGCATTATTTTACTAATCTAACACAAGCTTGTTAAAATGGAAACGGAATATGGAAATTCGCTGCCGCCAGGATTGTAATTAAAGGGTTTATGGAATATGATGACTTTTTTAAATAGTAAATACAACTTTTAAGGATATAGTCATCAAACATGTTTCTTCCCACAACCATGAAAGAGGTGAAAAGGCTTAACTGGAGTCGGCTTGATGTAATTCTTGTGACAGGAGACGCCTATATTGACTCGCAGTTTATAGGTGTTGCAATCATCGGAAAAGTTCTTGTCAATAATGGATTTCGCGTGGGGATCATTGCCCAGCCCGATATGGACACTAAAGCAGATATTTCAAGATTGGGGGAACCCGCTCTTTTCTGGGGCGTTACAGGGGGATGTGTAGATTCTATGGTGGCAAATTACACGGCCTTGAAAAAAAGAAGAAAAAAGGATGACTATACACCCGGTGGTATGAATACCCGGCGTCCGGACAGGGCGGTGATTGCTTATTCCAATCTTATTAGAAAATATTTCAAAAAAACCAAGCCCATTGTCCTGGGAGGAATTGAAGCAAGCTTAAGGCGAATAGCCCACTATGATTTCTGGTCAAATAAAATCCGAAGATCGCTCCTCTTTGATGCAAAAGCCAATTATCTCTTGTTTGGCATGGCCCACAATACCATCATCAAATTTGCAACAGCTCTCATGGAAAATAAAAATCCAGACGTTTTAAACGGTGTTGCCTTTATTTCAAAAGAAAAAAAAGGCAAGGAACTGCCCTCCTTTGAAGCCGTTCAGAAAAGCAAAGACCGCTATATTGAAAGCTTTCGCATATTTTATGAAAACAATGACCCCATAACAGCCCAAAGACTTTGTCAACGACACAATGACCGCTATCTGGTCCTAAACAAGCCTTCACCCTATAGTACCACCGAAGAACTTGATCATATCCATTCCCTTGGGTTTGAAAGAGACCTTCACCCGTTTTATAAAAAATCCGGAACCGTCAGAGCTCTGGACACCATACGATTTTCCATTCCCATCCATTATGGCTGCTATGGTGAGTGTAATTTTTGCGCTATTTCAGTTCACCAGGGTCAAACCGTGCGATACAGAAGTGAAGACTCCATTGTAAGTGAAGCAAAAACCATTTCACATCTTGAAGATTTTAAAGGATATATTACGGATCTTGGGGGTCCCACTGCAAATATGTACGGATTTGAATGCAAAAAAAAACTTAAAAAAGGGGCCTGCCTTGACAAGCGGTGTCTCTTTCCTGAACCCTGCAAAAGCCTTGCTCCGGATCATTCAAAACAAATAAAGCTGATACAAAAAATAGAAAGACTTCCCGGCATTAAAAAAGTCTTTATCAGCTCTGGCATTCGTTATGACCTTGTATTAAATGATAAAAAAAATGGCACAGCCTACCTTGAAAAAATAGTAAGAGACAATGTATCCGGGCAAATGAAAGTTGCACCGGAGCATGCGATACCCCATGTTTTAAGATTGATGGGCAAGCAGCATATTGATCTGCTGCTAAAATTTAAAAACAAATTTGATACCTTGTCTAAAAAATCAGGGAAAAAAGAAGTTTTGACTTACTATTTAATCGCTGCCCACCCGGGTTGCAGCATGAAAGATATGGATGCTTTAAAAAAATTTACCACCCAGAAACTTAAGATAACGCCTGAACAGGTACAGATCTTTACACCATCTCCTTCCACCTATTCAACTCTGATGTATTACACAGGCTTGGATCCGTTCTCTATGACCCCTGTATTTGTTGAAAAAAATCCAAAAAATAAGGAAAAGCAAAAAACAATAGTAACTAAAAAAAGAACGCCATTCAAATAAAGAATCGCACAAAGCCTAAAAGGATATAATTTTCTTTGCGGCTTTGTGTGAGGAAAAAATCAAGAAATGTTTAATTTAATCTTACTTCCAGTTTCACAGGATGATGATCCGAATGTTCAAAATTAAGATAAATGCCTTGGACCTGCGTAACTTCGATATTTGGTGACACCAGGAAAAAATCGATCACCGTGGTCAGACTTGTTTTTTCATCATATGGGGCGACAAGACGTCTGTTGGTGGGAATCTTTTGATCATACACCCATTTCCATTCCGGCAAATAATCTTTTTTAATATCCATACGATTTTCATTATCCATGAGGTTGAATTTAAATTCAGGGTTAAAGCCCGGCGGACACTGGTTCCAGTCTCCTCCCACAATCACATAATTACCCTTTTTATATTCGCGGATTAAAAAATTCTTAAGATATGCCATCTGATTGCTTCGCAAGGTTCCATCATCATATGCTGAATTGTGAGTATTGATGACCAGCAGCGCTTTTCCTGTTTCAAGCCTGTATCTTGAAACCAGAAAACACCGGTCCAGCATAAACAGCCCCTGGGGCCATGCATAGTTCCCCGGGAAAGATTGCCTGACAACCGAAAGCGGTTCAAACCGTGAGAGTGTCTGTAAGCCTGATAAAACATGGCCAAGGGGATCAAAAGCAGGAACCGGCACAAAAAACACATCATAATTTTTCCCAAAGCTTGTATGAAATTGGGGAAATATCTTTGCTATTTTTGAATATCCATCAATGGAATAGCTTCGCTTGGATTTTTGATCCACTTCCTGCAATAAAAAGAAATCAATATCGTTTTGTTGAGCAATGAAAGTTTCAATGGTTTTAATATTTTTTTCCACAATTTTTTTAGATGGCCTCACTTGTTTTCCGCCATCATAGAAAAAATCCATGTCCCGGCTCAGGCCCCCATAACCGATATTCCAGATCAAAAACCGAAAATTTGTTTGTCCTGCAATCGCTTCAGCATCTTGTTTTTCAAACACCAAACTAATTGGATCAGGCCGGTAGTCCGACAAGGTGGCATACCCGACAAGCCCCACAAATCCCAACACTAAAATACAAATAAGTCCGAAGATGATCTTGAATAGTTTTTTCATACCATTAATATGACAGTTAGCTATTTCATAAACAAGATTATTTTTTACTTTCCAAATTCAGCAGCAAACTGTTCAATTGTTATCTGAGCTGTTTCGGCAACAAGCTGATCTGCAAAAGCAGCAATATCCTTACCATCAACATCATTATCCATATCGGTATCACCTGGTATTGAACCTGTAAACTCTAAAGCTCCTATATCATAGTACGCATAAGTTCCAATACCCGTATTAATAACTATTGCGTCAAATCTGACATTTCCCATGAAGTCTGTGCCAGGAGCATTGGTGCTGTCAGCCGCATCAATATTTGGAGAATCAGGTCTCAGGTTAAAATTATTATTAAGGAAGTCAATGAATGACGGATCAGTAAATATGTTGCCTGATCCAGGGGTAACTCCGTTAAAATCAAGCCCTGCATTACCAAACAGGTTGTTATAGGTCACATTTGGATTCAATGATGCTGCACTGTTAATACCGGTCACTCCGTTATAGGTAATAATGTTATTTTTACTGGTAAGATTGGAGGTTCCTGTATCAATTCCATACCAGCCGTTACCTGTAATGGTATTGTTGATTACATCTGCACTGGAAGCAGCATCAAGGTAAATTCCTGTGATACCGTTATCAAATATGATGTTGTTGGTGACTGTAAGATCAGATCCGGACAGTGCTGTTATTCCGTCTCCTTCAATACTGTAATAAGGAATGGTATTGGATATTATATTATTGGATATGATAATATCTGCATTGTCGCTTCTTATTCCGGACTGGTAACCGTTTTTGATGGTAAATCCGAAGATACTGCCTGATGTAACATCCTCAAACTCGACAGCAGGAAGATCCATGTCACTGCCGTCTATGATGGTGGAGGCAGCTCCTGAACCGATTACGTCAATGTCTTTACCGATATAAATGTTCTCATAATAGAGCCCGGGAGCTACCTGGACACTGTCTTCCGGACCGGCAAGGTCAATCCCTGACTGGATCAAGGTGACTGGCTGCGTCTGGGTTCCAAGTTCAGGTATCAGGGAAGAAGACTGATCAACATAGATGCTTATCGGCGAAGGTGTATCACTGATATTATCCGGATCAGTAAGGGACAGGTATTCTCTCAGATTGCTGAACCCGTCGTTATCTTTATCGCTAAAGGCATCATCAAACAGGGGATCAAGGTTGTTTGTTTGTTCCCATCCGTCTTTCATGCCGTCTTCGTCTGTATCACGATTAAGCGGGTTGGTTCCAGATAAAAGTTCATCCCCGTCATTGAGATCATCGCTATCTGAGTCTGCAATACAGGGGCTTGTCTCCTGGCTGTCCACGATCATATTCCTGTTCAGGTCTTCAAGACCGTCAATGATGCCGTCATTGTCTGTATCCGGGTTATCAAATTCAGTACAGCCGGTTTCACAGGCATCGCCAAGGCCGTCATTGTCCGTGTCTGTCTGTGAAGCATTTGAAATAGTCGGGCAGGTATCACAGATATCTCCGATATCATCAATATCCTGGTCTTTCTGGTTTGGGTTATAGTTATACGGGCAATTGTCTAAAGAATCCTGGATACCATCATGGTCAATATCCAGTTCATTTACAACTATGAGCTGAAAAGTCTGACTGTCGCTCATATTGTCCTGATCAAGAGCCTGGATGGTGATCAGATGGGTTCCGACATCTGAAGGTGTTGTCTGCCAGGTGATAAGCCCTGAGGTATTAATATTCATTGCTACAGGACCTGTTTTCACAAGAATCTGGAATGTATCATTGTCTGCATCCGTACATTCAACCTGGTAGGTAAAAATATCACCGGCTCTTATCGTCAGTGCCGGTGGTGTTGATGTAATCCTCGGCGGAGTTTCATTCCAGGGTTCACAAACATTGAGGATATAGGTCTGTGTATCCATCCCTCCAAAAGGATCTTCCACCTTCACACTTATGGTATGGTTGCCAAGTATTGTGTCATCAGGTGTCCATGTGATCAAACCTGTGACAGGATCAATGGTCATGCCGGTTGGATAAGCCGTAAGGCTGAAAATTAATGTATCATTATCAAAATCTGTGGCCAGAACCTGGTATTCATATGATTCTCCTGACATGGCATGGATAACCGGGCGTGAGGTAAACTGTGATATATTGTTGCCGATAATGCTCTTTAATGTAACCAGCTGAATTTGGGAGGCATCGCTTTCTACACCCTCCTCATTATA
This sequence comes from Desulfobacula sp., assembly GCF_021107415.1. The sequence goes on from NZ_JAIOSW010000486.1 coordinate 13,052, forward strand.
GGCAGTGACAAACAGTCTGTAAACCCATCCCGGATTGAGATCTTTAAGCTCAATACCTGTGGCATTACCGGAACTTTCAATGTGGTATTCTTTATCTGATGAATATGCAGACCCATAATATACCCTGTACCCTGCTGCATTAAGACTTGGATCCCAGGACAGATATATCCTGTCTTCATAGGGGACAACCGCAATATTATCCGGCACAGCAGGCGGCAGAGTATGTTCAACTTTTATCGTGCCGTCACTGTACTGATAAACCGGTGCATTATATCCATCATCTATTTTTGCATAAATATAATAGGTTCCATTGGGGATATTCAATGTATCCCAGTTGTAATCTATATCTGTGTCTTCACTCAGTCCTGATACAATCAGGTGGCCGTTAAACCCGCTGTTATTGTTGTCGTAATAAAGGCTGACGCCTGCATCATTGTCTAGATCCTGGGCATTCCATTCAATACTTACCGGATTTATAAAAACCGGGCCAACTGGTGCTGTGATTGTAATTTGTGGCACCTCATTTGGTATGATCATCTGGACTACATATTCACCAATATCCGGAGTATCCGGCACATCCACCTGCCATGTTCCCTGGGCCGGGTTTTCAACTGCATAAAACGCTTCATTAATGGCAAGATTTTTATTGTAAAAAACATCATCCTGGGATATTGCCGGGCCATATTCTGTTCCATCAGGTGCTGTCAGGGTGATGTCTATGTCTTCTTCATTTGTCCACTGGATCTGAAATAGGGCATATGGAACATCCTGGTTCAGGGTAAGGATTTCTATCCCTTTGGTTTCTATCCCGTCAACACCGGCTCTGTAGGCACTAATAACTTTAAGGTTACCTCCCACACGCCAGGTTCCGTTTTCTGCATCAATGGCTGCATATTCAGGAAGACTGTATTTTGTACCTCCTTTTGACACACCCCAGGAATCGCCATCATAAGTAACTGTTACTGAAATAAACCACCAACCTACCGATGTAGAAATATATTGATTTTCCGCTGTAGCCTTGATGCTGCCAAACTCCTTGCCTCCAATAAGCCACCAGTCTTCAGGAGTATAAAGCCCACCATCAAGAGCACCGTTGAAATTGTTCCGGTTATCAATCCTCATTTCTCCACTGACCTTTAAGATATCAACGACATTAAGGCTGCCATAAATCTCAAGCCCTTTACCTTTTTCAAGAATGACTGTAGCGGAAGCAAGTTTTCCATCTTCGCTGATGACATATATGGTACCGGTACCTGTAAGCTTACCACCGGTGTCAATAATAATTTCAAGAGTTCCTTTAACTGCAAAATAAGTTGTGCCGTCAATATCCCATTGAGGACCTGCAGTAAGTGCAAGATCACCTGACAAAATTAATGACGGTGGTCCAGGCATGAGTTCATCAAGACCGGCACCGATTCTTTGTAGATAAACTATTGGCACTGGCGCAGCTGGTGGGCCATAAAGGATGCATTTATCTATATCATCAGCAGCAACATAGACTTTATTCAGATAGCCTGACTGCACACCTACCTCAGCTTCAAGCATGAACGGAAAGAGAGGGACTTGAAATTGAGCACCCCCATAAAACCTCTGATTTTGGGTGTCAAACTCAAGCCATGCATCTTCAAGGCCATACCCGGTTCCTTCGAGAGCCAGGCTGATCCCTTCAATTTTTCCTTTAAGATCAATACCGCCTCCCCTGTGAAGGATAAAGTCTGCGGCAACAGTTGTGCCGCCCATATTATCCGGCAGTTGAAGCATGCCGCTTAAGATCATGTCACTGCTTCCGTCTTCAGGAGTGGAAGAACTGATGGTAGCAACAAGTCCTGCAATATTAAAATCTGCTTCTTCAAACGATATACCTGAACTGCTGATTTCTAAAGCCTGAATGGAAAGCTCATTCTGATATATTTCCATAGAACCTGAGATACTGAATGAATCCTGAGTAATTTCCAAATTATCTACTTCTATGTCAAACCCCATGAACCCAATCTCACCATTATTAAATGAAACACCACTGGCATTAATCATCAGGTTTTCAATGACAGCTTCGCCAGTAATGCTTGTTGTGAACAATGCTTTTTGAATGGCAATATGATCTGAACCTATATCAACATTTTCTATGGTCAGCTCTGCAGTACCTATTTTAATATCACCATCTTCTAGTTTGATGCCTTCTGCCTGGGATATGGTAAAATGTATAAGCAGATCAAGAGTACCTACTTTTAAATACCCTGCTATATCAATAACCTGGTCTTTAATTTCTAAACTGACAATCCCAACATCAAGCCCTCCAATTTTTAAGGTTAGTTCGTTTTGATCAATGTAATCAGCAATCATTTCATTTGCATCCAGGATAAAATCACCGTTGTAGATGGCAATTTTACCGTAAAACGGGATGTCAGCCAAATAAATTTCTCCATTACCTGATACGGTAGCATTGGCGACATCAATCTCAAGGTCTCCTGAGTAATGTAGCAGTTCATTGATGATGACATTGCCAGATGCCGTAAATATACTGCCGCCATTATCAATAATGTTGTCTGCATGGACTGTCATGCCACCTACTACCTGCTCTGCAAGTGTTCCTCCTAAGCCTGCTGTTACCTGAACTGATGCTGAAATATTTGATGCATTACCTGCCTCATCAACTGCTTTTATTGCAAACCAGGAATCCTGACCAGGTGTAAACCCTGATAACGAAAACATCTGGGTTGTTCCACTCAAAGAAGGTATCCAGGTCTGAACATAAGTGCTTGCTGAGTCCCAGTTGCTTTGTGTTATTGGGCTTGCGCTGTAACGGACTTCATAATGGTCACTGGTCCCAATGAGGCCGTCATCACCGGGTGCTGTAAAATTCAGTTTTATAGAGCCATTCAACAATCCCGTAGTACCGGAAAGATAGTTTACCTGGCCGGGAGGAATATTGTCTATTCCCCCGGAAACAACTTCATAAGTTATTTTAGAACTTTCAACATCAGAATTTGGAGTCAAAACTTGAATCCATGTCTGCCAGGAGCCTTCCATATCTGTTCTTAAAATAAATTCTGGCAACTGTGCATATCCACTGATAATATTTACTGATTGTACTGTGCTGCTGACCTCTGAACTTTCCGGTGTAAGAAATTTCCAGACATAGGTGACATTGTTGAGTTCATTATTACCTACTATAGAGCCTGACCCATTTATTCTTCCATTTAATTCGGTTTGAATTTTGTCCGTACTGATTGATGCTGAGTATACAGTTGGCCCGTCACCTTCGTAATAAAGTTGCTGTATTTCTGATTCTGAAATGACTCGATTATAAATACGAAAATTGTCAATTTTACCATCATAATATCGATTGTCTGTATTGTAAGCCTTGCCTAAACCGAAATTATTATTGACAAAGTCCTTCACCGTTGCCTGCTTACTTTCAACAAGGCTACCATTCAAATAGAGACGAAATTGCCCGTTTACCCAGGTTCCAGATATATGGTACCATACATGTGTTTGAATGCTGCTATCGGGAGTGGATATGCTTACATTCATATAACCCCAAATAAGCCTTTGATTAATGATTCCGAGATAAAACCTATCATTTGCAGAAAGATCACTCTCAAATAAAAAAGTTATCACACCTGGACGAAAAGCATTAATATTGATCCAAATGGAAAAACTCCCATGTTCTTCTTGTACAATACTTCTTAGATTACCAATATCAATAAAATCATCAACTCCATCAAACAAATAAGCGTTTTCTGAACTTCCAAATCTATCATGCGTTAAAATGGCACCATGAACGACCCCGTCATTCGTATTCCCACTTTTATCGTCAGCATCTCCATTGAAAGGGTAATAGGCAACAAGGTCATCATTTATTTCGGCATATACAACCTCATTTCCAATAGCCACATTTAAGAATAATCCTAAAAATAATATCAATAAAATCCGTAAGAAATGTTTCATTTCCCCTCTCCTTTACAATATAACTTCAAATAAAAAAATCGATTCACTTTGAAAATATAATTATAATATCTTTCACTTTTATTTTTTTCTTTGCTTGTAGCAACACCAAACATGAAACCAAAAACAGCCATCCCGATCCTGGTATCGGCACAGAATGAATTGAGCTGATTATAATATCACCATTGCCGGAAAAGACTGGATGCTGGTTTAATACACTGCCTGTTGTGTAATTATATGAAAAATCGAACCACTCCTGAGCAATGATTGTTCCATCTTTGTTCAGGTCAGCATTAAAATCCTCAAGCCCCAAAATCAAGCCCTGGGTAAAAATACTGTATGGCTCGTTAGTGTAGGAATAGGATTCTTCATATTCCATGCTTGACCCAAAAAAGGTCAGGCCGGGCACTGTATTCAGATCATTGTTCCCACCGATGAATCCACCGGCATAGCATGTATCAAAAAGAGTAATGATTGTTGCACCGGTTAAAGAAAGGCTATTAAAGGCAAGGGCAAGATTATCATCTGTGATTTGATCAGAATGATTTAAAAGCCCAATAGTTTCATCATAATCATTAAAGGCTGTGGAACCAGCAGCTGTTTCATCCTGGTTTACATCATCTGTGCAAGATCCATGGCCGGAATAATACCAGAATATCAGATCTTCCTGGTGAACACTGGAACCTAAATTATAAATGCTGTTTTCAATGCCTGAGCCAGGCTGGTTTTCAAATATAATACTGTTGATCGCAATGTCCTGCATTCCAGGACTGTTGCTTAAAGCTGAAAACATACCATTAACATCATTTATATATCCGTCATTGCCGATTCCAGCAAACCAGGTAGCACAGAATGCAGGTCTGATAATCAACAGGCAGACAATCAACAATGCAGCAGGTAAATATTTATTAAAATAATTCATTGATTAAAACTGGTATTTCCACTTGTTATAAATTGTATCAGCTCCACAATGATTTCTAAAACTCTACAAATAAGATGCAAATGTTATACCAGCAAAAATCAAGGCAACCCGGGAGAACATACAAAAGCTTTAATACACGGGAAAAGCCATGTTTCATATAAAAATTCCGTAAAAAACATGACCCACTCACTATGAAAAACTTTTCATATTTTATGAAAAGTTTTTCATAAAAATAGGAACTTTTTTTCCTAAATGATATTCAATCAATCTGAACCAGGTTTAAATATTTTCTGATTTAAAAATATTATTGACAAATAATATCGAATGGTTTAACCATTAGCATGGCAAAATTGTATATTCAGGAGAGACTATGACAAATAATAGAATTAACGCTCACCCGATTTTAGATGTTCCCCAAAAAGAGACAATCTCTTTTTATTGGAACAAATCAAAACTTGTGGGCAAAAAGAATGAAATGATATCGTCTGCACTTTTTGCAAACAATATAAAGATATTCGGTCATCACCATAAAGATGGGTCTGCCCAGGGAATTTTTTGTGCCAACGGGCAATGTGCGAAATGCACGGTCATTGCCAACGGCATACCCGTTAAAGCCTGTATGACCGGTATCAAAGAAAATATGATTGTTGAAAGTGTTGAAGGACTGCCCAAACTTCCTGATGTGGATGAAAATCCGCAAATCAGCAATATTGAACATACAGCCACTGATGTACTTGTCATTGGCGGCGGGCCCGCAGGGCTGTCTGCATCCATTCAATTGGAAGAACATAAGATCAACACCATTCTGGTGGACGATAAGGATGAGCTTGGCGGAAAACTAGTGCTGCAGACCCATAAATTTTTCGGTTCTGTGGAAGACTCCCATGCCGGTATGCGCGGCATGGATATCGGTCGCATGCTGGCTCAAAAAGTTGAAGACAGCACGCATATTGATGTCTGGAAAAATAGTACCGTGCTTTATGTATTTGATGACAAAAAAGTGGGCATCCTTAAAGACGGAGTCTATAAAATTGTCACCCCTAAAGTGATTTTAAATGCTGCCGGGGCCCGGGAAAAATTTTTAAGATTCAAAGGCAATTCATTGTCCGGGGTATATGGCGCAGGAGCCTTCCAGACCCTTGTGAACCGGGATCTTATCAAACCCACGGAAAAACTCTTTATCATTGGCGGTGGCAATGTAGGCATTATTGCCGGATACCATGCCCTGCAGGCCGGTATAAACGTTGTGGGCCTTTGTGAAGCCCTGCCCCAATGCGGGGGATACAAGGTTCATGAAGACAAGCTCAAAAGACTTGGCGTTCCCATATACACTTCCCATTCCATTGTATCGGCCAATGGAAAAGAATCGGTTTCTTCGGTTACCATTGCCGGGATCGATAAAAACTTCCAGGTTCTTGAGGGCACTGAAAAAACCTTTGAGTGTGACACAATTCTTATTGCCGTGGGGCTTGAATCTGTTTCAGAATTTACAGAAGAAGCTCAATCCGCCGGCATCAAGGTCTTTGCCGCAGGAGATGCTTCTGAAATAGCCGAAGCATCATCCGCCATGTTCAATGGTAAAATCGCAGGATTAAAAGTGGTTCAGCACTTCATTCCTGATGCAAAGCAGATCCCAAAAGCCTGGTATGAAAAAGCAGATATCCTCAAATCCCATCCAGGCCCTGTCCAGAAGCTTGAAGCCCCGGCCGATGAAAAGGGAATCTTTCCGGTCATTCACTGCAAGCAGGAAATCCCCTGCAACCCCTGCAGTACAATCTGCCCTGAAGGCTCCATTCAAATGCAGGGAGATCCCATTAAAGGTCTGCCCAAATTTGACGGTGAATGCAAGGGATGCATGAAATGCCTTACCATTTGTCCGGGACTTGCCATTACCCTGGTGGATTACAGGAAAGATCAGGACAATCCTGTGGTCTTTCTTCCCTATGAAATCGCCAATATTAAAGTCAAAAAAGGGGATGACATCGCCCTGGTTGATGTGGATGGAAATCCTCTGGGCACTTATACGGCGCTTGGGGCAAAGGCAACAAAAGAAAGCGATCGGACCCAGATTGTAAGGGTCAGAGTGCCTGGGGATATTGCTAAAAAGGTAGTGGCGTTTACCATCCAGGAAAAAGAAGTTACCCGGGAACTGACCCGGAAAATCCCCCATGATCATATACAAGACGATGAAGTGATCTGCCTTTGTGAAAGAGTAACAGCAGGTGAGATCAGGGATCTTGTCAGAAAAGGCATTACAGATATGAACCAGATCAAGGCCATTTCAAGGGCCGGCATGGGACCCTGCGGGTATAAAACCTGTGAAAACCTGATGAAACAGATCTTCTGGGCAGAAAAAACAGCCCAGGAAGATATCGTCAACAATGTTCGGCGCCCCCTGTATATTGAAGTTCCCTTGGGTAAATTTGCCAATGGAGGTCAAAAATGAAAAAGTATGATGTTATCATTATCGGTGCAGGTTCTGTTGGTATACCTGCTGCTTTGTCCCTGGCTGAAAACAAAGTCAAGATCCTTGTCATTGATGCACTTGCGTCCCCGGGTCAGGGTCAGAACAAAAAGGCCATCGGCGGCATCAGGGCCACCCATTCCGATAAAGGAAAAATTACCACCTCCTTAAGAAGTATTGAAATTTTTTCCACCTGGAAAGAGATACATGGCGATGATATCGGCTGGATTCAGAACGGGTACAGTTTTCCCGCCTATACAGATGAAGATGCCAGAAAATTAAAGGATTTGATGAAAATCCAAAAATCTTTTAACCTGGATATTGACTGGCTGACCCCGGTCGAATATCTTAAAATCGTACCCGGTATTAATAAAAAAAACCTGAAAGGCTCAACCTATTCGCCAAAGGATGGCAGTGCCTCCCCCCTGCTGGCCATTCAAGCCTTTTATTTTAAAAGCCTTGAATATGGTGCCCAATATAAATTTAAAGAAACCGTTTGTGCCATCACCATTGCAAGTGACAAAGAAATAAAAATAAAAACCGACAAAGATGAATACACAGCCGCCAAGGTCATCAATGCCGCCGGCAACACTGCACGGGAGATGGGACAGATGATCGGCCTTGATTTCCCGGTTGAACCGGACAGCCATGAAGGTGCCATTACAGAACCGGTCCAAAGATTTTTCGGTCCCATGGTCGTTGATTTAAGACCTTCCCAGGATCCGGCCACGGAAGATTCAGCCAATTTCTATTTTTACCAGAACAATGAGGGCCAGGTGATTTTCTGCCTGACGCCCAAACATCTGATGAAAGGGACAGATAGTGAAGCCACATCCGTATTCCTTCCCCAGGTGGCAAAACGGATGGTGGCTCTCTTTCCAAAGCTTGCCAATCTTAAAGTCAGGCGAACCTGGAGGGGACAATACCCCATGACACCTGACGGGTTCCCCATTGTCGGAGAAACAAAAGAATTTCCTAATTTTATTAATGCCATCGGCATGTGCGGCCAGGGCTATATGTTAGGGCCAGGGCTTGGAGAATTATTAGCCAGAATTGTGACTTGCGAGTTGACACAAGAGGATATAGATGTTCTAAAACATTTTAATTTATACAGAGATTTCTCAGGAATAGAACAATTCAAATAGGAGCCTTGCAAACAAATCAATGTTTAAAAAAGCCAAGCAAAGCAGAGTATTCCAGGATGTGGTTGAGCAGATACAGGATGCCATTATAAACGGCAAACTTGAACCCGGCACAAAGCTTCCGCCGGAACGGGAATTAAAAGACAGGTTCAATACCAGCCGTGGAACCTTAAGAGAAGCTTTAAGAGTGCTTGAGCAAAAAGGGCTCATTGAGATCAAACTGGGCGTCACAGGCGGCGCTATTGTCAAACGCATTGATGCCGAGCCCATTGTTGAATCCCTGGCCCTTTTAATCCGTTCAGGAGGTGTCTCCCTTGAACACCTTGCAGAATTTAGAATCAAAATCGAGGGCAGCCTGGTAGAACTGGCTGCCACTCGTGCCACAAAAAAAGACATCGAGAAACTGGAATCCATCTATAATCAAGCAAAAGCCTTTTTTGAAAAAAATGACTGGGAAAATTTTTTAAAGACCGATGAGAAAGCGCATACCTATATCGGCACCATGACACGGAACCCCGTGTTTCAGTTTGTACAAAAAAGTATTCATGACAATATTCACCAATACTATGAAGAATACCTTCCCATGAACAAGCAAAGAACCCTTGAAAACCTCACAGACTTTGAAAAAATCATTGATGCCATGAAAGCCAATGACGCTAAGACCGCTTCAGAAATTATGATGGATCATGTTAAGCGGTTCAGTGATAAAATGCAGGAAAAAATAAATAATAATTCCAAATAAGTCTACCCTTTGTTCGTTTCATAATGGCGGACAGCAGACCTTACTCCGTTGATCATGCTGACATTTCCAAAACAAAAATATTTAATCATATAATCTTCTTTTAGATTTAAAGCCTTGAATATCTGTTTTTCAGAAACCCCTTTTTTCCAGAGAACAATGATGTTGCCATACAGCTCTTCTAAAAATCCAAGTTTTTTTTCTATATGTTTTTTACCGTGTTCAAGCTTTGGATAGTGGCAGCACAAAAGGGTTTGAAAGTCCAATTTAAGAATCTTCTTCAAAGATGCAATCTGGATTCCCATATCTTCATCTTCACGAAAAAACTTGATTTTATCAGCAAGGTAAAGGTCCCCTGAAAACAAAACACCTGCATCTTTTAAAAAATAACTTGTATGATCTTTGGAATGCCCGGGTGTGTGAACTGGAACCATGTCACCCAGAGCTGTTTTAATGCTTTGTGGAACAAGCTCCATGCTTAACGGCATGGCTTTCCCCCACATATATTTTTGATAGGGCAAAATATGAAACCGGGCTTTCATCTTTTCTTTTGTCAAAGGATGCCCAAATACCCGCACATCAAATGCCTGCTTTATGGCTGCTGCATTACCACTGTGATCTTCATGGTGGTGGGTTAAAAATATCCTTTTTATATTATGGGCCCCGGCAATTTCAAGAGCTTCTTTTTCCATATGAGATTGTCCGGTATCCATCATCAGGTCATCAAACACATAGCAATAGACCGTCATCATAGGTTGACCAAACAAAGACCAGCCAAGTTTAAACCCTTTGATTCCCTTCAAATCATATGTTTTATAAAGCCGCATAATCAATGCCCTTTATAAGCTGTTTTTAAAATTTTTCAAAGCCCAAAAATTACCATGAATACTCTTGCTATTTTAAACCCATATCCTTTATATAAGGATGCATTAAATAATTGATTATTTTTTTAATTAAATGAATAAGAGAGAACAGATGAAGACACCACCCAAAAAAACTCCGATTGACCCTTCCATCGTCAAACAGGAAATAGAAAAAATGGGACTTAAATCCGTTGGCCTTGCCTCCATAAGGGAGCTGAACCGGATTGTAAATAATATTGAAGTAGCTGCCAATGAAAAATATATCCGCATGGAAATGGGGGTGCCGGGTTTCGATCCCCCGAAAATAGCAGTGGATGCGGAAATCAAAGCTTTAAAAAGAGGGGTTGGCTCAAAATACCCGCCCTTTGACGGTATCCCTGAATTAAAACTTGAAATATCCCGGTTTGTTAAACGCTTTATTGATGTGGACATCAAGCTTGAATCCTGTTTTCCCACGGTGGGCTCCATGCAGGGATGCTATATGGCCATGATGTGCACCACCCGAAGGTTGAAAGACAAAAACAAAATCCTCTTCATAGATCCGGGCTTCCCTGTCAACAAACGCCAGGCTAGCGTCATTGGCGTGCCCTATGATAATTTTGATGTATATGAATTCAGGGGTGACAAACTCAAACCAAAACTTGAATCCTATCTTGAAAAAGGCGATATTGCCTCCCTTATGTATTCCAATCCCAACAACCCTGCCTGGATCTGCTTCACCGATCAGGAGCTTCAGATCATTGGCGAGCTGGCCACAAAGTATGACTGCATCGTCATGGAAGACCTGGCCTATTTTGGCATGGATTTCAGGAAAGACTATTCCATCCCCGGAAAAAAACCCTTTATCCCCTCTGTTGCTAAATATACAGACAATTACATCCTGCTCATTTCAAGTTCCAAAGCCTTTTCCCTAGCGGGCCAGAGAATCGGCATGACCGCCATCCCGGACAAACTGTTTAACTCTGAAGGAAATAATCTTGAACCTTATTTCGGCTCCAATAATTTTGGTTATGCTTACATTTTCGGTGCCATGTATGCCTTAAGTTCCGGTGTTTCCCATACCAACCAGTGGGGGCTTACAGGTCTTTTAAAGGCGGTCAACAATGGTGACTATAATTTTGTGGAAAGTGTCAAAGAGTATGGAGACCGGGCAAAGGTCATGAAAAAACTTTTCACGGACAATGGCTTTCAGATTGTCTATGACATGGATGAGGATGAAAAAATAGCCGATGGATTTTATTTTACCATTTCATATCCCGGGTTCAGTGGGATCGAACTGGTAGAAGAACTCCTTTACTATGGCATCAGCGCTATTTCTCTGACCACCACGGGAAGTGACAGACATGAAGGGTTGCGGGCATGTGTTTCTCTGACAGGGCAGGAGAGGTTCAAAGATCTTGAAGGCCGCTTGCAATCCTTTGAAAAGGATCATCCAGAAGGAAGTGATTTTAAAGTTATCAATTTGTAAAATAATTTGTACGTAATTGTGAGTGGTCTTTCTATAGGAGCTACGCCTGTTTATTTTTTACAAAATATTAATGACTATAATCTTTTGACAATTAAATATTTATTTAATATAAGGCCATAGAAAAGGTTCCCCTTGGTTTCACTGACCAGATATTATAAGTTTGTTTAATAACAGAAAAAGATGTCCTCAAAAATGAAAAATGAAAATTTTAAGAAATTTAAAAAACTAGTAAAATCCTTAACATTCTATGGAAGACATTCATTTGATTCTTTAGTTGAAGATTCTTCGTCTATTATCGAAAAAGCTTATATAGATCCGTTACCTGGTAATAGTACTATTGCAGGAATAATTGATTCAAGATTTTCATTAGTTCTTGGTAGAAAGGGGACCGGTAAAAGTATATTGTTTAATGTTTGCCAAGAAAAGCTCTCTAATGAAAAACAATCTATCGCCACCTATGTGAATTGCTTTGAAATCCTTAAAGAAGAAAAATATGATTTATTTGAAAAGATCGAAAAAATCCTTGCAACCGCATCCGATATTCTAACCCAAGAAGATATTCAGGAATATATATATAGAAGAAATTTTATTGAAAAAATTCTTACCGATCTGATTAAGGAAATAAGCAAAAAACTTAAAAAAAGTTTCAAACTAAGGATACTGAAAAAATTTGGCAAGGACAAATATACAAATACTACCAAATCGTTGAAAAATTTAATTCAAACTCTACAAACCCCGAATGATTCAGAGGTTTCAATAATCAAGCAAAAACACCTTATCAGGGAGAATCAATCAAACCATAATAAGGATAGTGGATTAGGGGCTGGAATAAAAACAGAGATCAATACCGATTTGATAAAAGGCCAAACAGCTGCGAAAGCAGGTCTTGAGTTGAGCTATAAAACAAACGAATCAGATCTATCTAAGAAGATGGATTTTCAAGATTACAGTGGTATCTTTCTTTCTGTTTTTAAACCTCGTGAAATTTTTAGAGGATTATTTAAAATTTTAGGTGAAGTCGGTATTACTAAACTATATATTTTTGCAGATGATTATTCTGAACTTAATAAAGAATATCAAGGACTTCTAAGCAATTCAATTCTATCACAATTTCATCAATGGTCTGAACATAATATCCATGTCTCTATAGCTGGATACCCAAATAGATGCTATTTAGGCAGTGAGATAGACAGCACAAAGATTGATGTTGTCGATATTGATTTTGATGCAATATATAAAAATTATAATTTAACAGATAAACATTTCGCAGCATTAAAATTTACAGAGCAACTTATTAAAAAAAGATTTGAAATTTTTTGTCCTAAATCTAATTTTTTTGATTTTTTCGATAAAAATGCTGGAACTAAAGAAGATTACTACAGGGTTTTATTTCAGGCTTCGTATAACTCACCTAGACTGATTGGTAAAATTCTCGAGTTTGCAGCAAACTCTCAAATTTCAATTGGAAAACAAATCACACCTACCGTTATAAGAAAAGGAGCCGAAAATTATTATAGCTCCCAATTAAAATATTTTGAGATAACAAGTCAGTACCAGGCAAGAGAATCAGATGTTCCCTTTTCGCCGCCAATTGATATATTAAATCAGCTTGAGTTACTAAACTTGCTTGTCAAAAAACAAAAAGGGAACCAAACAAGAATAACTGATACTAAATATAAAAATCTTTATGGAAAAACGCCACCTGTAAGTCACTTTCATATAAGTCACACGAAGGAACATCTTATTAAATTTTTATTTAATAATTATTTCATTAATAAAGTTGGAGAAGTAAGTGTTAAAACGGATAAAAAGGTTGCCTCTATTTACTCCTTTCACCTAGGACTTTGTGAACAAAATAGAATCAAATTTTGGGAACCTACCAAACAAAGAGAATACAAGGATTATTTGAAGGAACGATTTTTCTTCCTTGATGATGAAATCCAATTTTTTATAGATAAAAGGAAAAAAATCGTTTGCAAGTCTTGCCAGACAGAGTATCCTTATTCTGAGCTTTTAATGATACAATCTTTTCACATGATGTGTAAGCAATGTGGCCAGAAATCATGTGAAATAGAAGAATTAGTAACTCAGAATAAAAAAATCCTTCAAATTGAATCGGATGCCAAATTACCTGAAGTAGAATTAAGAATGTTATCAACTATCCATGAAAAACAAAATGATTTCGATCCACTGTTTCCTAAAGATATTGCAGGAGAAGTTGACTGTAGCTATCAGCTTGTAGGTCAAAGAATGAAAAAATTAAAAAAAGAAAAATTTGACCTTGTTTATTATGAAAAGAAACCAGATCATTCTGGTCGATTTCGAAAAGCTTATAAATTAACAAAAAAAGCTGAAGGAACTTATTTTTAATCTAATTCCATCCCAATATAATAATCAATGCCGTTTCTTTAAGCAGATATGCTTTCAAATTCTCTTGACCGGGCGAACTCACCTTTTTTTATTAGAAATTCCGTTTTTAGTATTTTCACTTAAAATCTCCTCTACATCATGAACCATGTTTGCAGCAGTTGTATTTAAAATCTTGGAAAGCAGCAGCATTGTCGTCAAAGAAGGCTGTCTTAAACCTCTTTCAAGAAGTGATATATAACTGCGGTCTAAGCCGCACTCCTGGGATAATTTTTCCTGGGACAATTTATTTAATGTTCTGAATTTCCGAAGTACTTGACCAAATATTTTTTCCGTATTCAAATTAAATTTCTCCATTTTGATATTGCAACAATACATAGTTTTAAAAACAGGTTCTACAGACTATAGTCTGCAAATTATCAATTGATCAGACTAAGTTTATGTGCTACTAATTAAAATTGAAAAATGAAATTCAAAATAGCGAATATAAAAAAGGTAGCAAAAAAATATGCTTTTCAAAGCGTTACAAATAGATAACAGTCTGTCTTTGAACAGATTTTCAAAAAAAACCGGAATCCCAGTCAAAAGACTTAAATACTATAATGAAGCCAATAAAACACCGTCAGAAACGGATTTGGAACTAATATTAAAGGAAACTGGAATTTCAAAAATTGAACTAATGCTTTTAATGGGTAATTTGAATCGAGAACTAAAATCATTAATATCAGAAAACGCTGAACATATTAGTGAACTCTTATCGCCCAAAAAAGTAGAGAAGAAACCTATAAAAAATATTAAACCTACCTTTAAAACAGAACTTGGCAGCCTGTACCAAAGTGATTGTTTGGACCTGATCAGGACAATTGAAAACGATAGCATTGATCTTATTTTTGCCGACCCACCTTTTAATTTAAACAAGTTATATCCATCAAAAATCAATGATAATCTTAAAACAGATCAATATTTATCATGGTGTGAAAGCTGGGCATTTGAATGCACACGGATATTGAAGCCTGGTGGAAGTTTTTTTATTTGGAATCTTCCCAAATGGAATTCTTATATGTCTGAATTTTTAAATACAATATTAACATTCAGACACTGGATTTCAGTAGATATTAAATATTCTCTCCCCGTCAGAGGAAGATTGTATCCGTCACACTACTCACTGCTTTATTATTGCAAAGGTAAAAAGCCCAATACTTTTCACCCGGACAGACTTTCCATGGGCATCTGCCCCCATTGTTATGGTGATCTGAAAGATTATGGCGGTTATAAAAACAAAATGAACCCCAATGGAATAAATATAAGCGATGTATGGCTTGATATTCCACCTGTAAGACATGCAAAATATAAAAAAAGAAATGGTTCAAATGAATTGTCCGTTAGATTGCTGGACAGGATAATAGAAATGTCCTCAAATGAAGGGGATCTTGTTTTTGATCCATTTGGTGGATCTGGTACCACTTATGCTGTTTCTGAAATAAAAAAAAGAAGATGGATTGGAGTCGAGATCGGACCGATAGAAAGCATAATTAATAGACTTAAAAACATACATGAAGACAGGTCAAATCTTGAAAAAATAAGGAATGATATAAATTCTTTAATCCCTGAAAAATATTATAAAAAAAGAGTTGAAAAAGGCTTGTGGACTCCTGAGTCTGTTCGAGAAAAGGCATCTTGATTTTTCCTTTTCAATATCAGGCCTTACTGATAACAATTAAATAGCCTTTCAAGAGGTCATTCCGGTATGACACCGGGTGTTGCTGGTGTTTCTTTTGCATACCGGGGTCGCCTTCGGAAAAGTGCCTCCATACCACTGCACTTTCCGCCCATGCCCCTGCATCTTCCCATTCCCCGACCCCGGGGAAATGGTCGGTTTGCCATGTTTCCAAACCCGGCAAAATTGGTGTTTCCCGTTTGGTCATAAATGAACCGTTTTTGACTGTCGCTTAACACTGCATAGGCCTCACTGACCGCCTTGAATTTATCTTCCGCATCTTTATCTGTGTTAACATCCGGGTGGAACTCCATGGCAAGTTTTCGATAGGCTTTCTTGATTTCATTCTCTGTAGCGCTTCTATCGATTTTCAACAGACTGTAATAATTTTTCAAATTCATCACTTTTACCTCAATCATCCTGATAAACGCCAACGCTGATACACGTTGAAAATTTGAAATATAGGATAGAAACTTGGTTTTTGTCAATAAAAGTATAAAAAAATTTTAAGCGCTGATATGGAAGGGTCATTGCAGAACGGGTTTGTCGGAATAACCTGTAAACCGCTGCTGATATTCTTTTGGCCGCAGGCCGGTCAGCCTGACAAATACTTTCCTGAAAAAGGAAATATCCTCATACCCGACCAGATAGGTGATTTCATTGAAGGTCTGGCTGCCGTCCTCCAGCAGGTGTTTGGCGTTTTCCACCCTTAATTGCTGCAGATACCCCAAAGGAGTGACAGAAGTGGCCTGTTTAAACCTGCGTTCCAAAGAACGGCGGCTCATCCGGTATTGTTCGGCCAGCCGGTCGTAATCAACTGATTGGGTGTGATGCTGTTCTATCCACTTCTGGGCCTTTATAACCAAAGGATCACCATGATCTTTGGAAAAAAGAAAACAGCCGTAGGGGGCCTGCATTTCCCGTCCCAAATCCAGGACCATGGTCTTGGCGCACTGTACAGCGGTTTGCCGGCCGCAAAATTTTTCCACCAGGTAGAGGGATAAATCCATACCGGCATTCACCCCTGCCGCACAATAGAGGCGGCCCTGGTCAATGAACATTTGGTCCTGTCTTAAATTGATCCGGGGATATTTTTGCCGGAACATCTCGGCAAACCCCCAGTGAAGGGTGGCTGATTTTCCGTCCAGCAAACCGGTTTGGGCCAGTAAAAACGCTCCTGTGCAGATACTGGCCACATGGGCACCCTGGTTGTATTGTCGACGGATCCAGGGAACCAGTCCAGGACTTGTTTTAAGAATCTGTTTGATATAGGTGGCCGATGGAATGATAATCAAATCTGTCTTATGAATTGTCTCAATACCGCAATGGGGCTGGATAAGGACATTATACAGGGATCGAATGACTTGTCCGTCTGCCGAGGCAAGGGTGACGTCAAAAAATGGGGTTTGAGGGGACTTGCTCAGGCGATTCCAGAGCCGTCCTGCCTGGTTAAAGATATCCATGGGGCCGAAAATGGTGGTAGCCATGGAGTTATAAAGTCCGAGAATGGTTACTTTTTTCATTGGTCTCCCTTAAATAAAGGATAAATGTCGATATCGCCACTTATAATGTCGTTTATGCCACTTTTTTTCCTGTAAGACAACCCTTATAATCAAATTTATTTAACGAAAGGAGAGACTATGGTATCTGAACAAATTAAAGCCTCATTGGCCCCCTGCGGTCTGAGCTGTGAAAAATGCTTTGCCCACGTGGATGGAGATATCCGCAGGTACAGTTTGAAACTCAAAGAAAAACTGAGGAATTTCGACATCTATGCCAAAAAATTTGAAACCCTGCTGGGTGATCCAATTTTTAAAAAATATCCGGATTTTAAGGAAATGCTGGATTACTTTACTTCGGAAAACTGCAAGGGATGCCGTAATGAACAGTGCAGGCTGTTTAAAGACTGTGGAGTACGCAGCTGTCACCAGGAAAAACAAATTGATTTTTGCTTTCAGTGTGAAGAGTTCCCCTGTGACAAAACCAATTTTGATAAACACCTGTATAAAACCTGGGTGATGCTCAACGAAAAAATCAAAAAAGCAGGCATAGAACAATTCTATGAAAAGACCAGAACCCGCCCCAGATACCTCTGAAAAACACCCCATGAAAAGTCCGGCAGGTCCCTTTGAAACGGGGCTGCCGGCGCCAATGGCCGGGCGTTATTCAGGTTATAGATTTTCGCGATCAATCATTTAAGGCATTATTTGCTCTGGCTGTTCAGTCCTTGCTGCTATGACCTATCCAAGCCATACCGGGTACAAACCATTGGTTGCAATGTATTAAAAAAACAAATACATTAGTCATATTTTTTCAATGAATATATAAAAATAGGAAATGGTCAATATGGCTCTGCCTCGCCTTGATATTTTAATTTATGCCCATGATGGTCGGGGACTGGGGCATGCCAGCCGCAGTATCGGTATCGGCCTG
The DNA here is from genome assembly GCF_021107415.1 of Desulfobacula sp. The sequence continues at coordinate 31,112 of NZ_JAIOSW010000486.1, forward strand.
GCCCTGCGTCGCATCTATCCTGATTTGAAAGTACTTTTTATCTCTGGTTGTCAGATTTCCCGGGAACTTATCGGTTCTGCACCCCTTGACTGGCTCAAGCTCCCTTCATATGAAACAGAGGTTATTAACGGCAAATCACGGGGAATAGATGGTCAGAGTAATTTTACAGATAAGCAGCTTGGTGAGATCAGATCTGAAACTTTGCGCCACATTATTGAACTCTATCAGCCACGGATTGTTCTTGCTGATCACTCTCCACAAGGTAAGCATAAAGAGCTGAGGGGTGCACTTGAGGAAACTACCAAAACCGACACAAAATGGGTACTTGGCATACGCGGAGTTATAGGTGCGGTTCCACAGGTCCGGTCTACCCTTGCCTGCGAACTGTTTGAGAAATATTATAGTGCTCTTCTCTGGTATGGTGACAGCTCTGTACTGGGCAATGAAAATATGAAACAGCTCCAAAACCAGTTTGGTATATCTCCTGTTGAATGTGGTTATGTCTCCAGGTTAACAGAGATTCACAAACAACAGAGAAAAAAATTGAGTACTGACGTGGACCTGGCCGGAACAGTGTCCATACCCTGGCTTGGTGAGTCAACATTTGACTTCATTGTTGAGCTGGCAGAAGCACTTCGTCTTTTAGGAGCATCCCATGGTAAATGGCAGATATTTATTGGTGTGGAGGAAGGTTCAAAAGATGATATAAAAATTCATTCCTTATTTCAGGATCTTGACCACTGCTCTATTGAAATTCCCAGCAGCCGCTATAATGACGCACTTGTCAATTCAAAATGCGCCCTTATATATGGTGGTTATAATAGTTTAATGGATATTCTTCACCTTGGGATACCTTGTGTTGTTCTGGTCCGGAAGATGCAGGATAAGGAGCAGGACATTCATCTCCGACAACTCCTGATGAAAACAGGAAATCAGCTTCTTGTTTTCAGAGAAAACGATCTAAATCACGACGAACTCTTTGCGGCGTTGAAGAACCAGATTCTTGCGCCAAGACAAAAAGAAAAAACGATTAATCTAAATGGTGCCGCAATGGCAGCCGATCATCTTTTCAGACTACTGGGTAATAAAAATCCATAAATCTTCTAGCAAGACTTTTATCTTTCCCTGGTGAATTGAATAGACAAAACCCCGGCACTGCCATAGCAGAGAATGGCAATCATCATGACGGCTTTAAATCCAAAGATGATGGCAAGAACAGTTGCCAAAAGGATACTGATAACGCTAAAAAAACCGTTAATCCCCCATGCCCAGGCCAGAGAAAACTCATCTTCTCCTTTTAAAAAGTTCAAGGCGCAGGGAAAGGGGATCCCCATAAAAAAACCCAAAGGTGCAATCATCATCAGGGTGAGAACCACTTTTTGTCCAAGGGAAAAGGAGATGAAAAATGAGAATATCGGGTCCATGAAGATGAGATAAAATCCTGTCACAAGAATAATAATAAAGCTTGAATAAAGGATCCGTTTGCTTTCAGGGAAAAGCCTGGTTGAAAACAGGCTGCCGATGCCGGAAAAAACAAGAAGTCCTGCAATAATAACACAAAGAGAATAACAAGGATGGCCCAAAAAAAGAATCATCTTCTGTATCATGGGCATTTCAATAAAAAAGTACCCCACACCAATTAGAGAGAAATAGGCAAATATGGTTTTTTTTCTCCTTGTTACTCTTTGACCCATTATCAGCAGGGGGAAAACAATAAAAATAAAACTTAAAATCAAAACAGGTAAAAGAATGATCAATAAAATCAGGTATCCCCATTCGGTGACAGGGATCTGGGACGGGCCATAGGTTTTAATATATCTGATGACTGCGGGTTTAAAAAAATTATAAAAATAAGGCCTGTTGTCCGTGGCAGCACGGATATCAAAGTCATAAGCATCAACAAAATTCTTTGACTCTTTGGACAAAAGTTTTTGCAGTGCCTGATAATACACTGGTGTTTTAAGTTGAATAAAGTGATTGACTTGTTTTTCACTAATGCCTGGATAATAGACCAGATCAAAAAGCCGTTCTTTGGCAAATTTCTTACTTTTATCAATCATTTCATTCAGGATGGGAGATTTGGAAACCAGTAATGTCAGGGTCTGAAGTGACCGTATGGCGATCAGATGCTTATCAACGTCATCCATTCCCATTTGCTGTAACGCTTCTATCACCATATTGAATATCTTAAGGTTGTCCCTTGCAGGGGTGACCACCCATCTGCTGATGGCCAGAAGCCCGTTGTCATTTAAATGCCCGACATAGTCTTTTATGGATTCAATGGTATACAAATAGCTCTCATTTAAGGCATACACGCCTGATGCAGCAGTATTGTAGGCATCAATCATGGACAGTTCGATAAGGTCATATTTTTTGGGGGTCTGTTTTATAAAACTTCTTGCTTCATTGTTATGGATGGTCACATTTTCTCTGGTGTAGATATGCCCGGAATAAGCCCCGAATTGATTTTTCATAAGAGAAATGACACGAGTATCCACTTCAAGTGCATCAATATGTTTAAATTGGCTTAAAATTGATTTTAATATAGATTCTCCTCCTCCTGACCCGATAATCAGCACATGGTTTCTCTTAGTTTTCTCCATCACATGAAAAGGGAGATAGGGTGCCAGATGTTGAAGGTATCGTATATCGTTTTTATTACCTTTAAAGGGGGTTATGGGGCTCATTGAACTTGCGTTAAAAAAAATTCCTTTCTGGATGGGTACCTGAAAGGGGGATATCAGGCTTAAGCCCGCAGTTGTGCGAAGTCCTTTTGCCTGAACCACCTGTACGACAGCCAGAGGAGAGTAAGCTTCATGAACAATTTGAGCATCGGGCAGGTTTAAGGCCCCTGAAATGGCTTTGTATTGAGATACTTTTTTAAAATCCGGAAAAGAAAACAGCACACAAAAAGTTGTTATAATAATAACTGTTATGATGCCGGCAGTGCAGACATATTTGACACTGCCCTGAAAAGCCATTACCAATGCAGGTACCATGGCAATAAGGATAATGCCCATCATTATATTAAAGGGGTGCCATAAAAATGATGCCGCAACTACTGCCAGGGCACCGGCTCCTGATCCGAGAAGATTAAAAAAATAGGTCTTTGAAACAGAGTGTTTTAACAAAGCAATGCAGACGATCAAAGCACCCAGAAAAAAAGAAAACCCCATGAGGGAAAAGTAGAAAAACATGCTGATGATCTGTCCCATACCAAAGGTCATTTCATAGGGATTAAAAACCAACCTTGTGGAGATGATAAATCCAACGGTTAAAAAAACAGGAAACAATATCAGGCCTGTGAAAAAAAACAGTGAATACCTGGTTTCAATTTTTTTTTGAATCACACTGACAACCGAACCGCTGGCACCAAATCCCAAAAGAGCCATGGTGATAATCAGCGGTGAAAGATTATGCCATTGTGCCCAGGCAAAGATCCGTGTAAAAATTATTTCATAACTAAGAATCGAAAAAGAGGTAAAGAAAACACTGAAATTAACAATTCCTGGGCCGGGTACTTTCAACTTATTCCTCTTTTCTTGACTGTTTTCTTGTAAGGGGGACAAATCGTACAGAGGTAATAACTTTGGTTGAGAGTTCTCCCTTTTTTCCTTTTTTTATCAAAACCAGGTGCTGGACTTTAAAAGGCGGTCCAACCGGAATACACATGAGCCCGCCAGGGCTTAACTGGTCTATTAAAGGGGGAGGGATAAAATCAGAAGCACAGGTGACAATGATGGCATCAAAGGGTGCATGGGCGCTCCATCCAAAATAGCCGTCTGCATTCAAGGTCTGGATATTTTGATACCCCAGAGTTTTTAAGAGCTTATTGGAACAGTCATGTAGCGGTTTTACAATTTCAATTGTGTACACTTCCTTGACGATCCGGGCCAGGACTGCTGCCTGGTATCCTGAGCCTGTTCCAATTTCTAAGACCCTGGACCCTTTATCCACATTGAGCAGCCGGGTCATGAGCGCAACAATATAAGGCTGTGAAATAGTCTGGCCATAACCAATAGGCAATGGTCTGTCTTCATAGGCCTTTTTCTTGTACGCCTCTGGGACAAACTCGTGACGAAACACGGATTCCATTGCATTTAATACATCCGGGTTTGTGATACCCCGATGCCTGATTTGATATAAAACCATATTTTTACGGGCAGCAGCATAATCATCGGATTTTCCAATTGCTTCTGAACCGGCTGAAAAACCGAACATAATCAGGAGCAAAAGAATAATCCGAAATTTATTAATGAATTTTAAAGCTTTCATTCCCGGCCTCGCAAAATTTTAAGGGGAATTGATTATATATTACTATTCACTAAATCTGATAAAAAAGCAATCGCATAGAATTTTATGCCTTATCCATCAGCATGGCTGATAGGCATGAAAACGCTGTACGCACCGTCTTCCCGTTCGCTCTTAAGGTTTGGGCAGGCCTTTTTAAACACCTTCATTATCTTATGATTGGAGAACAAAACTTCAGCCGTAAAAACCTTAATACCCCTTTCTATTCCAAGTTTCATCAACAAATTTACCATATAGGTGGCAATGCCAAGGTTGTTATACTTTTCATCAACAATTAAGGCAATTTCAGCATTTGGGCTTGATTTTTCCCCTAAATACCTGGCCTCGGCTATTAAAATGCCTTCTCCGGGCTCCCCGACCATCCCTACGATTGACATGGTATGGTTCCAGTCAATATTGACATATTCCTGCATTGTTGAATGGGGCATAGTGGTAATGGAGTAAAAATATCGGTTATAGATGGCTTCAGTGGAAAAACGGTAGAACAGCCGCCTCATTTGTTCCTCATCCGAGGGCTTTATAGGCCTGAACCTCACCTTGATCCCATTTTTAAAGGTCTGCTGCTCGTGAATCTCATGGGGGTATAGATGACTGCTTTCCTTTAAAAATATCTGGTCAGGATAGAGCATATTTTTCTTTTTTGCCTTGTTAAATAACTCCAGGCGGTCATCCGGATGGGCGATCTCGATCAGGGCCTGGGCCCGTTCCCGAATGGAAAGGCCGTTGAGCATGGCAGTTCCGTATTCTGTAACCACCATGTCAATGGATTCTTCAAATCCCAGCTGATTGTAGTACCGTTCGATTGAAAGTTTGATATTGGTGCGGTTGTTAAGGTTCCTGCTGGGAAGGCCGAATATGATACGCCCCCCCTTGGAAATCTGAGCCCCTAAGAAAAAATCCATCAGTTCCATGGGACCGCTGATGACATTGCCTCTACCGTGGTGTAAAACAATACGGCCGGACAGATCAACTTTATGCGCGGGAATCACTGCAACAAACCGTGGGTTTTTACCAATATTGACCGGGTCAAAAACCGTCTGGATTCCCTGGAAAGCCACCATATGGTTCCGGTCAAGCCAGGTCATGAGATCAGGCGTTCCAAATGCATAGGATGCAATGGATTTTCCCTGGAAGAGATTTTTATGAAGGTTGGTCACTGCCCCGCTTTTCACAAGTTCCATCAAGGCATCGGTAAACACGGGGGAGTGTACCCCAAGATGACGTTTATTCATCAATTTTTTACTCAGGGATTCAAACAAAGGGCCGATGGAAAATGCAATACAGCTTCTGTCCTGGATCAGTAAAGCAATGCGGTGGGCTATTCGGTCAAAAATAAAGCTGGTTTGCCAGCGCTCAAAATAAACCGGATCATCCTGTGAATAGACCAGCAGGTCAAATTCCGACATATTGACAAAGGTATCGCCAAAGGTCCTGGGTATTTTAGGATTGATCTCACCCACAACAAGGAATGCCTGTTCCATGGCGGCCCGTGCCACATCAATGGAAATCCCCAAGCTGGCATTTCCTGAATCATCAGGCAGGGAAATCTGGATAAATGCGACATCAACCTGGATGAGCCCGGAGTCAAACAGCCGGTGCAATCTTTTGAACCGAATGGGAATCAGGTCTACCAACCCTCTGGCAATCGCCTTATTTATCATATTGCCCGAGCTGAATGTCTTTAGCCGGTATTTATGGGAATCAAGTGTTTTAAGGGTTATGGTATCACTGAAATTCACAAGCTGAATCAGCTCAAGATCGACCAGCTTCTTATTATCGGAGCTCATTAAGTGCTTTACCAGGGTGCGAGGTTCAGAAACACCCGTGCCTAAAAAAATACTCATTCCCGGCCTGATCTTTTTCATGACAATATCAGGATCAACAATTTTTTGTTTCCAATTCATATTGATACCTTGATTAAAGTCCCGGAAAGATACAAGGGAACATTTTTTTTAGTACTATAATACCTTGCGGTTATTTTTGCAAAAAAAATATTTTTTGTAAATTTTTATCTGTTCATCTGATGATTTTCATTAAAGCGTATTTTATTTGTTATCCTTCTTTTTTTGTTTTGCTTTCAAAACCTGACGCTGGGAAGCATTGAGCACAGTTTTTCTAAGACGGATGGATTGTGGCGTGACTTCCACCATTTCGTCATCCCGGATAAAATGGAGGGCCTTTTCAAGGGTCATGATCCTAATCGGCGAACAGACAACATTTTCGTCTTTCCCGGATGCCCGCATGTTGGAAAGTTTCTTCTCTTTGCAGGCATTCACGTCAATATCCTGATGCCGATTATGTTCTCCGACAATCATGCCCTCATACACCGGAGTTCCGGGTTCAATAAGCATCTGTCCCCTGGGTTCAAGGTTGAACAATGCATAGGGAACGGCTTTGCCCTGTCTGTCTGAAACAATGGACCCGTTAAATCGGACAGGAAAATCTCCCCTGTGTGCTTCGTATCCGGAAAGGTATGAATTCATAATCCCGGTTCCCCGGGTATCTGTCATAAACTCATCCCGATACCCGATCAAGGATCTTGAAGGAATTGAAAATTCAATTCTCACTCTGCCTTTGCCGTTATTCACAAGGTTGATCATCTTGCCTTTTCGAATGGACAATTTTTCCGTTACAACACCGAGAAAATCTTCACCGCAATCCACAAACAAATGTTCAATGGGCTCCAGTGTTTTTCCTTCCTTATATTTATAAATAACCTTGGGCCGCCCCACGCAGAGTTCAAATCCTTCTCTTCGCATGGTCTCGATCAGGATGGCAAGCTGAAGCTCCCCTCTTCCCTTGACTGTAAAACTTTCATCCGTGGTACTTTCTTCCACTTCTATGGCGACATTCATTAAGGTTTCTTTAAAAAGACGCTCCTTGATTTTTCTGGACTGAACATATTTTCCTTCGCGACCGGCAAAGGGAGATGTGGAAATAGAGAACTGCATGGACACTGTGGGTTCATCCACTGTGATTCTTTCTAAAGGCACAGGTTCGAGCTTTGTACAGATGGTATCCCCGATTTTGACATCCTCAATACCGGACAATACAATGATATCACCCACCTGGGCCTGTTCTACAGGGAGAAGAGTCAACCCTTCATAGGACTGAAGTTTGGATACTTTTAACGATAAAAGTTTACTATTTTCGTTGATGCACACAAGATTTTCATTGGACTTTGCACTGCCGTTAAAAATCTTACCAATGGCAAGCCGCCCAAGATAGTCGGAATACCCGAGATCTGAAACCAGCATCTGAAAGGGGGCATCAGGATCATAGGTCGGGGCGGGCATTTCTTTTAGGATGAGATCAAATAAAATGCTTAAATTGTCAACATCATCATCCAGTTCTTTTTTAACAATACCATCACGGCCAATGGCATATAGATAGGTAAAATCAAGCTGTTCTTCCGTGGCGTCAAGATCAATGAAAAGATCATACACCATATCCAGCACTTCGTCGGGTCTGGCATCTTTACGGTCAATCTTATTAATAATGACCATGACGGGAAGATTGGATTCAAAGGTTTTTTTAAGAACAAA
>NZ_JAIOSW010000144.1 GCF_021107415.1 Desulfobacula sp.
TCCGGCCGCAAGCCGACCACTTCAAGCGAGTTGACCCGTACCAGAGAGGCACCTCCCTCGAAAACACGAGCATATATACCGGCTTCAATCAACAGCCCCACCTCGTTCCAATCCAAGCCGCCCACCTGTTGAAAATCCTTTCCCGGTTCCGCAACCCAACCCGAAAAATGATTACCCTTACGCCTCAGCATCAGTTCTACGCTGCCGGCGGGAATACTCAGCACTTTTTCTCCCAAACCCGTGCCCCCTTGATCAAGCAGCTCCATGACCACAAAAGGGACTCCATCTACAATACGTTGTTCAAGATTGATCGTTCCCGTGGAAAACGAAAAACATACCCCGGAGGTTGTCGACAACAGCTCATCGTTCACATGCAACTGTGCAATAATATGGCCGTCACCCTGAAGTGCCCGCCGTAAACACGCCTCGTGTCCCTTTTGGGGAGCCATCACCATTCCCTGGTCGTACATCCACATTCCCTTCTGTTTCCAGCCCCTGGGAGTGGAGGACAGACGTGTTACATTGATTTCTTCTTTTTGGAGTTGCGCCACGCTGGTTTGCGGCCAACCCCCAAAAAGCATGGACAGCACTACGACATTGATCACAAAACAGACGGCTCCTTTAGTTGGCAGACGTATCCTATCCCGAATTTTCTCCATCAATATCCGTGCGCTAAAAGTTCGCCGGGTCATCTTTTCGTCCGCGTCGAAATAAGAACTTCAAGCGCCGTAATAATCCGTGTGGCCTCGGCAGGAGGAACCTCGCTTCCGACTGGAACGATATAAAGCGCATTTACATTGGGAAGACTCAAGCCGATCTGGTACGTTCCGTCCGGCCATGGACCGTTTGCCCACATACTCAACTCCGAATAGGGAGCCAGGGATCCTTTTCCGAAAACAGTGGGGTGGTATACACCCTTTTCAGTAAATGTACAGCAGGATTTACCCCAGACCGGAAGCCAATTGACAGTATTCAGGTATTCAATTGCAACCTCCTTCGGCATTAAATTTACAGTGTCTTGATCCCAGGTCACCGGAACCCGCGGTGTACTTGCGCAACCCAATGAAAGCACTAGCAACATGGCAAAAAACACCAGAGCAATGCGCATCTTGTCGGTATAAAAAGCTGAGACACTCCAGGTTATCACCTGTTTCATTACCTCCTCCTTTGTAACTAATCACGGGGTATCAGTACCCTAAGTGACCGTCACCCCTTATTTCCGCAGGACAGTCATGCCCGGCTGCAAAACCGAAATAGCGCCATGGGGAATAATCGAAGCTTTCAGCCCGGCAATACGCTTAACTTCCAGGATCATGGGATAACCGTTCGGCTGGATAATAAATAATTGATTCCCCGGGGCCACCGAACCCGATTGTTTGAGGTGAAGCACAACATACCCCCACTCGGTATTAACAGAGACGATCTCTCCCACAACCTTTGATCCGGGCGGCGGGGGAGGCGGCCCGGCCTTTTTTTTGACAATCATTTCAGAACTTTTTCCCGGGGAAGTCGAATACTCAGTTGAAAGAGCTTTGCGGCTGATGGTGAGCGCTTCCGGTCTTGCACCGCCCACCTCGAGTGAAAAAACACTAAGTGGAGAAACCGCACCCCTGGAGACCCTGCCATAGACTCCTGCCTGGATTACCTGTTCCACGCCGCCCCAGTTCAAACCCGCCACCTGTCGAAAATCTTTTTTTGGCTCAGCAACCCAGCTTGAAAAATTATCTCCCTCGCGCTGCAGCATAAATTCCAAATCACCGTCCGGGATACTCAACACCTTCTCGCCCATCATTTTACCATTTTGTTCAAGCACCATGACTGCAAAAATGTTGTCATTAATGATACGCCTCTCAATGCTGATTCTACCATCTGGAAACCTAAAAGTAATACCAGGAATCGCCGGGTTCCCTTCAGTGATCCTGAAACCGGCGATGATATGACCATCCCCCATGAGATCCCGCTGTAGAAGGGTGGCCCGTCCTTTCTGCGGCCTCATGATCAGCTGTTTATCAAAACCCCACATGCCCTTTTGTTTCCACCCGGTGGGTGTTGCCGTAAGGTTTGCAATATCAATTTTATCTTTTGGGATCTGGGTGTTGCCCGCCAATGCCCACCCGCCGGGAAGTAATAAAAAAATGGAGAATAGCAGAGTGATAAATTTATTCATTCATCTCTCCTGTAAATAAAAAACCGAGTTATTCAAGCTGTCATACATGACCCGTGGTTTTCCGTCCCTGCTTCTCAACAGGTTTGGCTTTGTCTTTATAAACTATTATTTATCATTTAAGAAATAAAAATGGGTTTGTCAATTGGATAAGGATATTTATTTTATCCATCAGGATTCCCAATTTTAACTTACCCAAAAAGTTAAAATTGGGAATCCTCAATCGCATTAACCATTTCAGGCAGAAATGGTTAATATATTATCTGACCTTTGAACCTTCCTTTTCATTGGAAAAAGAAAATTCAACTCTATCAATTATTCTGTCTTCAGGATCAAGGCGGTAGAGTTTTACCATTTCAAAACTATCTACCTCAATAAAAAGATTACCATTTTTGTCAACCAGTTTCAGGTTGTAGGTATTGGTTTCTTCACCTGTGTCCATCTTTCGGGTGATACAAAAATATTCCTTATTTTTTTCAACAATCTTATAAAATTTCAAAGAGTTGATTTTATAAGGCAAGACTATTCTTGAGGTTGTAAAGAATTCTAGAAGGCCGCCGGTCTGAAACATAGCATCAACCAGGATGGGAGCTGCCACAAAGTTGGGATCTTTTATCCCTTTAAAAAACTCTTTTCGGCTACTATCCTCCACTGTTGTGACCAATGTTTTACCGTCAAATGAATTAATATCCGTGATGGTGGCGAAAAGGCCAAACATGAACAGCCGTTTGGGATTATACACCAGGGTGTCAATGTCACCTTCCCAGGAAACCGGATTAAATTGGGGCAGTTTGATCTTCTTTACCTTTAAGGGTTTTTCAGCAAACCTGTATTTACCTTCATAATGAAGTTTGGGATCACCCATGACAATTCCCTTGGGATTCTTGAACCGGGAGGTGATCCTGCAGTCAAATAAACCTTCTCCCGCAGCGTCTCCTGAAATCAAAAGCTCCTTTGGACGTCCCTTTAAAAGTTTGATCCCGTAGGGAATCTGAAAGTCCGTCAATTCAACAAAATGTACTTTATCTTCAGACAGGGATCTTGCCACTTCAGCCATGGTTTCAATCCCGGTGGAACCAAGAAAAAGCGGCACATCGTCCATGGTATGGTCATGGAGGAACACATCTCTTTCAATATCCAGCACCCTTGAATAGATAGTTCCAGTTTTAGTTTTTTCCATCGGAATATCCAGAAACGGGAATTGAGCATTATTCGGATCGCCCAGAAGACCGTCCCTGTCAAAGGAATAATCAAGGCCGGAAAACACCATTTCAGACTCTGTCTTATCTAGAAGGTCTGCCATAAAAAACTTGACGCCCTGTTCCATGGGAAGGAATTGGATGCCTCTTTCTTCAAGCACCTTTTTCACCGTTGGATTGGTTGCCATGCCGACACCACCCCAGGCTGTCCACGCATAGACCTTATAGGTTCTGTCGGGATGAAGCTGCTTTTCGTGAAACAATGTTTTCCCAAGAAAATCATTGGCAGATGTATAATCCACCTGACCTTCGTTCCCAAAACGGGCTGTTACGGATGAAAAAGTAAAAAAGTATTTATACTCTCTTTCTTTAAAGGCCTGCAGAAGGTTTCGCATGCCTTTGACTTTGACATCCACCACCAGTTCAAAGGACCAGAGTTCTTTTTTGGGGATAAACTGGCTCATCTCCATGCCGGCGGCATGAAAAACACCATCAATTTTGTCATACTTGTCAACGGCTGCCTTTACGGCATTAAAATCAGTTACATCCACACAATTATACTCAACACTGACACCCAGCGACTGAAGATACTCAATATTTTCAAGTGACTGTCGAACCCGCATCAGACGATCAAGGGCACGTTTTATTTCAATGGGTTTCACCCCGGGCATATCGTCTCTGAGCAACCCCATGAGATCAGCCTGGGTGGATACTTTATCCAGAAATTTTGAATCAATGCTGTAAATGTCATTGATATCCAGGATAATCAGGTTGACCTTATACTTTTCAACCACCTTTTTTATGATTTCATAGGTAATACCGCCGGCTCCGCCTGTAACCAGCATGGTATCATTGTTTGAAATAATCTGTTGTGTCCTGTCTGCAATGGAAGGTTTCATGGTCAGGACGTATCGCTTCTTATTCTTATATCCCACCTCTACCCTTGTATCGTCGCAAAGCAGCTCATTTAAGAATAAATCTGCAATCCTTCCTATGCTTTTCTTTAGCTGTTTATAAGAAAAGTCCACCACCTTGACCCTGGTATCCGGCATCTCCTTATTCACGGTTTTCAAAAGGCCTGCAAGGCCTGCAAACATGGGATGAATATCACCGCAGTCTTCCATATACGGAAATACAACCGAATCAAAGGTAATGGTTCCAATGACATTGTCTTTCTGATCAAGGGTTTCAAAAAGATGCTTAATCATGACAAAAAAGGATTTGATGGTCGTGTTGAGAGATTCGTTTGAATCATCTTTTGGGTCTTTTCGATCAAAATAGTAATCCAGGGGTGCCAGATGAATAAACCCGTTTACCTCAGGATAGGCTTCTTTAAATTCTTCCACCCTCTTTTCCGTGGCCTTGACATCGGTCAGGTCAAACTTAAAATCAGCACCTTTACTGCCAATGGTAATGACTTCACCCTTTTTCTCTTTTATCTTTTCAATAATCTTTTTGGCGAACCCGTGGCTGTCAAGGGAAACAATAATTTTTTTACCTCTAAAATCCTTTTTGGAAGATTCCGGGATCTTTGATTTCTTAGCTCTCACAATCAACCGCTTAATGGGTGATGCAGTATCAGGGAATTCATCTTCGTTATTTAAAGGGATAGTGAAGTCGGTTGCCTGTAAAACTTTATTGCTTTTCACGGAAAGTGCCGGTTCCATTTGGGTTTGAGGTGCCTGCACTGCGTCTGCCCTGGTCTTAATATAGTCTGACAGTTTGGCAATGGTATTCAGATCCCGGAGTTTTAAATCATCCGGAACCGGGAAACCAAAATGGGAAGCGATCTTGGCAAAAATTTCAACCTGTTTCACTGTATCAATCCCAAGGTCTGCCTCAAGATCCAGATCATCTTCCAGCATATCTGCCGTGTATCCGGTCTGGACAGCAATCACCTCTTTAACTACAATCGCTGCATCCTCACTTTGTGCCTGCACATCAACCGCCACAGGAACCGCTTCCGGGGCATTTTCCTGTTTTTCAATTTCAACAGTGCCCCCTGCTCTGGACTGGATATACTCAGACAGTTTGGCAATGGTATTCAGATCACGGAGTTTTAAATCATCCGGTACCGGAAAACCAAAATGAGAGGCTACCTTGGCAAAAATCTCAACTTGTTTCACTGTATCTATCCCAAGATCCGCCTCAAGATCAAGGTCATCCTCCAGCATGTCCACCGCATATCCGGTCTGCTCGGCGATGATGTTCTTGACAGTGTCAATGGCCGTGGAGAAACCTTGTGCTTGAGGTATTGATTTAGTATCCGGTTGAGCAGCCACAATTTCCGAATCTGTAGTTTTAGTATCCGGTATGTTAGCTCTTGTGGCAATATACTCAGCCAGTTTAGCAATAGTATTCAAATCCCGAAGTTTTAAATCATCCGGCACCGGAAAGCTGAAATGGGAGGCTACCTTGGCAAAAATCTCAACTTGTTTCACTGTATCTATCCCAAGATCTGCTTCAAGATCCAGATCATCTTCCAGCATATCTGCCGTGTATCCGGTCTGGACAGCAATCA
>NZ_JAIOSW010000005.1 GCF_021107415.1 Desulfobacula sp.
CTTTCGGAAAGAAAGGTATCAAATTCGGAATTATTACTGGTGGCGACAATCAAGGTGTCAATCGGCCATTTAAATCCATCCATTTCGATTGTCCGATTTTGAATCACCCCAAGGTAAACCTGAACCAGATCTTTCTTATTTTTAAAAATTTCATCACTGAAATGAATACCGCCGCCAGCAACCCTTGCAAGTGCCCCTCTTCTTAAATCAAACCGATATGGATTGTTTGAATCGGAAATATGAAGAAGCCTTTGAATAGATTCTTCACCCATGAGATCCACGGCAGACGAGGTGATCTTATCCTTGGCAGGATATTTGCCTGTAATCGTACCAAGACTTTCAATTAATGGAACCGGTATAATGTCAATAAAAGACAACATTTTGGTGATATCATTATCCGTATGTTCCCGAATTTGATTGAGAATGTAAGCAGAACAGGCACCCAAAGGGCGATATTTATCATACAGGTCATCTATCTGTTTGCCCGTAAATTTAAATTTTTTTGAAAAGTACTCTTTTGACTGATCATTAGTTTCACAAAGACTCATAGCCAGGATCATGGGGTCTTCGTAAGTCTGAGATTCAATAAAGTTAATCTTGCCATAGCCTCCAAGCTGATCCAGATTCATAAACCTGAATGTATATTTTTTATTTTGGGGAATACTAAGAAATTCTCTGTACCGCGCACAAAGATATTCTATTAAAAAAGTTTTACCATTGCCGGGTTCACCCACCAGAACAAATGCCATTTCCCTTGATGAGCCACCTTCAGAAGCATCTTTTACAAATGAAACAAAACTGTTTATTTCATCGTACATCCCCACCAGATGTTTTTTCCCCTGACTGAATATATCAAACTGATAGGTTGTTTTCCCTTTGACTGTAATTTTTTGGATACCCGCATCAAGGATCATCCGGGAAACACCTTGAAAGGCATCTTCAAATAATCGTTTTCCTTTTTTAACTGCATCAACATGACTTATTAAAGACTTTGGATTTGTTTTGCCGGCCATTTTACCCTCCTATGGGCAGCAAGGAGGCTTATGCTGCCATTCAAAATTATTTGGAATTTCTTTTCTTTTTCTGCCAATGGCAGATTTTTTACACTTTGTTGGGTACTACATTAACGTTGAGCAACATTAGTAGAGCGAATTTTGAATTATATTAATAATTGCCTTAAATATAACAATAAAAAAAAAAAGTGTAAAAGGAAAATAAAGGGCAATCACATGTGAAACATAAAATTATTTAACGAGTTTCTTGTATAAGAAACGACATCTCTTTTGTTGACCTACAAAACGTGCCCTCAACCTCCTTTTTACATGAGCCTCAATCTGGAGTAATTGGTTTGGATAAGCTGCCTGAATTTTTCAATGAGGAACTCTTTATGGTTGTGAAAACGAAAAAAATTTATAAAATCTGTGCTGAATAGTTACAATTTTTATTGACATATACATGTACGCTCTATAGTATGAATATGGACATATAAAAAAATAGAGGAATGGAAAAATAATTTTGAATGGCTATCTGTTAGATACACACGCACTGATTTTCTGGTTTAACAAAGAAAATGTATCCCGCAAATATGTTGATTTTCTGGATGAACAAAATGAATTGGAGAATCTATATGTTTCATCAATTTCATTCTGGGAGACAGCTCTTCTTGTCAAAAAAAAGAGGATCGAACTTGAGGATATTGATGCCTGGCGTATCAGTTTAATTGAAAGCTCTAATATCAGACTTATTGATCCTACAGCAGGGGAAATGATTGGATCTGTGAACCTGCCTGATTTCCACAAAGATCCTTTTGATCGTCTGCTTATTGCTCAGGCCGTTAAAAACAACTTTTTTTTTGTAACAAAAGATAAAACAATACAACAATACAATGTAAAAACTTTCTGGATTTAGATAAAAGAGGTATTTATGCTAAACATAACAGCAACAGGTTTAAGAGGGAATATTTTTGCGATATTAAAAAGAGTTGAATCAGGTGAAAATGTGGTTATTACCCATAATAAAAAAAAGGTTGCTTATCTAAAACCTGTGAAAAAAAATGACTGGCGCAAACAATGCATAAAAAAACCAAAACTGCTTGTTTCGATGGATGAATTAATTAAACCTGTTGAAGATATATGGGAAGATTATATATAAAAAGGGAAGCCGTGATCAATGCAGTGTGTCACCGGTACTATTTCGAAAAAGGGGCCAATGTCATGGTGGAGATATTTGATAATCGGATTGAAATTTCAAGCCCGGGAGGTTTGGTTAATTGAATAAAGCACCAACACCCCCAAGATATATAAGGGATTAAAATCTTTACTTTCAGTGAATTCACACAATGCTGGAATTCAAACCAAACAAGCCTCAAAATTGCTCAATAACCGGTCGGGAAAAACCCTGGGGAAAAAATTATTGGACATAGGGGAAGTAAGAAAACAGGTGGATATTTTTTAAGAGAATGAAGTAAAATCATTTGCATGATATTTTGATAATGCCAAGAAGCGGGTTTATAAATTTGCCTTGTTATTTTTTTGTTCAGCAAATATTTTTTTAGCTTCTTTTAGATCAATCTTGGCTTTATGTCCATGCTTTTCGAGCAAATGTAATAAATTGTTACCATTTAAGAGTGTCAAAGGTTTTCCCTTAGCAAATTTATAAGCATCAGGGCCATAGTCTGCCGTTGTAACCAGAATTCCCTTTGTGGCGCCTTCATTTACAGTAGTACCGTATAGATCTCTTACAGCAGAAACTCCAACCACGTTTGTATACCTTTTTGCTTGAATTACAATTTTCCCTCCACGTATAGGATCTGGATCAAAGGCTATAGCATCAACACCACCATCTCGACTCGCTTGTGTTATTTTCACTTCACCACCAGAACTGACAAATTCTTTTTCAAAAATCTCGCGAATCAAATTTTCAAAATCTTGCCAATCCATTGCAGCAAGGTTATCTGAATCATCAACGCTGTCCGCTACATCATATGGTGAAACAAAACGGCGATCCTCTCTGTCGATACTTATAATTGGTGCAACAGGCGACAAACCATGTAACTTACTACTACCGACCCCTTTCAGTCGTTTGAAGCATGCTTTTGGATTTACTTTTTCCAGCTTAATAGCTAAAAATTCATCTTTAGACGCTTGAAGAGACATGATGCAACCGTTTGTATTCTGCCCAGTCGCTTTGTCTACAGAATCAACCCATCCGTTAAATACAACAGAATCGAGTGAGTTTATAACATCTGCCTCATACAATTCATGAATAGTTCTTAGTGCGATTTGATAAAGCAGTCCATCATATAATTTATTTAGTGCTGTTTGCGATAGATGAGTCTCTGTAAATTTGTTCGTTGAGATCACATACTTTACCTTCTTAACAGTTGGTAAACAGTCTTTATCAGGAAGAGAATAATCGATAAGTAATATTTTTGATTTAGCTTGGTAATCAAGGAACCATTCTTGAGGGAAATAGTCTGGATATTCAGAATTTGCTAATACCATATCGCAATATTCTAAAATTGAATCAGGATCTTTGTTTAGATATTGGGCTTTCTTTTCTAATATTTTTTTATTGCCTTCCTCCTGGTCCTTTTCGTACTTAAGTTTTTCTTTTTTCCAATTCTTTATATTTTTCAGATAGTCCGCTTTTAGTTTTTCATTTTTTTGCTGTATTTTTTGTTTTTTATTTTCCCAGACTTCAAGATCATAAGTAAACATTTTTTCTGCATCTTCTTTTTTTCGTTTTTTGGGCTTAATGAATATTTTATCAAAGAAGGTGATATCAGGCTGATATTTTCCATCTGATTGAGTGGGTCCAGCAGGGCTTAAGTTGAAAAAGCCATCTCGATCATGGGTATGCTTATTTTTCCATAAAGTTGAATCTTAACTATTTTGGTAAAAATTAAAATTCGGGGATCTTTTCTTAGGGACAAAAAATTTTATATGGCTTATATCTTAATGGATATTTGACATTTAATTACAGAAATGATTGTAATACTTAGATTTATTATACCAAAATTAAGGAGGATCTATCATGGAACAAATACCATATCCTAAAATCAAAGACGAATTACGAAATATATTGGAACCAAAATGCAAAAGATGTCCTCATCACTTAATTAGCAAAAGAAATAGGATATCATGGGGATATGGTCATTTACATTCAAAAATAATGTTTATTATAGAGGCTCCTGCACGGGGTGATGAAAATGATAAACCCTGGCAGGGGTCAAACTTTACAGGTGTGCCACTATAGCTCATAGCACATGAATTGATACCAAAATGATTATTGAATATCCATTTTAATGCCCGACGTCCAAAATTCATCTTCAATTTTTCTTA
>NZ_JAIOSW010000017.1 GCF_021107415.1 Desulfobacula sp.
AACGGCATTTTTGTGGTTGCAAGGGCAATGAATGCTTCTTTGTCAGGTTGAATAAGTTTGTTCATTGTATTTCAATAAATTCAGTACAGATGAAATTAATCCTCAATACCTTCTAATACGGGATCATCACTTTTCAAAATAGTACAGGTTTCAGATTTCTGGTCAAACACAATTACAGCTTTTCCCGATTTAAGCAGTCCAAGCACCTGGGAGGTTTTTGTTTCCAGGGACACTTCAATTTCTCCATAGTCAGTGCCATCCCGGGTGATAAATTCTTCGACAACACCATTGAGTGCTTCTGGAGATAGTTGGTCGTATGGAATTTTAAGGGCGGTCATTATTTTAAATTAGCATTTCCAGCAATCCACGCCGTTCCTTTTGGTGAAAACCCCCATTGAAAATCAGTTATGCCCATTGGCTCAAATAAATATTTATTAGCAAAATCAGGTATAGTCATATTGGATTTTTTTGAAATTATCTCTCCAACCAAACCATAAGCTTGTACTGTTATACGCCCAATGTTCTCCAGGTAGATTAGCCATAGGAAGATTTACTGCATATTCAAGCCAGTCCTTAGATTTATACATATTTTGTTCACAAGCAAAGTTGTTTTTATGGTCATCACAATCATATCCAGAGGTCATTGTCAGCAAATGTTTTATTGTAATGTCCTTTATCCTTTCATTCCACTTTTGTTCAGGTTCATATGATTTAAAATGCTGGTATATCTTTTCATTTGCATTAGAAATAAAACCTTTATCAATTGCAATCCCTGTTAAAATTGATCCAATTGATTTTGTGGCAGATTCCTTCCCTTACGTGGTGCTCCTTAATTCCTGGGCAACTGGGTTACTTGTTGAATTTAATTTATGAACTGACGGACTACTTTCAATAGTCTTTTCATCGAAAATGGTTTTGGTAAAACAGCATCAAAATCACTTTGATCAAGTAGCCATGGCGTTCCAGACATACCCACAATCGGCGTTAAGCTATTTTGAATGTGTTTTAAATATTGAAGAACCTGTTCTCCGGACAGACCGGGCATTTTTATGTCAGTAAAGATCAGACTGTAATTATTAGACTCAATTTTTTTAATTCCCTTTTCCCCACTTTCCACAGTATCTACATCATAACCATTTCTGGTTAAGCTTTCTGAAAGTAGATCCAAAATAGGTGGTTCATCATCTATTATGAGAATGGGATTCAAATCTGGTGTAGTCTTCAATACTTATCATTCCTATATCTTGAATATTTGGGTAATACAAGTTTCTATTTCGATTCAAATTTCAAGTCAATCTTGATAACGCTGTATTCGTTATATTATGATATTTTTTTTCACCTCCTGGTAATTCTATGATTTTACAGTATTTTTTTTGTGGAACATAATATTATTTAAATATTCCAGTAACTTCCCTAACTCTCTATTATTATATAAAATTTTCCAATTTTCTCGCATTTAGCGTTATGTGCAAATAAAATTTTCCCACTATTTACTCCTTTTAATTAAGATTTCCTTTTATTTTTACAAATTTTATTAAAAACTAAAATTGCATGGATTCTTAAGGGTTTCACAAAGTATTAATTTGGAATGGTCATTTGGTTATTATTTGGAAACGGATTGCTCATGGTATGTTATCAGCATCATTGTTTTCAACCTTGGTGGGGATGCATATTCCGGGTATTAGTGTCATTTATAAATCACAAACTTTAGAATTTTTACGTCCTGTTTTTATAGGGGACACTCTTTGTGCATTGAACTTCAAACTTTGGTGCTTTATTACATGTAGTATGTTGAATGAAGTCCTGCTTCACTTGATTTTGTGTTTTCTAATAGAATCGAACACAATATTATGTAATTTTTTTCACAATTTATAACATTTTTTCTATAGAAAAAATTACCCAAAATTACCGTAAATACTATCAAATAGCGTCCTTGGCATAGGAAAAACAAAGGCATGTTTGTTGCATTGATTATGAAAGTATATGAAAAGCCAAACCTGTTATGAAGCGGGGACGGAAAGCCAAAGGGTCTTATGGGGAGATAGCCGGGTTGTCTAATACAAAAAAAGGAGTATAAATATGAAATCGAAGTTTTTAATGATTTGTGCGGCAGGATTGTTATTCGTCGGCATGGTAGGGAGCGCAATCGCAACACCTATTCAATGGACAACAGCAAGTGGAGGAAATGGACACTGGTATGATATTGTCGTAAGTGACCTTACTTGGGAGAATGCGCAAGCCACTACATTAGCTGCAGGAGACCATCTAGCAACCATAACATCTGTGGAAGAGCAAACATTTGTCGCAAATTTACTTGCAGGACATACGAACCCCGGAGTTGGAGGCTTTATGATCGGTGGATTCCAGCCTAGTGGTTCCTCAGAACCGACTGGTGGTTGGCAGTGGGTAACTGGAGAGACTTGGGGTTATACAAACTGGGGAGGAAGTGAACCCAATAATGCAGGAGGTGAAGGGTATCTCTATATGGACGAAAGATATAGTTGGGGGTGGAACGACTATACTAATGCAGGTGGGTATTACAATCCTCAAGGCTATATTTCTGAATCAGCACCAGTTCCCGAACCAGCCACAATGCTTCTCTTCGGCCTTGGTATTTTAGGGATTGCAGGTGTCAGCAGAAAGAAACTTAAATAAGACTGATGAAGGCAAATGCCGTATTACCGGATAATGGTGGCAGGCGGGTGTTCTCTTATGCCGAACATTCCCCAGAAAGAAGGTCCGGTAAAGGCCGGAGATCTGGTTTTGATAGACGTCTTAAACCAAGAGAATTGTTAGCCAAATAATATAGGCAGAGTCATTAAGTTGGCTCTGCCTATATTATTCCACTTACTAAAATATAGTAGGTTGAATAAGCGGTATGCCCGAGTCAAATAATATTATTCCTGTGCAAAGTAGCCAATAACTTGAATTCTCAAACATACCAAAAAAATATGTTCTCTCAATAATTAAACAAAGATAGGTTTTTAACCGTGAATAATTTTTACCCTTCCCACTAAGCCATTTTCTAAACGGACCTTGATCCCATGTGGATGTGAAGATGATTTTGTTAAAAGACTCTTCACAATACCATCGGTAAGATTCCCATTTTTTTGATCCTTTTTTAATACAATAGAAACTTTTTGTCCTGGTTTAATCTGGGATCTTTTTTGTCCGTCAGTCATTTGTAATTTCCTTTATTTATAATAGGCACAACTATAAAAATTTAATATCATAGTTTTATTTATTAATTTCGAAAGCTCAGTTTCTATTATTTATTCTCTGCCCTGAAGAGATCATCCCCATCAACATCTATCATTTCCTGACAATGATGACACACCATATTCAATTTTTTAACATTTCCCTTGAAAAGGAATCGACCACAATGAGGACAGCGATACTCTTTTAGCTTTGGATCACCCTGCATTGGTGGGATTATGGGTTCAGTATTTTTTTTGTCGTTCATTATTTTTCACCCTTTATTAATGACCAGGATAAATTCTTTAGATTCCTGCTCTATTAAAACGGTTCGTGATGGAAGGCCATAAATTTTTGGATCTACTTGTTCTTTCATTTTTATTCCTAATTAAAAATATACAGATATCTCAAGATTCATAATATTTTTAAAAATCAAACCAATGGCTTATTTTCGCTATTTCTATTCAGAGTCTAAAAAATATTTTCAAAGATGTAAATATATACTGCTTTACAGTTCATTTAATTGTTTGGTATTTGTATTAATCATCTTTTAAAGAAAAACACTTACGGTTGAATAATAATGGGAAGAAAAAAAAAGAAATTTTATGTTGTTTGGGCAGGACATCAACCTGGGATCTATCTGACTTGGGCAGAGTGTAAAGCTCAAACAGATGGTTTTCCCAGTACTGAATTCAAATCATTTAAATCCTTAGAAGAAGCTCAAAGAGCCAAATCTTTCGATAATGGACTGTAGTATGGGTATGGCTGATTTCCATCTTGGTGGGCCTCAATGTGATCCACCGTTGAAAAAAATAATTGCCGGGTATAACCCTTGGGAAGTGGATCGTGAAGCGGCGGGATTATTGGGATTAAACTGGAATAATATTGAGCATATTGCAGCTGGCTTTAAATAGAAATCAAGTACAGGATAATCTATATAAGAATTTAAAGTTTAATGTTGGATATTAATTAAAAAAATGAAAAAAGAATGGCTCACAGCATTCAGTCACATGACCTATGGACTTTATGTTTTAACAGTTAAATGTGATGATATTTTTAACGGTATGATCGCATCATGGGTAACTCAGGTATCATATGAACCACCTTTGATTTTGGTGGCTGTTCATCCAAACAGGTATTCTCATAGCTTGATTGAAAAAAGTAATGCTTTTGTATTACACGTGCTGGACAAATCACAAAAAGATATGTTGAAAAGATTCAAAGGAGCTGATCCTGAAAAAAAATTCTCTGGACTTTTCTGGGAAACTAAAAAAACAGGGGCACCGATTTTAAAAGACTGCATAGCGTGGTTTGAATTACAGATTAAAGAACGCCATGACCCTGGTAATCATGCCCTTTTTATAGGAGAAGTTATCAACAGCGGGGTTAATTCACCAGGCACTCCTCTTTGCACTTTGGAATATGATGGAATGTATATTGGAAAACAATAACAAAAAAGATTTTGGAGTGACTATGAAAGTAACGGTTTGTGAATTACCCAATAGCTGGACAGAGTCTGACACCTACTGGAACCGCTTGATTCATCATCTTGAACAAGAACAATCAGACTTACTGCTGTTACCTGAAATGCCATTTTTCCAATGGGTCACGCGATCCAATGTTGTTAATTCAAATCTTTGGGAACAAGCTGTAAAAGCTCATGATGTATGGATTAACAGACTTAATCAATTACCGGTTGAATTAATCATTGCATCAAGACCTGCCATAAAAAATAATCAATATCTAAATAAAGGATTTGTTTTTAGTCGTGATAAGGGAATTATTTTTGTTCATGACAAATACTATCTTCCGGATGAACCAGGGTATTATGAAGCCTCCTGGTATGAAAGGGGAGAAGAAAATTTTGATGTTATTCATATTAATGGTATCAAAATAGGGTTTCTAATTTGCACTGAAATCTGGTTTACAGCAAGAGCAAGGCAGTATTTAAAACAGGATGTTGATATTATAGTCTGTCCCAGAGCAACGCCTGAATCAAAAGTTGATATCTGGGTAACTGGAGGAAAAGCTACTGCTATTGTCTCCGGCGCCTTCTGTTTATCATCAAATTATAATGGTCCAAACACTCAAAAAGAAAATTTTGGTGGGAGCGGCTGGATTATTGAACCTGAACGGGGAGATGTCCTTGGAACAACTTCATTAAATCAGGAATTTTTGACTCTTAACATTGATATCAACGATGCAAAAAAAGCTAAAGCAACATATCCCCGTTATGTAAAAGAATAACGTACTTTTTATTGATATTATGAAAAACATTGAATTCAAATGGGCGGCGCAGCTTGTTAAAGAACACAGGGATATTTCATGGAGATATGGAGTAAAGCTCACAACCCCAACAATCAACATATCTTCAGGCAAAAAAACACTTGGTTTATGGAGCGATAAAAACAAAACGTTCTCGATTTCAAGCTATCTTATAAAAAATGAATTCTGGGATATTGTCTTAGAAGTCCTAATTAATACGCTACGTCGGGGTGGATGTCCGATGAAGTTTAGCCAAAAAGATTGCCTTCCCTCCTGCCGGCACATCTGGAATTTTTTTATATTAAAAAAGAGTTGAATATTGTATATAAATACCAATTATTCAAACTGTTCAATAAATTAAAGAGTTAGATAGAATTCAATCATGATAATAGATAAAGCAAAAGAAGTATTAAGAATAGAAGCCGACAGTATTTTGAAATTGGCACAGAATATTAACGCCTCTTTTGAGGAGCTTGTTAATACAATATGCAGTTCCACCGGTCGGGTGGTAATTTCGGGAATAGGAAAATCAGGTCTTATCGGTAAAAAAATTGTTTCCACCCTCATCAGCACCGGAACAAATTCAATGTTTTTACATCCGGTTGAAGCCGTTCATGGCGATCTTGGGATGGTGAGCAAGGATGATGTTTTTATAGCTATTTCCAACAGCGGTGAGACAAATGAGCTCAACCAATTGCTTCCTGTGATCAAAGATATTGGATGCAAACTTGCTGGATTTACAGGAAAGACCGATTCCACCATGGCAAAATTCTGTGATATTGTCATTGATACAGGGGTTGAAAAAGAAGCCTGTCCCTTTAATATGGCACCGACTTCCAGCACAACGGCCCAGCTTGCCATGGGCGATGCCCTGGCTGTTGTATTGATCACCATGAAGAAGTTTAAAAAAAGTGATTTTATGAAATCCCATCCCGGCGGCATGCTTGGACAACGCCTTTCCTGCAAAGTCGGTGAAATCATGTTTAAAGCATCAACTGCTCCATGGGTATTAACAGGCTCTTCCATGAGTCTTGCCCTGAAAAAAATGGATAAATTCAGGTTAGGTGCAGTGATTGTTCTGGATAAAGAAGAAAAGCTTAAAGGAATTATCACAGACGGTGATATCCGGCATTGCATGGCCAAAAATCTTACTGATTTAAACACCCGATCAGTTGACACGGTCATGAGTAAAAATCCACAAACATTAACTGCCCAGTCTTTTTTATATGATGCATTGAATCTTATGGAAAAATACCAGATTACAGTGCTCCCCATAGTTGATAAACATAACAGGCTTGACGGACTTTTACATTTACACGATATTCTTGGAAAAGGATCTTTTCAATTTAATGGAGGGCCTCAATGAAAACCAAAGATTTCAGTACTGATATCCCAACCCTTGGTGAAGCAAAAATTATTTCCCCTCTTAAACGTAACACTAAAGCAGAAGAACCTTTAAGAAGGTTTGTTTCAGATGAAGCAAGGATAATTGTTAATGTTCAAATGGATCATCTGAAAGGCAATTTGAAAAAAATTATCAGTTTTGATCAGGCAGGTCCAAGAGAAAAAATATACTTTGATCCCAGTAAACTCAAATGCGCCATTGTAACCTGTGGCGGGTTATGCCCCGGATTAAATGATATTATCCGGTCCATGGTTTTGGAACTTCACCACATCTATAATGTTAAGACAATTTATGGGATACGCCATGGGCTTCAAGGATTTATACCGGATTTTGAACATGATGTGATGGATTTAAATCCTGATACAGTCTCTGGAATCCAGAATACGGGTGGGTCCATGCTAGGCTCCTCAAGGGGAACCCAGGATATCGGTATGATTGTTGATTGTCTTGAAAGGATGAATGTTGGTATTTTGTTCCTGGTGGGTGGGGATGGAACATTAATGGCAGCAAAAAAAATAGCAGATAAAATTAAAAAGCGACATTTAAAAATATCAGTTATCGCCATCCCCAAAACCATTGACAATGATATTTATCTGGTATCCCGATCATTTGGGTTTGATACGGCGGTAGATGTTGCAACACTTGCCATCAAAGGGGCCCACAATGAAGCCGAAGCATATCCCAATGGAATCGGGTTGATAAAGCTTATGGGAAGGCATTCCGGATTCCTGGCCGCTACTGCTGCACTGGCACAGCAGGATGCCAATTTTGTTCTCATTCCTGAGGTTGATATTTCCCTGTATGGAAAAACCGGATTTTTACAGGCGCTTGAGGATAGAATCATTCATCGAAAGCATGCGGTTATTATTGTGGCTGAAGGTGCGGGTCAAAATCTTTTTGATGATCAGGAAAACCAGTTTGACCCTTCAGGAAATGTTGTACTCCGGGATATTGGTCTTTTCCTAAAGGATAAAATTTCACAATGGTTTAAGGCAAAAGATATCCCTGTTTCCTTAAAATATATTGATCCAAGCTATATTATCAGAAGTCTTCCTGCCAATGCAAATGACAGTGTATTCTGCGGTTTTCTTGGTCGTGATGCGGTTCACGCAGGAATGGCAGGAAAAACAAAATTACTGGTCAGCTTTTGGAACAATCATTACGTTCATGTGCCCATGGATGCCTCTGCAGGAAAAAGAAAAAATATGGACCCCCAGGGAAGGCTCTGGCAGTCAGTATTGGAAGCAACCGGCCAGGATGCTTTTTTTACCGACTGATTTCAACAAATTTTCCTTTCTTAA
>NZ_JAIOSW010000359.1 GCF_021107415.1 Desulfobacula sp.
GTTACAATCAAGATTCTCGGTTTTTGTACCATTTTCTCTTTCCCCAGGTTGTCTTGTCTATAATTTTAATCCTCTCCATGGACCCAGGTAATAAGGCCTGGTGTATGACTGTTTAATACCTCATCCCCTTTGGGAATCACCCTGGCCGTATAACCAAAGCGTCCTGAATCCGAACAAGTGATGGTACATGCATAAATGTGAGCGCCTTCGGATATGGTTTCCTGCAGCCACATGGTTTCTGCCATGCTGCCTTCAAGATGATCTGAGGATTTTACTTTGCCATGATAAACCTGGACCTCGACCTCTTCCGGGGTCAATTCACCAAGAAAAACCTCAAGAGTGATCCTGAAGGTATCCCTAACAATAAAATCAGCCTCAGTGGTAAGCTTGGGTGTTGATACTCGAATGCCGCTCCACAAGGATATCAACCGGGACTGGGTCAGTGCCAGTTCCTTGGCTTTCCAGGCGGAATCTTGAGTCAACAGTTTAAAATTTCTTGATGCCGGGATATAGAATCTTTCCGAATACTCCCGGACCATCCGGTCACTTGAAAAATCTATTATAGCCATTTTCATGGCCTCTTTCATCATCTTTATCCACTTTTCGGGTGGATTACCTCTTTTCCTCTCATAAAAAGTTGGGATCACATCATTTTCAAGGATATTATAGAGGGCCTGGCTTTCAACCTCATCCTGGTATTCATGATCCTCATAAGCATCTCCGTTTCCAATACTCCAGCCCCGGCTCTCCCTGAATCCTTCACACCACCAGCCATCAAGAATGGAAAGATTCAACCCGCCGTTTGCAGCAGCTTTCATGCCTGACGTGCCGCAGGCTTCATTGGGTCTTCTGGGTGTATTAAGCCACACATCACATCCCTGGACCATGTATCTTGCGATATTGATATCATAATTTTCAAGAAAGACTACCCGGTGCCTGACATTGTGCAGCCTGGCAAATTCAACAATTTGTTTGATGATATCCTTGCCCTCATTATCATTGGGATGGGCTTTGCCTGCAAACACTAGTTGGATGGGTCTGTCTTCATCAGTAATGAGTCTTGTCAAACGCGGGATATCTTTCAATAAGAGCCCTGCCCGTTTGTAAGTGGCAAACCGCCGGGCAAAACAAATGGTCAGCACCCGGTGATCCAATACACTCACCACTTCATCCAGCACAGTCCTAGGGGCATTTCGCCTTTCATATTGTGCCAGCAAAGTATCCCTGCATTTTTTTATCAAATTGGATCGATCCAGTTCATGGACATGCCAAAGGTCTGCATCCTCAATATTGTCTATCCTTGAAATCAGATTTGGGTTGCCTTGCCTGTTGGACCAGTCTGAGGATAAATAACGTTCAAATAAAGCATTTTTATGCCGGGAAAGATAAGAACAGATATGGACACCGTTAGTGATATGTGAAATAGGAATTTCTTCGACGTGGCGCCTTGGCCATAAAGGCTGCCACATAGTGCGAGCCACCTGACCGTGAAGCCGGCTGACACCATTAATGTAGCCGGATAATTTAGCACCAAAAATAAACATGGAAAATTTGCCTGTATCCTTCATGCCATGGGGCTCTCCCCAGGAGAGCAGTTCATCGTTTGAAATGGCAAATTTATCGGCATAGGGCTGGATATAGGGAAGTATTAATTCTTTTGGAAATTCATCATGCCCTGCAGCCACAGGAGTATGGGTGGTAAAAACACAGCTTCTCTTACAAATTTGAAATGCACTTTCAAAATCCACATCGTATTTGTCCATGATAATACAAATTCGTTCCAACCCGGCAAAGGCACAATGTCCTTCATTCATATGACTGATGTTAGGAAACATATCCATGGCGCTCAATATCTTTATCCCGCCAATCCCCAATAATATTTCCTGGGCAACCCGGACTTCGCCATGGCTGGCATAGAGTCTTGATGTAATATCCCTGATGATAACTGGATTTTCCGGCAAATCGGTATCCAGTAAGAATAGTCTGATTTTACCAACCTTTAATTGCCAGACACAGGCTGTGATCAAGCCCTCGGGTCCCGGTATTTCAATTTTGATTTCAAAGCCGGAGCTGTCCTTCACCTTTTGAACCGGAAGATCAAACATGTCATTAAAGGGATAGGTTTCCTGCTGCCACCCGTTATGGTCAAGGAACTGCTTAAAATAACCTTCCCGGAATAACAGACCAATACCGGTCAACGGGATTCCCAGAGTAGAAGATGCTTTTAGATGATCTCCGGCAAGAACCCCTAGACCGCCTGCAAAAAGCGGCAGTGATTCATGGAGACCGAACTCCATGGAAAAATAGGCAATCGTCTCTTTGGGATCCAGATCAAATTCCTTGATTTGTGATACATAGGAAAACATTCTTTCAAATTTAGCCTTTACCCGCCCAAGATGCCCCAAAAAACTTTCATCCTTTGAAAGGTCATCAAATCGTCTCTGGGATATATGAGAAAGAAAAGCCACGGGATTTTTCCCGATTTTTTCCCATTGTGCAGGATGAATTCTATGAAATAACTCAATGGCTTCAGGATTCCAGCACCACCACAGGTTCCTGGCAAGATAATCCAGAAAAGACAAGGGTTCCGGGATAGCAGGATATACTTTGTAAATTTGTACCTCTTTCATATGTACACAATCTCCTATTACAAAAATTAGTGTGATAACTTATGCATGACCCTGGCAAACTCACCTGTGCCCCAAGCCTGCGCATCACATCCCCTTGCCGTGTGGGGATAATCACCATCAAGAATTTCAGGAATATATCCTGCGACACCTTTTCGCATCAAATGAATCACACTGCCCAGCCATGCAAGGCTTGTCGGAATGCTGTTTTTACCAAATGCCTTTGCCCATGCTTCACAAAATATTGGAAACTGCCACGTCCATGCTGTTCCATTATGATAGGCAGGTTTTCTCTGCGTGTCTTCATCCCCCTTGTATTCTCCCGAATACGGAGCGTGGGGGTCCTTTAACAATTTATCATTATAAATAATATTGATGGGAGTTTCAACCTTTGAATCAGCAAGGCTTCTAATCGCTCCCGGAACAATTAATTGTCGGCAGGTTTCAACACATTTTCGTACTATTCTCTTGTCTTTTATTACATCAAATGTGAACAAAAACAATTGGTTCGGTCTTAATGCATCATCCGGGACAGCGTTTTTTGCCCCGACAGGGCCATGGGAATGAAGACAATCTGAAAAAAAGCCGGATCTTTTATTATAAAAAAGATCCAGCACGGCTTTTTGAACTGTTTTGGCTTTTTCCTGCCAGTCCATTTTATTTTCTGCATCAACAGATGCCAGAAAAGCAAGTGCAGTGTACCATAACGCCTGAATCTCAACAGGATATCCCTGTCTTGGGGATCCTGCCGGAAAATTGGTATCCATCCATGTAAAATGAGACGGGCTATACAGCAGCAGGGTTTCAGGATCGGCAACCACCCCTGTTTTGGTTCCTTTTATCAGGGAATGGGCAATGGATAGAAGAATATCCAAAACCGTCCGATTATCAAGGGTTTCATTTAAAAAATCCTTGCTTTTCTCTTTTTCAGTCAAGTCCTTGCAACAGGCAAAAAACCATAATGGTGCATCGGAAGTTTCAATATTCCGGGCATCCTCACCACAGATCATATTCGGTAAGGTCCCATTGTCTTCAAACCTGCCAAACAGTCTTAATATGGCTCTGGCTTCTGAAAACCGACCCAGTTCAACCAGACTTCTGCAAAATATCAGACTGTCTCTTCCCCAGTCCAGAAACCAGGGGTATCCGGCAATCACGCTCTTATCACTGCCGCGATTCACAATAAACGCATCAAGACTTCTATATACTGCCTCAGAAAGGGGCATTCCTTTTTCAAAAGTTTTAAATTCTAATGATTTCAGTTGTTTATCAAAACCGGTTTTCATATCTTTACTTTCAATTACACCCGCATTGAGCAATACCTTTTCACCCCCCAGGCAAAAAACCGTAAAATATCCCGGACTGAAAAGATCAGAGTCGGAATCAAGACCTCTCTGGGCTTCCAAAGGACGATGGACCATATAGTGCCATTCGGGCTCGTGCACGAACTCACCTTTTGATATGTTTATACTGAGAGTTTTCCCATTTGAAAGTAAAAAGGAAAATCCTTTTTCAAAAGCAGAAACAGCCTCAGGCCATTGTTTTTCAGGCCCCTTAAATGCCTTAACAGTCTCATGGAAACTTCTGTCTTCAATATCAGGCCTGATGATAATGGTGATCCCTTTGTCATCATTTAGAAGAAATGCCTCATTGTCAGTGGATTTGGCTCTCGACAGGGTTAAATAGGTATGATTGTCTTCCGGATCAATGGCCAGGTAGAGCTCCAGAGCATAATACTTGCCTTCTGACGTTGGGATATGAAACAGCCATTTTCCTCCATGATCATAGGAAAATGTAAACTTTTCAAGACAATCCAATGCAAGTTCTATAGAGTATCCCTGAAAAACAGCCCAGATTCTATACCTTGAAAGCACCATCCACCTGTTTTCCGGTCTGTTTTTGGCCATATTTGCCCCAAGCAGGGCATCATACCGGCTGTCAAGTTTACCCCAAAAGGCAGCTGCCCGCATCATGCTCCCTCTTTTATTGGTACCCAATAATTTCAAAAAAGGAGTTTTTACAATTTCTTTTCTTGTAAAGGACGAACTCATATATAGAGCATCACAGGGGGCAAGGTATAATAATGAAGCTTTTTTAATCTGCGTGCCATTGGTTTCAAATACCCTTAGATTTAACGTATATTCTTTATGTTGATTCTTTATTTCCTGTGGAAAAAAAAGAGCAAAAAAACCTTTTCCATCAGGAGTTGGGATTCCCTCCTCATATCCTATGGATGTTTTGTGGGATATTTTAATTGATTTTTTTTCATTAAGAATTTTGGCCCTGAACCCGGTCTTGCATTTTACCAAAAGGAAGAACCCCGGTGGAACCATTAATTGCCGTTTCAAATCCCTTTGGAAATCAAATACAATCACCCGGCTTTCTTTTGACTCATTGTTAAAAGAACGAATGAATTCAACAGGATCATGGGCAAATGACAAGGCTTCTTGTTCGATATCAGCGCCTTTTACATTGCCGTAGCCCTTGAACGTAGTATGAATCGCTAATACTTTAGCCTTTAGCTTTTGCAAATAAACCCTTTCCGGGGTCTGGCTGTTGCTTTTTCCCTTTTTTTCAATAAGTTTAACATCATCCGGATCAGGGGTCAGTGCCAGAATTTCTCCCGGTGTCAGTCGTATCACACAATGATCATCGACTTTTTGGGTTTCGATTTGGGCCCCTGAAATCAGATCAAACAACATTGTTTCTTTAATATCGGCGTCCTGTCTTTTCCAGGATGCCTCACTGGAGTTTTCACAATCAAGATTAATTAAAACGAGCAGTTTTTTTTCCCGGGTCTCATTGTATCGCAGCAAAACCAGGCACTCGGATTGATTTTTATGAATCAATTCAAGCCGAGTCTGTGCAAAAAAGGTGGGGTGATTTTTTAATATCAGGGTCAACTTTGAAATGTGTTCCACCTGATTTTTCTTGTTTCCCCAGTTCAGGCTACCCGATTCATGGACATCAATCTTTTGAGTGGCAAACCATTCTACCCCGTTGGCAAATCCAAATCCGCCGCATATTGAAAAAAGAGCACAAAGTGAAGTTCTCATTTTTGCATATCGTCTTGAAACAGATGCCAGGCGATTATTGTCATGGGTTTCTGCAAAATGAATGGTATGCCCGCAGGTGTTTGATATTTCAAAGACGATTGGCAGGTAATCTGATATTTCCTGTCTAGTATAATTTTGGAATAATTCGGAATAGGCAAAGTTAAAGTTGGCCCTGCTTAAAATTTCGCGTGTTACACTAACCTTTCCCCCAAGCCCTTCCAAAAAGAAAAGCGTTTCAGGATATTGCTGTCTTACTTTTGCAACAATATATTCCCAGGCTTGGACCGGAATCATATAGCCGGCATCACACCTGAACCCGTCAACACCCCTATGACACCACAGCAAAAAAACATCTGCCATATATTTCCAAAGATCAATATTTGAATAATCCAGTTTTGTTAAATCTGCCCAGACCACACCCCAGGCGCCAGGAGCCTCTATCTTTCCATCTTCACCCCTGACCAGCCATTCAGGGTTACTTCCATGGATAGAGGCTGCCCATCCGGTATGGTTAATGGCAATATCCATAAATAAATAGCCATTATGAAAATGAACCATATCGGCCAGCTCCATAAACTGTTCAAGGGGGGTTGCCGAAGGGTCAAACTCAGCCAGAGCCGGATCAACTTGTGTAAAGTTCAAAGCGGCATAAGGGCTGCCAAACCGTCCCATTCTGGCATAGGTGGTGGGAGTGGGATGTATGGGGAGCAAATGGAGGACACGGCAGCCAAGGTGCGAAAAGATAAACTCTACTTGCTTTTTAAGATCCCTGAATTTTCCTGATTCAGGAATAACGGTATACCCTTTTGCATCAAGTTTTTCAATGATGGATGACAGGCCCTTTTCACCAGGTTCTCCAGATTCTCCCGGCACACCGGATTTGGATCTGCCGAACTGCCTGACAAAGGCATTGTAAATAATATTGGCACAACAGGTGCCGGCCGGTTCCACATTCAAAATACAATTATCCCCGGTTGGCCAGATAGGGGTGGTGCTTTTTTCCGGGGCAAAAAAACACTTTGCCTGAAAAAACCCTGTCTGGTGCAATGGAAGCGTAATTTTAAAAACAAAGTCGGTTTCCGGCTCCATTTCAATATCATACCAGGCTTCATCAAGCTTTATTTCATTTTTTTCCACACGCCTTATGATTTCTTTTTGTGCGATGACAGCAGAGCCAAGATTGGTTCTCACCCATGCCTTACCTTTTACCTTGGCCGGGAGCGTTAAAGTAAACAGAACACAGTCGCCACAATACATAACCCGGGATTCACCGGGAAGGGGAGATTGAGTAATATTCAGCAAGGTTTTCATACTTATTTTTTCCATCCGCTAATTAAATGAAGATGTATATGAAAAATTACCTGTCCACCACCTTTTTCAACATTGAACAAAAGCTTATATCCGGAGTTATTAACGCCCTGGTCTTTTGCCATATCTCTGGCAAGCATGAAAAGGCCTGAGATAATGGATTCATCTTCTTTTTGCAAATCATTAATACTTCTGATATGTTTTTTGGGAACCAACAGCAGATGAACCTTAGCTGCTGGCTTGATATCCCTGAAAACAACATAATCATCATCTTCATATAAAAACCTGGTTGGGACGTCCCGGTTGACAATTTTACAAAACAGGCAGTCACTGGGCATTAAAACTCCTTTAAATAATTATAATTTATCGATCTCTTCCATCAATTTTTCCATGGCAATACTTGCCTTTTCCTCAAGAAAAATATCAGTGACGGAAAAGGTATATTCGGACGTATAAGGATTTATTTCAATAATTTTAGCACCATTTGATTTTGCAATGGATGGAATCGTGTTTGCCGGTACCACGGTCCCTGTAGTACCGATCAAGATAAAGCAGTCTGCCTTTCTTGCCTCGTTAAATGAATGGGTGCTAGCAGATTCGGGAATGGCTTCTCCGAAAAAAATCACATCCGGTTTTAAAATGCCGTCACATTTTTTACACACCGGAGGCAGAACATTCAGATCAATTTGAGAAATCTTGTATTTTGCCTTGCATTTAAGACAAACAAGACTTTTTAAAGACCCGTGAAATTCATGGACAACTTTACTGCCCGCATCATAGTGCAGGTTATCCACATTCTGGGTAATCACTGAACTTAACATATTGTTGGCCTCAAGTTCTACAAGGGCATAATGGGCTGGATTGGGTCTTACTTTTCCAAACAGGTCATAAAAAATTTCCCGGATCACCTCCCAGGATTGTTGGGTATGGCTGTAAAAATATTGGATATCAAATGTTTGGGGGTCATATTTGTTCCAAAGGCCATTTTCCCCCCTGAACGGCGGGATACCGCTTTCCACGGAAATACCCGCACCGGTAAACGCGACACACCGTTTGGATGATTTAATAATCTTTGCTGCCTTGGTGTACATAAAAAACCTCTCTCTATCAATACAGGTTTAAAATAAACAAATCCAGGGTCAAACCAAGTCCATGATATCAAAGGTATTGGTCCATAATTCTGCGATCAATAATTTATTGCGAAGAATATCTCCGCGATCCAACAAAACTTTCAGACATTCAGAGGATTGAAGAGCTGCAACAAAAAGCGCGCAATAGGCAATATTACCGGTCCTTGTCTCAATTCCTTTTGATTGTTTTCCCCCTTTTTTCCCATATATCAGCTCATACCCCTTATCACCGGGAA
>NZ_JAIOSW010000498.1 GCF_021107415.1 Desulfobacula sp.
GACTTATCCTTCGTTTTCTGGCATTTTCCTGCTTGGTTTTGTACTCTTGCTCAACCACATACTTTAAAAGCCGGACAGATGAGAAACCGCCTTTCCTGGCAATGTCGATATAATGGTCCCAGTTGGCAAGCAAGCCTCTCAACCCGAGATATTTAAGCATTTTTTCAAACTCTTCATCCATTGTTATTCCTTATTTTTGTAAATTGATAGATCCGCCTCATCGGCAAACCGGCTTTCAAGATATGCCGGTCTTTTTGTGAACTCTTCATTGATTTCAGGCAACGGCATTTCATAGTTTGATTGTTTTAAAAGCAGCCGGATAATATTCTCAATGGTATCCACATTTTTGATTCTGTATTTCAAGGCTCGCTTGAGGGCCTGGGCAAACACAGACAGGGCAGTTTTTTTATGCAGAGTGTATAATTGTCGGATCAATCTGTGCTTTGTCTTGCCCTTCATTGTAAGAACAAAAGTAAGATAGGCATCCACTTCAGGAGCTGTAGAGCGTAAAATTTTTTCCTCGCCTGCTGTGGGTCTTTTCCGGTTGTTTGGCTGGTATTTTGGTTTTGGTTCTCCCTTTGGACTGAATTTTTTATTCTTAACACCATCCATGGGCAATTGGTATTCTGCCAGTTTTTTTCTTTTATAGTAGATCTCCAAATGGTCACAGAACTGCACAATTTTTACATCAAACCTTGTTTTTCCCGGCACCCAGTAAAAGTTCCCGTTAACAGCGGCATACCCATATTGATCCGTCCCTCTTTCATGGGCAATATAAGGAGGCGTGATATAGGCAGGCAGCTTCTCAAGAAAAGATTGTTCATACTCAAATGCCTTGGTCGGGATCATTTTTGTTTTACTTACCGGCCTGTTTGGCAGCCTGATGGTTGCCCAGTCAAATGCCTGTTGGTTCATGTCCTCTATGGTTTCAAAGTTACGGCCTGGAAAAAAATTGGTTTCTACTGTATAAAAGCTGCGTTCATTGCCGGCTTTCCTATTGGAATGCCTTACTTCGTGGCAGATAAATTCAAATCCATATTGTTTGGCAAATTGTTTCATCTCAGGGGCCATAACAGCATTTTTACCGGTTCCCCGAAGGCGGGCAAGATTGGTGTTGTCAATGATACAGATCGGAGCGGCATATCCCCAGAAGGTCAGCGCTTCATGGATAAAGCACTTCATGGCAAACCGGTTGAATGAATGATAAAATTTTAAATACCGCATCTTTGAGTATCTCATATAAATGATGCTGGCAACGACCTTGACCCGGTTTGTTCCAAATTTTACGGTATAAGGACTTGTATCGTGCTGCATTTCTGCTCCTGGTTCATCAGGTTTCTGGTCACAGCGCTGGTTTTTTGGTTGCCCAAGATTCAGTTCACGTATATTGCGTGTCAATGTGGAATACCCGATCAAAATTCCTTCTTCTTCAATAAGAATCTCATGGATTCTCTGGACATAACCATCACATTTTGTATGAAGCTTCCTGAGAAGTTCAGGGTCAACATTTATTTTGTCCTGCCTTATTGTTTCCGGGAGCCGGCCCTTCTGGTCAATAATATTACCGACGGTATTGGTGCTGACCTTAAGTTTGCGGGATATTTCTCGAATACCCAT
This sequence comes from Desulfobacula sp., assembly GCF_021107415.1. The sequence goes on from NZ_JAIOSW010000498.1 coordinate 1,618, forward strand.
TCCTTCATTATGAAGAAGGAAAATTGCTTTACGCTTGTTCACATCGATCATATAGATCCCTCACAGCGATGATAAAATTATCCATAATATCAATGACCCCTTGAACCAAAAGACTTGCCTGAACCTGAAAGATATCACTGCCAAGGCGGTCATTCCTGGCACTATAGGTGATTTTTTGCATATATCGTTGTACAGACTCAAGATCTCTGAGCATCTTTTGTTCTGCATTTGTACACTCTGTTGTCCGACCTGATATTTTCTTTAACTGATTCAGACCCCAGGTGATATGGCCCTCTTTGATCTGTTGCCGTAAATTATCAGACCCTTTGAAAAACCCGTTAGCCAAAAGTTCAATGTCACGGATGCTCAACCCTTTACCGGCAACCAATTTTACAAACTCATCAATCTCATTTTTTCTAATTGAGTTCATACGTATGAACTTTCGCAGTGTGTACATAAATGAATAAACAGGAAAATCTCCGTTAAATACCCGCTTTGCCACGTACTCACTCATTTCACCAAGAATACCGGCCCGCATGCTCACCCATGCTTTACTTTTTTGAAGAAGATCGGCAATATCTCCATGGGTCATGCCATGTACCTTTTTAAGTTCATCAATCATTTTTGCCTGTTCCAGGATCGTAAGGGGGCGGGCGATTGAGTTCCTGATAAGCTTGATAATGCCAAGGGGCTCATCACTTCCAAAAGAACTATAGGGAACCATTCCGATATTAAGCTTTTTTGCACACCTGTATCGTTTAAATCCATCAAGAAGAATTTTAGTCCCGTCTCCAAGATCAATGCCCTTAAGTGGCTCCTGGATATCATGTTCAATAATCGAGGCAAGTAATGCCCTTTCAATTCTTTTGGATTTTAACCTGAATTTTTCGTACCTCAGGTCCAAATTATTAATTTCTACGTGTGACCTTAAAGTTCTCTTCTCAACCATGCTTTTTCCTTAGTTTCTGCTCTTAAGGGTATGCATCATATTTTTGACTCAGACTATAACAGAAACATCCAAGACAATGATTGCAGGCCTGTGTGAGAAGGTTAAAAACATTGAAAAAAAATTCAAACTATGAAATTTTATAGAAAAAAGAAGGCTTTATAAAAATTACGATGGTGTCAGATAAAACCATCAGGATTTTTGTGCGCACTTCACCTGTGCGGGATACTGGCAGTTAATTTCTATGCTGAGATGCCCGGCCAAATAACCAGAAGGTCATATGTAAAAAGACAGTGTCTTGCTCTGACCCACCGGATTGTTGATAATAATCCCAGGCAAATGCAGTAGGCCCCCGAATGGGATGATCGCTAATCTGGGATTGATGGTTTATAAGAAGGTCTAAAAATAGCTTTAAACCGCCAGTATTCTGTAGTTGTTCATAATAAAATTTGGATACCATATTGACGTCGGCTGACATCAATAGTTCAAAAGCTGCCAGAATCATTCGTTGCCAGGATATCATTGTGCTGATATTGATAAAATCTGCAACATCACCCAGATTATTAAGTTCA
>NZ_JAIOSW010000283.1 GCF_021107415.1 Desulfobacula sp.
TTGGCTCCGGAACCTTTATTGATTTTTCAAAATACGGCCTTCCCCCGGAGCCCACGGTGGCCGATTCAGTTCATTCCGGTGCAGATGTTGTAACATTCAGCGGGGATAAACTTCTGGGAGGCCCTCAAACCGGAATTATTGTCGGGCAAAAAGAAACCATTGATCAAATTAAAAAAAATCCTCTAACCCGCGCCCTGAGAGTTGACAAAATGACCCTTGCAGCCCTTGAATCCACATTAAAACTTTACAGGGATGAAAAAAAAGTCATCCGGGAAATACCCACCTTAAGAATGCTGACCATGCCCTTTAAAGATATTTGTAAAAAAGCAGATCTATTATTTAAAACCATTAAAGATGATATCGGCTCTCTGGCTGATATTGGCCCGATAGATATTGAATTGGCAGATATGAATTCAAGGCCGGGCGGAGGATCATTTCCGGAACTGGATCTTGCGACCCGCTGTATCACCATTCAACCCAAAAATATGTCGGTTTCCAAACTTGAAATCAAGATGCGTCTGTCAACACCGGCCATTATCGGCAGAATAGAAGATAATAAATATATTTTAGATCCAAGAACAATTCAAAACGACCAGGAAGTAATCATATCATCAACCCTAGCCAAAGTACTGGTAAAAAAATGACAAGCAAATTCTCTTCAAAAGAAATTCATTTTCTGAAAACAGATTCTGATGATTTCAACTTTAAAGCACCTGAAATATATTTCAGCGATCTTCTTCTGACAAAAACGATTCAAATAAAAACTTTTGAAAAAAGACTTTCAGAAGCAAAAATTCCTGAAAGAAATCTTCTATGTGCCGTGATCCAAATTTCATCGGATGCATCCGAATCCATTCAGGAAAAAACAAAAAATACTTTTGAAGCCTTCTTTAACTCATTTTTAGATAATAAAAGAGGTATCTGGGAAAGCTTGAGTGGAACTTCGTTTGTTCTGGCATTCTGGGACTATGTAAGTGTTGAAAAAGCTTCTCAACTTATGGTTTCATTAAAAGATAAAATATCAGCTGCCCTTAAAGCAGATATTCTTATCGGCATTGCGAAATTTCCCTTTCATGACTTTTCAAAAGCCCAGACCTTTGACAATGCCCTCAAAGCCATAGATCACGCCGCCTTCTTCGGGCCGGACAGCCTGATTCATTTTGATGCCACATCATTAAATATCAGTGCCGATAGACTGTTTGGGCTAAACAAATACGGCATGGCAATTAAAGAATATCAAAAAGGGCTTGAAATTGAACCCAATGACATTAACCTGATCAACAGCCTCGGGGTCTGTTTCGGTATCATGGGGAAGCTTGACAAAGCAAAACTTGAATTCAAAAAAGCCATGAGAATTAATCCCAATGAACTAATGGTGATTTATAATATTGGTCTCCTTTATCAGATTGAAGGCGATGTTGACAAAGCCATCATCTATTTGCGAAAAGCACATGGCATTAATCCTTCTGCTTTTGAAGTTGAACTTCTCCTTGGGCATCTGTTCATGAAAAAAGGACAGTCAGACCAGGCCATGCCCCATCTTGAGACGGCAAGCCGGGTAAACCCGAAATCAGGATTGGCTTTCAGAATGAAAGGTGAAATCTATCTTGTGGATAATCTTCCTGAAAAAGCAGGTTATGAATTTAACAAAGCCATTAAACTTAACCCTTCTGACGCCGTCTCTTTGTCCGGATATGCAAAATCTCTGGACCTTCAGGAAAAAAATCTGAATATCGCCCTTACCTTTGCAAAGAATAGTATTGCCCTTGAACCGGACAATCAATTATTCAAAAAAAGATTGGAAACCATCCTGGAAAAAATTGAAGGGGGCACCATTTCAGAAGAAAAAATTAAAACAGCATAATTAAGCGTATTGAAAGAACAAAACAACTATGAAGAATCTTATTCAACAATCTGTTGAAGAGAGTATCCAGGCAAAAAAAGAATTTTTCTCAAAAAATATTGAAAAAATAGAAGCCTGTGCTTCCATGATGGCAACTACTTTTAAAAAGGGCAGAAAGATACTCTTATTTGGAAATGGCGGCAGTGCAGCAGACTGCCAGCATATTGCCGCGGAATTTGTCAACAGATTCCAGATGGAGAGAAGACCGCTGCCGGCCATTGCGCTTACCACGGATACATCTGTTATCACCAGTATCGGCAATGATTATTCCTTTGAAGATATCTTTTTCAAACAAATCCAGGCCCTGGGAAAAAAGGGGGATATTGCCCTTGGTATCTCAACTTCCGGCAATTCTCCAAACGTCATAAAAGCGGTCCGAAAAGCCAAACAAATGGGACTTTCCATTGTTGGTTTCTCAGGGAATAATGGCAAATTAAAAGAATTAAGTGATTTCCCATTCTGTGTTGATTCCAACACCACTGCAAGAATACAGGAAGTCCATATCCTGCTGGCGCATATCCTGTGTGACCTGACAGAAAGGATACTTTTCAATGAAAGATCCATTTAAGCCCTTAGATTACAGCAAGCTTACAACCTATTCCATTAAGGGGCGACACAGCAAAGTTGACATTAAAGACTTTTCAACACCCTGGGAAAAAGGCAACCGTTTTTCAGCTTTTCTTGACACCCTGCCATCAATCCTGGCGGGAAATGATCTTTGCTGTGTCATCAACGCCATAAGTTGTGCCGCCAAAAATAAAAAACAGGTCTGTTTTGCCATGGGCGGCCATGTCATAAAAACAGGCATGTCTCCGATTATAATTGATCTGATGAAAAAAAATATTTTCACCCTGCTCTCTATGAACGGGTCCGGCATCATCCATGACCTTGAAATAGCCATGGTGGGAAGAACCTCGGAAGATGTGGCCCAATCCCTTGGCAACGGCAGTTTCGGTATGGCAAAAGAGACATCCAACCTTCTCAACCAGGCCATTAAAAACGCTAAAAATAAGTCTATTGGACTGGGGAAAGCTGTGGGAGACATGATCCTGAAAGAAAATCTTACCTACAAACACCTGAGCCTGACAGCAGAAGGGTGCGCCCTTAATATTCCTGTCACCGTCCATGTGGCCATTGGTACGGATATCATCCACATGCATCCTGATTTTGATGCTGCTGCCTGTGGTGCTGCATCCCATTATGATTTCAAGCTGTTTGCCTCACAAATCACTGATCTTGAAAAAGGGGTTTTTATCAATGCCGGCTCTGCCGTCATCATGCCGGAAGTATTTCTAAAGGCTGTCACCTTAGTCAGAAATCTCGGATCTACGCTTGATGATTTCACGACAATCAATCTTGATTTTATCCGCCATTACAGGCCCATGACCAATGTGGTGAACCGCCCCACCCTTGGCAAAGGCAAAGGTTACAGCCTTGTCGGGCACCATGAAATCCTGATTCCTTTGATTGCCGCCGGCGTGATTGAATCCCTATAGCAGATTTCTTCTTTACTGCTGTGGTGCTTGCAAACAGCCAATAATCGTATCCCAAAATAAGAACTTCTGATCCTGACCGTTTTTAATTTAAACGATAAAGCATTTTACAATCTGTTAAATTACCTGACATTTGTTTTTATTCAACTCTCATTACCTCAAAGCTTTCTTTATAGTGTTAACGAATTTGTAAAAAACTTTTGTTTTCTTTCTCAATGAACGTCGAACAAGACCGTCGAACATTTTTTCTCTTAATCCTCTTGAAATTTCCAGTTGCACGCCTTTCCCGCTCTTACACCGGTTGCATATGTTTTCCGGACTGATCCCGCGAAGCCCTGGTACGTCACTTATCACCGCCCCAAATCCGGCTGTCCTTAATGCATACATTATTTTTTGTTTTAGCTTCTGGTCATTACCACCGATAAAAACCATTTCTTTTTTGTCCCGACATCCATGAATTGAAATAACAATACCTGCATTTTTTGAAACCTTTAACCCTAGGGGTTCATCATACCTGTTGCTGGTGATGTGTAATATTTTATTCCCTGTTTTTTTTATCCCCTTAAAGGCATAAAATGTATGATCGCTTCCAGCTACCACATCTGCAATATCAATGGTTCCAGGCTCTATGCCGCCTCCATGGAGCGCCATTACAGCAATTTTCGATTCAGCTCCACGATATAGTATTGTGTAATCTTCACCTTCTCTTTCATTTTGTTCTAATTGAGCAAAATTGGCATATTCGTCCATGATATCTTTAAAAAGCCTTCTGCGGATACAGAATGAAATCCGTCAGATAAACCTATCCTTTGATTTTCTGTATTTTGAGCATAAATTTCTTGTAATATTATTTTTGAAAATTTCAATCAATAACTCAATACCAATATTTATGATGTGTGTAAAGAAAATTTCAGGCCCAATTATATTTGAGAAAACATAATCAAATGAGTCAAGCTTCGATTATGGCAAATAGATAGTAAAAATTTTTTCAATTTATATGTAATTACTCTGAAGACTTGAAAAATACTGACTTGAAAATCCTCAATTAAATCCTTATATTAATTTGTTTAAATAAATTCAGGAAAAAAATGAGGTTAAGAAAATGCCAATCTATGAATATAAATGCAATAATTGTGATAAAAACTTTGAAACCCTTGTTATGGGCAGCTCAACACCCGCATGCCCGTCTTGTGACAGCCAGGATCTGTTACGGCTGATGTCTACCTGCGGGTTTATTTCAAAATCATCCGGGCCCGGCGGTGAAACCCGGGTCAAGTCATCCGCTTCATCTGCATGCAGCAGTTGTTCATCCACTAATTGCTCGTCATGCAGTATGGGATAGGATTCCATGAAAAAAAATATACGTATTGGTACCAGAGGAAGTAAGCTTGCTTTATGGCAGGCAAATTTTATTAAATCGGAAATTATGCGTCTTTTCCCTGATCTTGATGTTGAATTGAACATCATCAAAACAACCGGAGACAGGATCACGGACCGCCCCCTTGCCATGATTGGCGGCAAAGGACTGTTTGTCAAAGAAATCGAAAATGCACTCATAAACAATGATATCGATCTTGCCGTCCACAGCATGAAAGACATGCCGGGTGAACTGCCTGAAGGGCTCATCATAGGTGCTATCCCAAAAAGAGAAAATCCCTTTGATGTTCTCATTTCAAAGAACAAATGCTTGCTAGTCGATTATGAAAAGGGTGCAAAGATCGGCACTTCAAGTCTCAGGCGCGCCTCCCAGATCAAGCACATCAGACCGGATGTGATAATTGAATCCATTCGGGGGAACCTGGACACCCGGATTAAAAAACTCAAATCCGGCGAATATGATGCCATTGTACTTGCAGCAGCAGGTCTTATCCGTCTGGATCAGGAAAGTGAAATCACAGAATACATAGACGAAACAATCATGATTCCGGCCGTAGGACAGGGTGCGCTTTGCATTGAAACAAGAGAAAATGATGGTGATATCGCATTGATCATGGAAAAACTTGACCATCATGATACACGAGTCTGTGTGACGGGAGAGCGGGCATTTTTAAAACAAATCGAAGGCTCCTGCCACATCCCGGTGGCCTGTTTTGGAAAAATTATAGACAATGAAGTGGGGCTGACTGCAGTCGTGGCCTCGGTCGATGGTAAAGAATTGATTAAAGAACAAATTATTTCCCCAATGGATAAAGTAAAAAGCCATGGTCAGACTCTTGCCGACCAGGTTCTTGAAAAAGGGGGGAAAAAAATATTGGAGAGTTTGAATTCACATGACGGATAAGACAGGCCCAGATAAGACAGGAAAGGTATATCTGATTGGCGCAGGCCCGGGTGATCCCGGGCTTTTAACCATTAAGGCAAAAGAATGTATCGAAACTGCAGATGTTGTGGTCTATGATTATCTTGCATCACCTTTTTTACTGAACTATGCCAAAAAAGATGCCCAGATTATTTATGTGGGTAAAAAAGGCGGGGATCATACTCTCTCCCAGGATAAAATCAACCTGCTGCTGGTGGATAAAGCAAAGCTTGGGTTAGATATAGCACGCTTGAAAGGTGGTGATCCATTCGTATTCGGTCGGGGGGGTGAAGAGGCACAGATGCTTTTAAGCCAGGGGGTGCCCTATGAAGTCATCCCGGGGGTCACCTCGGCAATCGCAGCACCTGCCTATGCGGGGATTCCAGTAACCCACAGAGACCACACTTCTTTTGTATCCTTTATTACCGGTCATGAAGATCCCACTAAAAAAGACACCAGCATGCAATGGGATGTATTTGCAAAATCCAATGCTACCCTTGTATTTTTAATGGGGGTTAAAAATCTTGAAAACATTGTAAAAAATCTGGTTAAGTACGGAAAACCTTTGAACACACCGGTTGCCCTGGTCAGATGGGGTACCACGGCCAGACAACAGACTGTAACCGGAACCCTTGAAACAATCGTTGAACGTATTAAGCAGGCAAAGCTTAAATCTCCGGCCATTATTATTATCGGTCATGTGGTCTCTTTAAGGGAGGAACTTGCATGGTTTGATAAAAGACCGTTATTTGGAAAAAAAATAGTGATTACCAGAGCCCGCGCCCAGGCAAGCGAACTTGTGTCAATCCTCTCCAAGCTCGGGGCTCACTGTATTGAGATTCCAACCATTCAAATTGCCCCACCCCAGGACATAGGCCCGTTAAAAGAATCCATTAAAAACATAAACTATTATGACTGGCTTATCTTTACCAGTGTCAATGGTGTTAAATTCTTTTTTGATACTTTGTTTGATATGGGCAAAGACGTGAGAGCATTGGGACATCTTAAATTTGCATGTATCGGTCCTGTGACCTGCGAACGGCTTAAAAATTTTGGCATTATCAGTGATATTCTGCCTGAAACCTATAGGGCTGAAAGTGTAATTGAAGCATTTTCAACGATTGAAATAAAGGATAAAAAAGTATTGCTTCCAAGAGCAAAAAAGGCCAGAACCATCCTGCCTGAAGAATTGATAAAAATGGGGGCACACCTTGATGAAATTATTGCCTATGAAACCCTGCTCAATGCTCAAGGAAAAGAGGAGTTGATTTCCCTGCTGGAAAATGATGAAATTGATGTGGTCACCTTCACAAGCTCTTCCACGGTATCCAATTTCATGTCGCAGCTTGAATCAAAAGATACCAAAAAGCTTTTAAAAAATGTTGTAACAGCCTCAATCGGGCCGATCACGTCCGACACGGCAAGATCTCTTGATATTAAACCTGACATTGAAGCCAAAGAGTATACCATTCAGGGCCTTGTGGATTCTTTGTTAACTTACTATGAAAGCAAATAAAAAATGATTGCCGGTAACCGCCCCATTAATTATCTTCGCATCTCAGTGACTGACAGGTGTAACTTCAGGTGTCAATATTGTGTCCCCGCTTCACCATTCGCTGTTATTGAACATGAAAAAATCGCAAGATATGAAGAAATTTTGCGAATCACAAAACTTGCCTGTGAACTAGGAATTACCAAAGTAAGGATTACCGGAGGCGAACCCTTTGTAAGAAAGGACATCTTTTCGTTCCTGGAAAAATTGTGTGCTATTGAAACTCTCAAAGATATTTCCATTACCACCAATGGGGCATTACTGACCCGGAAAAAAATAAAAAAACTGATCTCTCTTGGTATTAAACGGCTTAACATCAGCCTGGATACCCTTGATCCGGTTAAATTTGCCCGGATTACCGGCAGGGACAGGTTTCAACAGGTTTGGGAATCAATTTTTACTTCCCATGAATTGGGGATATCACCTGTAAAAATCAATGCCGTCATTTTACGGGGGATTAATGATGACGAGATAGAAGATCTTACAGCCCTGACATTAAAATATCCGTTTCACATCCGGTTCATTGAATATATGCCCATGGGCAATTCGGCCGTTGAAAAACAACAGCAGATATTAACCGGGGAAATTAGAGAAAAAATCGAATCCAGATTTGGAAAACTTGTGCCTGTAGAAAGGAATTTCAATGATGGCCCTGCAAAAAAATTCCAGATTTCAGGTGCCAGAGGGATTGTGGGATTTATTACTCCCATCAGCTCTCATTTCTGTAGTGAGTGCAACCGGTTGAGGCTGACATCAAGGGGAGCCCTGCGGCCCTGTCTCTTAAATAATTATGAAAAAGACATTTTAAACCCACTTCGAAATGGTGCCTCTGATGATGAGCTGAAACAAATCATTCTTGCCACACTGAAAAAGAAACCATCATTTCATGGGTTAACTGATCAGTCCTTCAAAGACATACCCATCAGTCATATGACGTCCATAGGCGGATAATTATTTGTCCATTGCCTTTTTTAGAATATTTTTTAAAAAAAATTGAACATTTTTGGTTTTCCGGTGTCAATAGTTAATAGAAGAGTAAATATCTTGTAATTACCCTTTTTATAATACTAAGATGGAGGATAAAAAATGAAACAAATAATCACCATAACAACAGCCGTTCTGTTATTGATTTGTTTTTCCACGGTATCTGCCCATGCAGACAGGAAGACCATGGAAGGATTCATGCTGGGGACAGGAGTTGCCATATTGGGCGCTGCCATCATCAATGGAATCAATAATGATTCAAGGTTTCAATACAGCCCAAATTACTCAAGGCATCATAGGCATCACTATGCCGGATACAGACAGGGTTATAAAAACCGATATCACAGAAAATGTAAGCCTCACAGGTCCAGAGGATATTGGGAAGTTGAAAGGATTTGGATAAAACCTGTTTATAAAAAAAAATGGAACCCCGGTCATTATAACCGCAGGGGGAACTGGATCAGTGGCAGGCATGAAAAATTTATAGTACAAGATGGATACTTTCAGGAAGAGAAAGTATGGGTGTGGCATTAAACTCTATATTTAGGCAAACGATTGATCTATTGTGAACAAACCTGAAGCCAACGCAGACATTGACATTGATGAACAGGATCTTGTTGAAAGGCTGAAAAAAGGGCAACAATGGGCTTTTAATGTTCTTGTCAACAGATATCAGGGCCGCTTGTTAAAGATCGCCTACGGGATTACACTTGACCATGAAGATAGCCTGGAGGTTGTACAGGATGTGTTTATCAGTGTTTTTAAGAATATTCAGACCTTCAGGCAGGATGCCAGCCTTGCCACCTGGTTAAGAAAGATCACCATAAATCAATGCCTGAACTGGAAAAGAAGATGGAAAAGAAGATTTAAATGGAGCCATGAATCCATAGAATCGGAAAATGATAAAACCCTATTTGAAGAAAATAAAAAAAAAAATGACCCGGAAACGCTTTACAAAGGAAAACAGTTTGAAAAAAATATTATGCAGGCAATTAAAACACTCCCGGAAAAAATAAGGGTGGTTTTTGTTTTAAATGCTTTTGAAGGGCTTTCATATGAAGAAATTTCTAAAACACTCAATATTAAAAAAGGAACGGTCAGTTCAAGGCTTCATTTTGCAAGAAAAAATCTTATCAATTCTTTGGAGCTGAATGATTAAGGGGGTGATTTTATGAAAAAACCATGCAACAAATATACGTCTGAAGATATCAGCAGGTTTGTTGACAACGAACTTCCCCGGGACCGATATCATACGTTGAAGCAACACCTTCATCACTGTCCTGACTGTAGTCTCCTTATTGAACAATACAAATCCATATCTGCTGTATTTAATGATCATGCAGATCAACAGGGATTAAAGATTGACGCTGCCAAACTAAAACAAAAATTTAACACTGCCATACAAAATTCAAAGAAAAAATCATTGGAAAACGTTTTTGGATTCTTTGGTAGAAATATTTACTTGAAACTTGCATCCATTACTGCAATATTGATGATCAGCCTGTTTATGTTTCAAGGGGATGGGGATCTGTTTGATCCTGCCGGGCCAAGTGCGATTGTAAAATCTGTTGACACAGACTTTGCTTCGGTTATGATTATTGAAACTCAAAAGGAAAAACATACCATCATCTGGTTTTCCGAAACCTGATACAAAAAAGGGGACTCATGATCAGATTAATTAAAATACTTTTAATACTTGCAGGAATATTTTGTTTTTTCTCACAGCCTGCGCTTGCTAAAAATCGGGTTTTAACTGATGTAAAGGTGATTCATGCTTCTACAGGACCAAACTATGTCGACCCAAGCCTGAAAGAAATCATTTCTGAACTTAAATCTGTGTTCAAATATACCTCATACAGACTTTTAAAGGATCAAAATTTGGATCAGCGTTTTAACCAGGAAAGCCGTGTAAATCTTCCGGGGAAAAGAGTACTTGTTGTCATGCCATCTGGCATGGAAGGTAAAAGAATCCGATATCAAATCAATATTCAAAAAAATAATCGTTCAATTTTTCAAACCCGGGTATTGTTAAAAAATAACTCCAGTATCACTATTGGCGGGCCTCAATTCAAGAATGGAGTTCTTTTGTTTAATATTTCCGGATCAGTACAATAACTATTAATTTTTTGACTGAAGCATCCTGGAAGCTTCTTTATTTGACCCCAATAAAACAGACAGCCATTTTGTGGATTCCCTCCCGCTCAGAGCAATTTTAACGCCCATGGTCAAGGGAACAGAAAGCAGCATGCCGACCGGCCCCAACACCCATCCCCAAAAAGCCAGGGATAAAAATACCACCAAGACGGAAAGTCCAATTCCCTGCCCCATGACCCTGGGCTCAATCACACTTCCCACCAGTATATTTACAATTAAAAAACCAAGTGCAGTAATGCCGGCGGCCAATGGTCCCAACTGGATGAGGGCAAGGAGAACTGTAGGAACAGCAGCAATAATGGAACCAATATTGGGAATATAGTTTAATAAAAATGCAAACACACCCCACATGACGGGAAAATCCACCCCCTGAATTGCAAGCCAGATGAAAATTACAATTCCCGTAGCAAGGCTGGTTAGGCTTTTAATTCCCAAATACCTGTTCACACCGGATGTGATTTCAGCATATTTTTCAAGATCTGTATTTTTATCATTTGAAATAGCTCGCAATTTATTAGGAAACCCGGCAGCCTCGGAAAGAATAAAAATAAAGGTTAAAAAAACAAAAAACGTATTGGTCAGAACACCCCCCAGTCCATTCAGTGTATTGGCAACAATTCCAAGAATTCGGCTTGGATTAAACATTTCAGTCAATTTTTCTATTTCAAGTTCAACACCATACCTTGATAAAAATTGCAAACTTTCAAAGGTCAAAGTTTTTAACCGCTCCTGGTAAAAAGGAATATTGCCTGAAAAATCTGCAATTGATGAAGACACAAGGCTCACCAAAAGCATTTGTATGGCGATCACACCAAACATCAGGATAAGAATGCCAACAAGGCTTGGGATACCTTTCTTTTGCATCCAGAATAGTGGGGGTGCACAGATAATGGATAGAAATACAGCCAATAAAAGAGGGACAACAAGCACTACAGCAGCTTTCATTCCGGCAACAACAATAACAAATGCAGCAAATTTAATTAAGGAACTATCGCGATAAGACATTACTTCCATAATAATCATACCTTTTATTATCTTTGATTTTAACCACTTGTATTCAACCTCAATTGTAAAGTCAAGAAAATGAGATGACCATGTCAATATAAAACTGTTCGTTAAAGTCACGATTAATATTGACTTTCTTTGCCGGGCAACCTAAAAAAAAGAAATGGTAAACATAATAGACATGCAAAAAAAACATATGACAATTCCACATTCGGTTTTAGAACGACTCAAAAATAATGAAATCACTGCAAGGAAATTTCATGAAATTGAAATCAGTATTTTGACAATTTTAAATTTCCAGGATTTTATTGAAAAATTATTATTTGAAATCAGTTCAAAATTTTCTGTTTCTTATACATGGTTATCCATTATTGATGAAAGCGGTATCTCCAAGTATCTTCAAAATATTCAAGATTCAACCCTGTTAAGAAGATCAACGACTTTTTTATCCAAAGAACAATTCTCAAAAATCACCCAAAACCGATTAAAACCAATACTGGCCAATAAAAATCTAAATGGGTTCCGCTCATTGTTCCCTGAGGCATCAGAATATGAAATCGGCTCCATTGCCATTGCACCCATCACTCTGGATGGCCAAATTGTGGGAAGTTTTAATCAGGCCGATAAAAATATTTCCAGATTTGAACCTGGTATTGACACGTCCTTATTGGAACAACTGGCACTTAAAGTATCTTTATGTCTTTCCAATGTGACAGCGCATGAGCAGTTAAAATTTCTTGCCTTCCATGATCCACTGACAGGCCTTTTAAATCGGAGGGTCATGGAAAGAATTCTTGAAAGGGAATTTCAACGGTCTAAACGATATCACATCGATCTGACAGTTCTTTTTTTGGATCTGGATGACTTTAAATCCATCAACGATACCTTTGGCCATGATAATGGGGATATGGCCTTATGTCATACTGCGGATTGCCTGAAAAGTCTTAAGCGGGATTCTGATATAGTGGCTCGATTTGCAGGAGATGAATTTGTGGTTATTCTGCCTTCCACAAATAAAAGCCAGGCTGAAAACTATATTAACAGAATAAAACAAAAACTTGCTAGTAGCGCTCTGGCAGCTAACAACACCACTTTTCATGTTAAATTAAGTCATGGCCTTGCTTCTGTGTTTGAAAAAGGAATGGATTCATCGGCAATTCTTTTAAAAACAGCGGACAAAAGACTTTATATAGCCAAACAGAACAAGTAATCTTTATATAATTTGAGAGAAAATGTAAAAATCCCTGGCAAATTCAATCTGCCAGGGATTTTAATATCTTTCTTAACTCTTTGGTTGGTGATATCAATCAAAAATCAATTCGATCTGTACCATTGGGGCAACATCCCCTTTTCTTGGACCCAGTTTAATAATTCTTGTATAACCACCCTGTCGTGAATTAAACTTCTCTGATACTTCATTAAATAGTGTATGAACAACATCTTTTTCCCGAATCACTGCAAGGGCTTGTCTTCTAGCATGCAAATCCCCTCTTTTGGCAAGCGTTACCATTTTATCGGCTATCTTTCTTAAGCCTTTTGCTTTTGCTTCAGTGGTTTTAATTTTATCATGCTTGAACAGAGAGGTTACCATGTTTCTGAACATAGCCTTTCTATGACTCGAGGTCCTGTTTAATTTTAATACTGATTTTCTATGTTTCATGGAATATTATTCTCCTTCCTGATTGTTCTCTTCCTCTGGTGGTTCAAAACCTTCAAGATCCATACCAAGTGAAAGATCCATGGTAGTGAGGACTTCCTTTATTTCATTTAAGGATTTTCGACCAAAATTTTTAGTTTTCAGCATTTCGCTGTCTGTTTTTTGAACCAATTGATAGATGGTATGGATTCTGGCGTTTTTCAAGCAATTGGAACTCCTGACAGATAATTCAAGCTCGTCTACCGATCTATAAATATTCTCATTCAGACCAATATCTGAGTCACTTGAATTTTCATCAGCATGATCAGGCTCCAGATTCTCATCAAAATTAATAAATGGCATCATTTGCTCTTTAAGAATTTTTGCAGCATATGCAACAGAATCATCCG
>NZ_JAIOSW010000428.1 GCF_021107415.1 Desulfobacula sp.
AAAGGCCTTCCATTTAACGGCGGAAACTGCGGGCAAGTTTGTCCTCAAACATTCCGCCGTTTTGACATTCCAGGCCTTTTAAACTTTTACAAAAATCGCAGACAATCCGCTCCTTGCAAGGCAAACAGACCTGCACTGGAAACTGTAGCTCTCCCAATGATAAATTCCACCGGCTATTTAAGACGTATACTCAATTTGGGAGCCAAACAAACCCCTCCAAAAGTGAACCGAGTGCCATATATTCCAATGCTTAAAGAAAACAACGTTCGGAAAGGTTTCTTTGAATATGGTCAATTTATTGCTTTGAGAAATGAGCTTCCAGAATATTTGAAATCATATGTAACTTTCGGCTATAAGGTTGGATGGCGGTATCAAGAAATTACATCTTTGACATGGAGTGATGTTGATCTGAAAAATGGGATTGTACCTCTTAAAGTCGGTGAGACAAAGAACAAGGAAGCAAGAACTATTTGTCTGGATCAAGAACTTCAATCCATGCTGGAAAGCCAATGGGACAGAAGAAGGAAGACCGAAAAAATTGTTCCATTTGTTTTTCCGGGCCAAGATGGTACCGGTAAAATTGTTAATTTCAGAAGAGCTTGGAATACGGCCTGTAGAAAAATCGGCATGGGTTACGGTTACAAGCTACTCGTAGAATATGTCCTAAAATGGAAAGACAAATTGCCAGCGGGTCCTATCTTCCATGATTTACGCAGAACGGCTGTAAGAAATATGGTACGAGCTGGAGTTCCAGAACGTGTTGCGATGATGGTATCAGGTCATAAAACAAGATCCGTTTTTGATAGATACAACATTGTTAATGACTCTGATCTGAAAATGGCATCTGCAATGCAGGAACAATATCTGGAAAATCAAACGGACACAACCACAGGCAGAATAAATATTTTTGGTGGTGTGAAGTAGCAAAAAGTGCCGTTGTAACCGTCTACATTCATAAATCAATTACTGGGAGTACCCGGAGTGATGGGTATTCTCAGTAATGAACCATCTCCTATTTTTGAAATTAAATCATTTTTCCTTGTTACAGCTACTCTCCAATAAAATTTAATGGAGAATCTGTTCATTTATTTTTATTTTTTTCTATATATTTGAATTTCATTTTCCAAAAAAGTAAAGTCCACAAAAACATTTAGGAAAACATTTACCCACAATTGTTACATTCTTTTCACACTTTAACACATTTTTTTCTCAGAAAAAATTTACCTAAAAAAACTGTAAATACTACAAAACCTGACTCCTTGTGCCTTGAATAAATCGGCATGGTTTATGCAAATAATTCATGATAGTTAAAACCAAACCTGCTGAGAAACAGGGACGGAAAGCCACGGGTCTTAAAAATTGTTTTAAGAGAAAGCCGGGTTGCCATAGGGTGACCTGGCTTTTTTAATTGGGTTGATTGTTAAATAAGAGGATTGTAGCGATTGTTTTTAAACACTTGCCAAAGCAAATAGACAAAAGACAGGAATAAGGAAATGAAAAAAAAGCCATATAATTGTATCGGAACTATCTTCATTTTTGTCGTGTTAGTTCTGCAGGTCTTTGGTATGGGGGAAAATGTAAATGCCGGCAGTACTCTATGTCAGGTATCTTCAGATTCTAATAACGACGGGGATGTTGATGGTACGGATTTACAACTGCTTGCCGCCGCGTTGGAAAATGGGACGCAAGATAATGGCAGCCTTGTAGACTTCGTTGAATTATTTGGAACGGATGATGTGGACAGCGCACTTGCTGAATTACAGCCGCAGCTCGCCATGGTGGTTGCAACCGGTACAGACAAACTGGAGATGGCCTGGACCCCGGGAGAAGATGGCCAAACACCTTCGGATCAGATCATATACGATATTTATCTTGGCCTGGATGAATCATTTATCACGGATGCCTCCACTCTGGTGGATACGGTAACCGGTACGAATCAACTTGAAATAACAGGCCTTGAAAGCGATACCCGCTATTATGGCAAAGTAATTGCCACCTATGCCAATCATACCAGTTGCGCCAGTAACTGCCTGCAAACTAAAACGTATCCTTTCCCCATTCAGGAAAACCAAAATACGGTGATCTCAAAGGCATGGGATCTTGGTTTGGGAAAGCATACAACATCTGACGGCATCACTTATATTTATTCCGAAGGAACCCTTCCACCAGTCGGCAGCATTCTTTTTTCTGAGGACGTTGCAGGCGGTATGACTATCCGCCGGGTTGAGTCAGCCACTTCATCTGGTGCCGAGATTACAGTGGTCACCAGTGATGCATCCCTGGTTGATGTCTTGGACCGGGGGGCAGGGTTTACCGCTTTCAAACTCTTTGACGTGGCCCAAGAGGCTGAAGAAATGCCCTCAACCAATATGATTACCGCTACCGCAATAAGTTCTAAAAGCAAAGACGGCAGCCGTTACAGCCGGATAGACTGGAAGAATAATCTGCTTTCCGCTGAGCAAACCACCTATGCCTATGACACGGATACCTTTTCCGTTCAGCCACAAAATGGAAGTAGTGCTGTTAAACTTTATGACAGTGAAGATTATTCTTCAGAATTTGAAGCAACAGTCACTGCTGAATTTGAACCAGAGCTGATTACACATGCTGAATGGGGTGGATCTATCTTTACTGAGCTTGATTCCGCCCATGTAGGCGCTAAAGGAACACTTACATTAACGGCTAAAGCCCAATATAATTTTTCTGCAGCGGGAGATGTATCTAAAAATTTCAAACTGTGGGATAGAACCTGGGCAACGGTATATCAAGCCGGTCCGGTTCCTGTTTATCAAGAGATTACCTTGTCCATGGATGTTGTGGCCAGTGCATCTGCTTCAGTTGCGATAGAGGCCATGGCCCAGGCACAGTTGACAGAAACAGTGGAGTTGGGTGCCACCTATGATGGTTTTACCTGGACCCCTTATATTACCTATAATGAAGAGACATCGTTGACCGCCTCCCTTGATATCAAGGGAGAGGCAAGTGCTGAGATCAGACTGATTCCTAAAATTAAAGTAACCTTTTATAGGGTAGTTAGCGCCAGCCTGACGGTCGAGCCTTTTGCCGGTTCCAGCCTTACCTTTGCGGAAACGACCAATAACTTGGAATTTTTGGCCGCCCATCCCGAACATGTGGTGGAGCTGACCTCCTTTGACGCCTCTCTGGGCATGGAAGCCAATGTTGCCGCTTCTCTCAGCGCCTTAGGCTGGCACTGGGATGTCCTGCCCTCCACCTGTGTACTAGGCACAGGGGATTGTCTTTATGCATTTAATGAACTGGAACTCTTTTCTATTCCGCAACTGGCTTTAACAGCAAATGGAATGCAACTTCAACTTCAAGTTACGGACGGAACCAATAACCGGTTCAATCCCGCTTCAGTAGAGTGGGAGGTGTTTCCAAATGATGCTGCCACTATTCAGCAAGGTTCTTGTAGTCAATCCGGTGACACCACCACCTGTTTTGCTACCTTAATACCTGGTGAAGAAGAGTATATGGTTTTTGTATCCGGTCATGGTATCCTTGGTGAGATGGGACGTCAGTTTGAGAATCCCTCTCCCTCATCTTGCGGTGCATACATAGCCCCTGGTGTTTGGAAAGAGTTTGACTGTTATAACCTGGCTGCCGTTGGCAAGACTACAGATGACGATCCCTTTATTCCCTCCTGGCGTCTCATAGGTGGTTACTGGCAGTGGGGCAGGAAAGGCATCGCTGCCCAGGGTCCTACTGGTCCTGATCCGGCTCAGGCCAACTACGATGCCATAAGCGGCTGGAATACTTCATATGCCCCCAATGGGTCCTGGTCTGATGCATATAAGACTGCCAATGACCCCTGTCCTGACGGGTACAGGGTGCCAACCCATAGCCAGTGGCAAGGCGTGATGGAAAATAACCCTCAGAGTGTTGTGGGTACATGGTCAACAACCTGGGATGACTATACCAACTACAGCGCCGCCCTGTTTTTCGGTAATAGCTTGATGTTGCCGGCGGCTGGCTGCCGGCACCTCAGCAGCGGTTGGTTGAACAGCCGTGGCCAGAACTGTTTATACTGGTCCAGTACTGAGGACTCCACCGACAGCAACTACGCGTGGTACCAGTCCTTCAACGGCAACTTCGCCGCCACGAACTACACCTACCGTGGTTACGGCTTATCGGTGCGCTGTGTCGCAGAATAATTCGACTATAATGACTATTTGACTATTTCAAATTTTGGCCCGAATCGTGGGAATCGAACAAATTGTACGATTCGGTTAAAAAAAGATAGACTGCGAAGCGGCTAAAAATTTTTTAAAATGAGATTACAGGAAAAACTGGCCCGGGAAACAGGCAAAACATTTATCTATACAAGCAGGGGGGCTGGATTCTCCATATGAAAAAATTATCCATTATCCATAGTCAGTTATCAATTGCCAGTACTGTTATCCTACTATCCATCTCAATAGCCTATGCCCAGGAAATTCGACTTCATTTCCCCCATTTTTCAGGACAACAATATGACTGGAAAATTTTTCAAGGAGAAAAAGAACTGACTGTTCAATCAGGCAAGATTTTTCAGGATGGACAAGTGACCCTGAGCATGCCGAAAACATATCAAGACTATCGAGGTATGACCCGATGGCTGCTTAAAAGTGGTGGCGGCCTGGATATGATTTATACCGGCAAGGGGTTCTCGGTGGAATGTCTGTCAGACAAACCAGGCCCAGGGAATATCATATATACCAGAAACCTTGAAAATGACTATCTGGTTGCACAGCATCGTCGTCAGCAGACAATTCTGGACAAATTGGAAGCGGTGAGCCATGTACTCCAGGTATATCCTCACAAAGAAGATTTTCACAGAATAGCTTTAAAAGAACAGATAAATTTACGCCTGCAATTTGAGCAGACCCAGAAAGAAAGATCTAAAAGTCATTTGTATGCAGCACGGTTTGGAGAAATTGTGGATTTTACCAGAGGGGTGGCAGATAAAATATATGAGAACCAGGAAGATCATATCCGGTATTTCAACAATTTTGTGACCTATAACCTGAAATTTATGGATCTTTACACCAGCGGTCACTGGGACCAGGTGCTTCATCATTGGGTGATGATGAATATCAATTCCCAGGACGGAGATGAACAATTCAGAGTCCGATTAAATACTGTTTTTAAACGGGTGGCTGAAGATCACATCCTAGCAGCAGTTGCTCAAAAATGTGTTCCTTTGTTAGTTCAGAAAGGTAAAGATGACCTCCTGCCTGTTATCGTGTCCCATTTAGACGGGCATCCCGATGCCAGAGCAAAATTATCCGACAACGTTAAGAAAATGATGGCATCGGTTAAAATACTGACCGGAAAAAAAGCACCAGATCTCGTATGGAAAGCACCAATTTTAACCCAGACTATACAGATGTCCCAGGATATCATTTTGAAAACAGATCACCTGGATGCCGACTATACGATTCTATTATTTTATCAAGGAGATTGTCAGCTATGCGAAGATGCCCTCATCGACCTTGCCAATAAATATATATGGCTGGCCTCAAATAATGTCAGGGTAATCGCTGTCAGTGGGGATGTAAGTAAAAAAGGCTTTCAAAAAAAACTGGCCTATCATCAATGGTCGGATAATTATTGCGACCTTGCCGGTATGGGTGGAGCGAATTTCAAGAACTATGCTGTACTGGGTGTTCCCACCTTGTATCTGCTGGATAAAAAGGGGATTGTTCTTGAGAAAACAGCCACGGTGGAGGACTTGTTAAAAGCTATCAAAACCAAGTTGTGAACAAAATAATCCTTCCCAAATATTGTAATTGGAAATACGGTCAAAAATGGCTCTGTTTATTATTGGCATTTTCAAAATATCAATTAAACTTTATGAGCCAGGAAGGGTGGGAAATAGCATTCTTCCAGAGTAATTTTTATAATATATAAAAATAAACCGAGCACAGGTATAAATCATGATTGATGGAAATCAAAAAAAACAATGATGCCAAAAGAAGGCTTCTTCCCTTTGATATAGTGTTTCCAGATTAATTATTAACACTTAAAAAACAATATTCAATGAGTCTGACAGGCACAATAGACATATCGGGTCCCAATCAAGAATAATTACAAATCGCAACACGCTGTATTTATAGGCTAATGCTGTGGACAAAGAAATAATGTATACCACCGATTATACACTTAGGAATCCTATGCTCTATCCACTGAGCTACGGGGGCATGAGCTTTTAAAATTTGGTTATAATTAACATAATCAAGGGGTTTAAGCAATACTTGAAAGCCCCTTTCATACTGGATTCCTGCATATATTAGAATGTAATCAAGAATGCAAGAATTAAATTTGTTAAGTTGATTTTTTAGGCACTTATTAAAATTTATATTTGGTTTTGTTTGGAACTGTTTATAAATATTTGACTTTACCCATGCGAAAATCCCAGCTTCCAGTGCAGGTCTGCTTGCCTTGCAACGACCGGATTGCCTGCGATTTTTGTAAAAGTTTAAAAGGCCTGTAATGTTTAAGACGGCGGACTGTTTGAGGACACATTTGCCCGCAGTTTCCGCCGTTAAATGGAAGGCCTTTTTGAACTTTAACCTGAAGGTCACACGTAAAAAATCGTTCAGGCACTAGGGAGTGTAAGGTGAGCAGACCGGAACGGGTATACGGGTATTGCCTGTGTGGTTTATACGTATGAACCCTTATTCAACAATTAATTTTTGTCCGGGAAATATTTTACTTCTTTTACTCAAACGATTTAAGGCAAGGAGTCGATTCAAATCCATATTATATTTTTTTGCAATTGTAAAAGGGCTGTCTCCTGATCGAACTTTATAGGTAGCAGTTCCTTTCCGCACAATTTTTAATTGCTGTTTAGATGTAATATAAAGGGTTTGGCCAATGCTCAATGTAGTGCCGGATAATTTGTTTGCAGCCATGATGGTTTTTGTGGTGGTGCCGAATTTTCTGGCAATAATCCAAAGATTGTCCCCGCGCCGGACGATGTAGGTGAGAGTCTGTCCGGGTGATAGCGGCTGAGATGCAGGTACATTGATTTTTGCTCCGCCGGCTCTGCTGGGTATTTTTAATACCTTGCCGGCAATAATTCTATGGGATTTATTTATATGGTTGGCAGCCGATATGGCCCGGATGGATGTTCTATACTTTTTAGCGATTCCGGATAATGTATCTCCTCTTCTCACGCGATGATACACAACCATGGGTGGAGGAGAATAAGTTGTTTTAATTTTATCTATTTTTGAAAGAAACAATTGGGCCTTGTCTTCAGGGATTTTTAATAGATAAGATTCCGGTGGAAGCAGGGCATATCTCAGCTCGGGATTTAAATTTTTTAATACCGTTGTATTCACTCCGATTTCTTTAGCAATATCTTTGAGCCTGACCTGTTTTTTGATTTCGCATATTTTATATTCAACGGGCAATAAGGGATTGTCAATTTTGATATTATATTTTTCAAGATTATTTATAATATGGAGGGTCGCCAAAAATCTGGGGACATACCGCGAGGTCTCCCTGGGTAAACTTTGGTAAAGATCCCAAAAATTATCAAGATAGTTTATCCTTTGTTTTCGGATGGTTCTTAATACTCTTGACTCTCCACAATTATATGCAGCAAGGGCTGTTGTCCAGTCTCCGAAAAGATTATGAAGCACTTTTAGGTAGGCAATTGCTGCAATGGTTGCT
Source organism: Desulfobacula sp. (assembly GCF_021107415.1). Next base: position 7,681 of record NZ_JAIOSW010000428.1, read on the forward strand.
TTTTCAGGATCTAAACGTTCGTCGATATAATAATTTCGGCTTAACCCGAATTTATATCCGGTAGAAGGGATAAACTGCCATAAGCCGAGGGCTCTGGCTGGAGATAATGCTCTTATTTTAAACCCGCTTTCAACTAATGGAAGCCAGGAAAGATCTTCGGGCAGGCCTGCTTTTTTTAATTCAAAAACGATAAACGGTCTAAACCGATTGGCCCGTTCAAGGGATTGTATAAAGAATTTTCGTTCAGGCCCTGTAAATCTTTTTATCTCTTTTTGTACATGTTGGTTCAGGATGATCGGTATCTCATTGTATTGTCCGTTTACCACTATCTGGCGGGAGGCATAAATTTCAAGAATTCGTTTTGATATCAGGTATCGGATGTCTTCTTTTTGCTGATTGAATTCAGGATAAACTTCTGAATCAATCTCGAGTATGGAATAATAGGCAGAGTCAAGGTTGGTCACCGCTTCCTCTAATTTACCTTCCTCCCACATCTGCTGGGCATAACTACAAAGCTCTAGGGCCTGGTCGATCTTCTCCTGGACAGTGATCTCTGACTCCTGATTTTCTTTTTCCTTTTCAAGGTCTGATGTCAATGAATCTTCTTTGCAGGGATTTTGTAAAGATGAATCTGAGATGGTGATAGGTTCTTTATTATCATCTTGTTCTTCCAGGCTGTCGGCAATCATTATTTTATTATTTGAATCAGGGAGATCAGAATTGATGTCAGCTTTCAGAAGTTCCGAAGAAGCCGTCTGTATCTTAACGTGTTGATCAGAGGTGTTTTTATTGTAAGAGTGTTGACAACCTGCCGTGATCCAAAAAAGTATTAAAATTATAGCAAGTTTATAGTTTAGCATTTTTCCCTCTATATATTGCAATTTGTTTTTTCAAGGAATAATTATAAAATTAGGAAAGGCTTGTCAAGGATATATGCGTCTTCTGAATTCTTTTATTATGTTTTTGATCTCCCCGGGCGTGTGAAAAAAATTCTTGTCACGTCTATTTTATTTGTGTATATTAAAAAGTTATTAAATTTTGGTATCCTGATTTTATAAAGATTATTTCATTCTGTATGTTGTCTTGATGCTGAATTGGGCTTGATTCAAAGAAAAAATAAGGAAATAAGAGCAAAGAGAGGTTTTAGGGCCTCTAATCCAAATGTTTGAAGTTTGTGCCCGGAAATTGGAAATATTTGGAGTTGATTATCTTGTATTGCTCTGATATTATCTCTCGGTCTTTTTGCCGTGACAAAGTGCTGCGGGCATAAGATGAGCCGATATAGCTCAGTTGGTAGAGCATCTCACTTGTAATGAGAATGTCCTCCGTTCGATTCGGGGTATCGGCTCCAAAATAAATTGGTGGGGTTCCCGAGTGGTCAAAGGGATCAGACTGTAAATCTGACGGCTCAGCCTTCGGAGGTTCAAATCCTCCCCCCACCACCAGTGTGTTGTGTAGGAGATCTTAAAGCGGTGTTAAGAAGGATC
>NZ_JAIOSW010000344.1 GCF_021107415.1 Desulfobacula sp.
CCATAAACTGAAAACTTGAAAAATATATATCTGCAAGGGTTAAAAACAAGGTGGCAATCAACGGCCCATAAATAATACCCAGCAAACCATAGGTTTTAAGGCCGCCGATGATTGCAAAAAATACGATTAACGGATGCATTCTTACCCTGTTGCCAACCACTTTGGGTTTAAAAATATACTCGATTCCCCAGGAAAGCACGGCATAAAAGACAAGGACAAAAACACCGGCTGCAAGCCTGGATTTCAGCATTAAAATTGCAGCAGTCGGAACCATGACAATCCCGATTCCCACGATGGGTAAAAAGGCCAGAAAGCCCATGATAACACCCCATAGAAATGGAGAATTCCATCCTAAAAATAAAAAAAGTGTTCCACCTGCAATCCCCTGAATCAGACCGCCAAGGCCATTTCCAATAAGAACCGCACCTGCCATATCCATAAATTTTTCAAAAAGCTTTTCATCGTGCTCATCTGGTAAAGGTGACAGATCATTCATATATTTTATAAATTTATCCCCATCAATGAGCATATAAAACACCACGATCAGCATTAAACAAAAATACAGTACAATATTAAACACATTGGATGTGATAAACCTGGCCTGTTCAAACAATGAAAATCCCACAAACTTTCCAAACTCTGAGATGGGGCTTATCAACTCATCCCAGGTCACCACCATTTCAACGCCTGCCTTTACCAGCAACTCATTGAACCGTTCGAGAACCTGTGTGGTTTCAAGCAGATTCTTTAACTGGTTTGAAAAAACAGCATCCCTGGCCATGGCATAAAGATTAAACGCCTCCTTGGAAAGCACCCCGACAAAAAAGACAACCGGGATGAATACGACAAAAAAAATCAAAATACAGGTAAGAACAGAGGCAGCTTTCGGTCTCATCTTTTTTGAAAAAAGCTTAAAAACAGGATTAAAAACCCCTGTGGATACGATCCCTAAGATGATAACGGCAAAAAAAGGGGCCAGCAGATTGCCGGCAAGCAAAATTGCAATGCAGAACAGAGCAATAAAAAAGACAAACACTGCTCTTTGAGAAATATTTTGCTCCAAAGTTTCACCAAATTTGTTAGATTTTAAAAAAAAGAAACGCGTAAAAAACCATATAAAGCCGCAACATGCAAAATGATTTGCACAACTGCGGCTTTACATAAATCAAAGAATCATCTTGTTCTATTTTCTTTTGGTTTTAACTGCTGATAATACCAAGAGCCGCCAAAACTAGAAGTATCTCAAATATAATGACGTGAACATAACTTCCAAAAAAATGGTATACAATACCGCCACCTATAATTGCCGGCACTACCGTATAAATTAATATACTCAATTTCCTAGGAATATCCATAATAAAAACACCCCTTTATGTCTTTCATTTCAAACAGTTAATACCCCATTAAAAACCTAACGTTTTTTACCATTTTAATGAGTCCAAGTAAAGGGAAAAACTTATCTTTCTATTATCATTGCCATACCCATACCTCCACCGATACACATGGAGACCAGACCCGTGGAATAGGATTTTCGTTTCATCTGGTTAATGGCGGTAACCATCTGTCTTGCCCCTGTACATCCAATGGGATGACCGAGTGAAACTCCTGATCCCAGCTCATTGGGTCTCTCCACATCAAGATTAAGTTCTCTCATGCATCCGATGGCCTGGGCTGCAAATGCTTCGTTCAGCTCAATCAAGTCAATGTCATCCATGCTCATACCGGTTTGTTTCAACACTTTTCTAATCGCCGGTACAGGGCCCAGACCCATGTATGCAGGATCAAGTCCGCCAGCGGAAAAACCTTTAATTTTTGCCAGTTTTTCAAGGCCAAGTTCATCTGCCTTTTCTTCGGTCATCAAAAGAACCGCAGCTGCTGCATCATTAATTCCAGATGCATTCCCTGCGGTCACACTTCCATCCTTTTTAAATGCCGGACGAAGTTTTGCCATTTTTTCCATACTGGTTTCCATGGGGCGCTCATCTTTATCAACAATGGTATCACCCCGGCGGGATTTGATTACCACAGGCACGATTTCCTGGGCAAATGTGCCGTCATTCACAGCGCCCAACGCCCTGTTATGGCTCAATAGGGCCAGTTGATCCTGTTCTTCCCTTGTAATGCCGTATTTTTCTACAATATTTTCAGCAGTGAGCCCCATATGGTATCCATAAAAAATCTCATATAATCCGTCAAATACCATCAAATCATGGACAGGTCCGATACCGGTCAATTCCATTCGATGTCCCCATCTGGCCTTGTTCAGTGCCATGGGAGCATTACTCATGCTTTCCTGACCACCGGCCAGGATCACTTCTGCCTGGCCGGTCATAATGGCCTGGGCACCAAGGGCAATAGCTTTGAGGCCTGAACCGCAAATTTTATTGATTGTAACGGCAGGACTCTGCCTTGGGATGCCTGCTGCGATCATGGCCTGGCGGGCTGTATTCTGGCCTTGCCCTGCCTGGAGCACATTGCCCATGATAACTTCATCAATAAATACAGGAGTTGAGGAATCATCATAATCATATCCCTTTTTTTCAAGATCGATCATACCCTGATCTTTTAAGGTATCCGGAGAAAATTCATCCTGGGATGCATCCACAACAGGTTTTAACCCGACTCTTTTGAGAACATCTTTCATTACATATGTACCTAGATCAACAACGGGTACGCTTTTCAAAGAACCACCAAAGGAGCCTACCGGCGTTCTGACACCACTGACAATAACAACATCTTTCATTATAAAACCTCCATCAATATTGATTTTTTAATCATTAACTATTACATTCTAGCTACATTATAAGATCAATAACAAAGAGACAACTAAAAAACAAGGAATTATACATGTGTTTAATTCTCTTTGGATATAAAATTTCAAGTAAATATCCTTTAATTCTTGCTGCCAACAGGGATGAATTCTATCAGAGGCCCACTGCCCACATGCATTTCTGGGAAGACAAACCTTCCATTCTTGCCGGAAAAGACCTTCAACAGGGAGGAACATGGTTTGGGGTGAATCAAAAAGGAATATTTGCAGGTTTAACAAATTACCGGAACCCTGCCGCCATCAAACAAAATGCTCCCTCACGGGGTGAAATCATTATTGATTTTCTTGAATCCGGAAAATCCATTGAAACCCATTTTAAACCGTTCAAAAAAAAGGCAGCTTCATACAATGGGTTTAATCTGATTTTCGGAAATAAAGATAATCTCTTCTGGTTCTCTAACCTGAAAAACACGATCAAGAAAATTACCCCGGGCATCCACGGGCTTTCCAACCGCTTTCTGAACACACCCTGGCCCAAGGTGGAATCCGGCAAAAAAGCATTACAAAAAATTATCAGTGAAACCATCACATCTGAATCCCTTTTCTCCATTCTGACGGATCAATCTGTCCCTGATGACAGCCTGCTTCCTCACACCGGCATGGGACTTGAATGGGAAAGAATCCTGTCGCCTTTATTTATTCAAAGCGACATTTACGGCACAAGGTCCTCCATTGTGATGCTGATGAATCAAAATGGAAACATCAAAATTACTGAACGAAGCTATCATCCTGAAAATAAGCTGCTATACAAAGATCAAAAATTTTTCTTTACCCCCCCCCTAAAATTTAAAAATCGGTGAGAAACAGGGCGATTGCGAATATACCGACGGGGGCAAAGGCAATACTTTGAGCGTTTATTATCTGAAAATGGAGCCTATATTTTCAGATAATTTTTTAATGCGCAGAGACCAGACAAAGAAACTCAACTTGAAAAAAAGCTGATTTACTTTTTTAATGGGCCTTTTTAGATATTCATCATTCCCACAGAACGTAACAATACAGACTTGACCTTTTACACTTGGCGGAAATAAGCAAGGTCCATGCTTATTTCTCAGAAACGGACAGTCCGCCGAGTATAAAAACAGGTGAGATTCAAGCCTTTTTTTTATTTCGTCGTGCATCTGAGGTAAAATATTTAAGATGAAAATAAAGTCCCACAAGCTGAAAATAGAATCAATATAAATGTTCTTACAGCACATCCCTTTGCAGATGCCCATGCATTTGGACATGCTTTTTTCTGCAGCCAGGAGTAGTTCCTTCTGGGCATTTTGAATATTTTTGCAGGCATTACCTATTATAATTTTATCATCCTGGTTGAACTTTTGTGAAATCTTTACAGCTTTTTTAAAAGAATATAGGGTGCCCATTTTAAAAATACTTATTCTAAATTACTGCCGATAAAAGACGTTGAATACGGTTAAATATTTTAGACCTAAACCATGTCTTCTATTTTCTTTAATCGTTTTTCTAAATCCTTGGATTTTTCCATATTATTTTGTTCTTCAAATTGTTCCATTATCGAATCAAACATCTTTCTGAGCGATGGTAAAACCTCATTTTTAAAGGTTTCTTTTTGCTCTGCTGAAAATTGTGAAATTTGATTAACGAGTTCATCTATTTTTTTATGGAATGCTTCAGTGTTAAAAGTATCTATATATTTTTCAAGTTGACTCACAAGCTCATTATTTTGTTTTTTAATACTATCCATTACCTTTTTTAACTCTTCCCCGGCGGTGGCAATTTTGTATTCTAAAAAAGTAATTCCTTCCACTGAAGATCCTGATTTCAAAGGTGTTTTATCTGATGCTTCTAAAGAAGAAATAGCAACAATGTATGCATCTGAATGCTTTGAAAATATATTGCTCATCAAAACAAATGGTGTGGTCTCATATATCTTTTCTTTATATTTTTTATCAATAATGATTTCAACTTTTGACATTTGAGACTCAACCAAAGATACTTTCCTTACCTCCCCTGCTAAGATTTTTTGGCCTTTCAGGTCATCTGCTAAATATACTTCACTGCCTTGAATAAGATTTTTATGATTCTTATAGAGTACATCAATCACCAAATCTCTTTGAAACAATGACATGATGTTTGACAACGGATTTGCTAAACAAAGGTTATTAAAACCTAAAACGATAATAACGAATAATATCACTGTTGAATAATTTTTCATTATAAACTCCTTAGATTTGATTGACTGTTTCAAAACTAAAATATGATCAGTGATATTTCACATCAGTTGGATTCTGATACCTGGACTTTCCCAAAAAAACTGCAAAAGAAATTTAGTCATATTTTTCATATTATGCCATTCCTGCTCACATTGAGCAAGTATTTTCAGCTATTGGATTTAGTGCTTCGGCACCCAAATTCGATACTCAATAACACTTGCATAACTTAAATGAACTGCCATCATTGATATGAATTTCAGGATATGCTACATTAAAATCCAGATATTCACCTTATTCAGGAGGTTTCATGCACATATCCATCACATTCAAAAATATCAACTCGTCAGATGCTCTAAAATCCCACATTCATGAAAAATTTAATAGGTTAGACAAGCTGCTTGATAGCCCGGCCGATGCACGTATTGTCCTGTCGGTTGAAAAAATTCGAAATATCATTGATATAAACCTGACCTGCGACAAAATAAAAATTCATGCGAAAGAAGAAGCTGAAAATAACATGTATTCAGCCATTGATGCCCTTTCAGATAATGTTAAACTGCAAATTAGAAAATACAAAGATAAACAGAGACGGCATCTTTCCGGTGATAAACAGACCATTAAAACCAATGGAATGGAGATAGAATCTTCTGAGGATGTTGATGCCTGAATCTGATGCTTGAAATAAGTTTTGTGAAAAACATCGTCCATACATCCCTGATGTAAGGCGTTTCAGCTTTGATTAAGACAAATGCCTGACTCAAAAATCCATGGCGTATAAACGCAAGATTTTTCCCTGTATCAGGCTTATTTCCGACCAAGTACCAAAGCCGCTGGTATCAATCTGTAAAAGGGTCAAAGTGCTGCCGTGTTTTTTATATATCGTTGATTATCTATGTGATCAATAAAGTTTCCATCAACCACAAAATATGGTGGCGGGCTATAATTCAAAAACCCCGGGACTGTTAATAATAGTGTTCTCCCTTAAATCCAATATTGGGAAGAACTTATCTTTTACATAGTCCACAGTGAAAGGATGAAAGATACCAGTACAAATCGAAACGGTTTAGCGCAAAAAATTTTAATCCAAAGTATTCAAGAGTTTTAACCCTACATTGACTAAATGTACCTTTTAAAATTATCCTTTATAGATTTGTTAAAAGTTTATCTTATCTTTTTTTTATAGAAAATTACAAAAGGAAAATGTCTTTTTTTATTTATGTTTGTTTTGCAGAGTATTTGATCTGGATGACGGAGTTTTAAAGAATTGCTCTGTAAATTCATCTATAAAGATAGATATTCTCTTTAATTCCTTTACACTATTTTTGAATACTGTTATGAAATTCATCAGATATCAATAAGATAGGCTCAATTTATCCCCTTCATTTCCATATGGGATACTGAGCAACTATCATAACAGGAGTCGTTCAAAGCTATGGCAGGCATTTTACGTATATAAAGTACTTGAAATGTCAGTGTTAATAATACAATTTCGGGAGGAATATAAGCCCTGAGCAGACTGCATCAAATATCTGGATGTGATAACGTTGAACGCAAAGCTGATATAGTTTTTATTCACGGATTAGGTGGTGATGCCTTTAGTACATGGCGCCATGGCAAAGATAGTTTAACATCATGGCCGCATTGGCTCGGTGATGAATTTCCCGATATAGGAGTGTGGTCACTCAACTACCCCGCCAGCCCGACAAAATGGACCCGAGCCCTTGGGTGGCTAATAAAAGGAATGCGCGACAGCGGTTACAGCGCTGCTCTTCCTCAGCGGGCGTTGCAAGTGCTTGACCTGATGGTACAAAACGGGATCGGTCAACGTCCTCTTTTTTTTATTAGCCACAGCCTTGGTGGTTTAGTTATGAAACACATACTGCGCAAGGCCAGCGATTCGATCAATGAGGTAAAAAAGAATCAAGTGGCTAAGAATACAAAGGCAGTCTTATTTCTTGCTACACCTCACTGGGGCGCTGAATTAGCGTCGTTAGCTAACAAATTTAAGGCCATTTTCAACACAACAATTAGCGTAAGTGAACTTAGTGCCCATGATGCATACCTTGAGGATATAGGCCTCTGGTATAAGAACCATAGTGATGATTTAGGCATACAGACAGTCACTTACTACGAATTAAAACCCTTTAAGGGTTTGCTTATTGTCAACTCTACTTCTGCAAATCCAGGGGTTGGAAAGGACCCGGTAGGGCTTGATGAAGACCATATATCCATTGCAAAGCCTAACAGCAAAAAAGATCAGGTTTGCAATGCGGCACGTGACTTGCTCTGTGACCATGTTTTATGTGTTACACCTGCAGTTGAAACAACATCAACAAGTAGTCAAGGCGAAGACACTATTCATCAAGAAACAAAAGCTTTCGGTAGATCTGTCGCGGTTCAGAATAGCCCCGGTACTCAGGTTAGAATTTCAGTATCTAACAATGAGACCTCCAATCATTCAGAACAGATCGACAAACTTATTGATATCACCCAAAAGCAAACAAATGTGATTACCAAAATCGTCTCGCAACAAAATGGACCGCAAAATGTGACATACCAATCTCCAAAACCGTATGAAGGTGACATAGTATACGAACAGGTCGACGAACAGACTTTGGTAGATAAATATCCAGTAACACAGATACCTCGGCAAGAGATCGGAAGTGTTTCCAGTGATATCCTTACTATGTCACGGAAACGAGTAACTGTCACGGATATTGCAGAGGTGATCCAAAAATTGGAGACTGTGGAAGACACAGTAGCAGAAATTCGGAACCAGATCTCTGTATGGAATAATGATACTGCACTTCTACTATCAGAACGACTCGATGATCAATTGAAGGGCATTGAAGATGATGCCTGTCCACGCTTACTGGAGTACCTTTTCTTGATTGCCCGCGTTCATATAATTTATGCTGAAAATAAAGATACAGAGTCTACTGAACACATTGATAAGGCAAAAGATATTCTCACCCGAATCGACTCACACTTTGCCAGTTCTCCGCGACCCACGATAGCGGCCGATGTAAGAGCTTTGAAGGGCTCGATAAAGAACCTCGAGAATGGAACAAATTCAGCCCTCAAATTCCTTTTAGGTCACGATGATCCATACTCGATTCGGATACGTCTTGCGATGTATATAAGAAAACAGGACCTGGATAAAGCAATCACACTAATTGAAGGCAGGCCTCCACATCTTCGATGGTGCGACATAGCAATCACAGTCTATGTAATCGCAGGTCGTCGAGGTGATGCTTTGGAACTGGTAAAATGGGTCGATAAGCAGAAAGACCGGATTAAGTACCCTCAATGCGTGGTAAGGCTCGCGGACGCATCTCTTGTTAAGGCTATATCCGAATTGGAACCGGGAAAAAACATCCTCCCACAAGACCTTTCCGAGACCGAAAGATTATCAGTGCAAGAGGTCCTAAACGATCTGAGCCCAATTCTGGAACCAATAATAAAGAGTGGCTCCGTCGATTCAGAGCTGGCAACTGCAGCAGTCAAAATCGCCTGGCAGGCTCATCATCTGCTGGGCCATCGTGATGACGTAGGATCCCTTGCTCGGATTATGTCTACTCACAATCCAGTGCCAACCGATGTGGCTCGAAGCGTTATGAGCGGCTATATGGCTCCTCCGCCAGATCTTCCCAGCCGCATGAGAGAGGATCATCCCGATGATCTTGATGCTAATATACTTGCTACTGTTGTCGAATCCCACATGGGGCAACATATAACTGCGTTCAATGAAGCGAAGAAATTGCTATCCCTTGCTGACACTAATGAGAAGAAGGAAGAACTCTTCAAGCTGTTTCAAGAAATATGGCAGAACTTAGATGATGATACTGCAATGGAATGCGAAAGCATAGCCCGTCCTCTGGTTGGCCATAACCCCGAGCTACAGGCTACGTTTGATGCTATGCGAGCCCTTCGTTCCGGAAATGGAGATAAGGCACTTGAAGCCCTAGACAAATATAAAGCAGAAGATGATGTATTCTGGCTACAACTCCGAGGTAATGCTTTGATGCAAATGGGAAGTCTTGCCGACGCGGTCGACATGTTTCAGATAGCTGCCAAAAGAACGGGTGCGCCCATGCTGCTTCACAAAACTGCGGATTTAGCCTTTCAAGCTGAGAAGGTGGCTATAGCCGTGGATTGTTATGAGCAACTTATCACTGCGCAACCAGACAACCTAATTGCCCGTAACAATTTGGCTTCGCTATATACATTTCATCTGAAGGATTTGAACAAAGCTGAGATACAGTTCCGAGAGCTACATGAAGCCGAACCCGGCAACCCAGATCACACAGTTAATTTAGCTTTTTGCCTCATCCAACTTTATCGTCCGGAAGAGAGCTTGGCTTTATATAATAAAGCTTGTAAAACTAAGAACCCAGATTTGCGCGCGGTGCTGGGTCGTGCTGAACTCCAAGTTAGTATAGGTAACCCTGATGAGGCGTATACTTGCCTTCAACAGTTTCGGAATACATTCTGGGATTCACCAGATTTTCTTCTTGCATGTATGAATACTTCATATGCAGCCGGAGAAGACGACTTCGCACATGAAGCTTTTTGCAAACTTAATAAACTTCGTTCAGAAGGATTAGTGAATGATAACGTCTTTCAAATGGTTCATAACGATGAGGCCCTTACAATAATTAAAGAGCATTTCAAGGCGGCTGAAGAAAGAAAACGGAATGTCCATGAGGAGATAATTAGAGGTAGGATGCCATGGACTTGGGCAGCACAGTTCTCTTCAGATGCTTTTTATTGGGCTTGGCGTCTAAGAACCCAAGGGCTGGACTGGATTGGTGACGACCCCGTAAACCGTGCTATGCATACAGTTTACTCGACGAACGGATTTCACGCTGGAAAAATGGATAGTGCCAGATCTATGTTGCTAAGGCTGGAGTGCCCCCCACCAGGTACAAAGGTGGTAGCCGATATTTCAACACTTATTACATTACACAGATTAGACCTTCTGGACAAAGCTGTGGACTACTTCAGTGAGATCCTAATTCCTCAAGAGTACTTGGCAACTGTATTGGAAGATGGAAGGAAAATGGTCATACATCAGCGATCCCGTAAAAGGACAGCTGAAGAGATCAATAACAATGTAGCTATCGGTTCTATAACATTGGTTTCTCAGCAAGATTGTATGGAAAAGTCATTGCCTGTCGCGGATGAGTACCATGACTCAAATGCCAATCGGTACCATTTGATCGACGTGATCAAACCCGTACATGAGGCTGGGCTAATGGATGATGCGACGTTTGAAAGAGTACGTAAGGCATGCGTAAAAGCTTCCAGCATAAACAGCGAGCATCCCCCGCTCATGCAATTGCAGAACCTCAATATAGAACTTTCGACTTTGGAAACGTTGTCTGTCTTTGGGTTTTTGGATACGATTATAAAATTCTATCATGTACATATTATAGATCAAGCTCCCATCGAACTGGCCCAAAGGCTTGAAGTTCTAAAATTTCAAGAGGAAACGAGAGAATGGCATTTCGATCTATGGGACCGGATTTGTGCCGATACCAGATTTAAATTTATTCGAGCCTTCATCCCGCAAGAGATGAAAGGTAAGGATAGCGAAGAAAAGGATTACCTTGCATTTCTGGCAAGCTTTGTGGCTCAGCATGAAGGAATCCCTTTGCTGGCTGATGATCGAGTTTGTCAGGTGATGACGCTAAATATAAGACATGGGAGCTCTCATGTAGCCTTAGCCTTTGGTTCTGATGCCGTTGTGTTAGCCCTATTATCATCTGACAGGTTGGAGGCCTCTGGTGCTGCAAAAGCGATGCAGGCTCTGATTCGGTGGCGCTACCGATTCGTTCTTCCATCTGCCGAGATTCTTAAAACTTATGCCAAGCAATATTGTACAAATCCACCAGGGCTACCTTTACAGGAGATAGCTGAATATGTCCATGATTGCATGCGTGACACAGGCTTGTTTGGTGGCCCCGAGGCCACAGATGCCAAAGAATCAATGGCAATGCGACTTTATACGTCCTGGATAAACCTTCTTGCAGAATGGCTGGTGGAACTTTGGAATGATAGAGATTTTTCAAATGATATTGCTATGCAGTTGACCGAATGGTGTGTTAAAGAGCTCCTCCCTTCACAGCCGCGCGTTTGGCATGGTAGCATCAAGGTGAGATTCAGCTCACTAACCCCAAGACTCCTTATTACACACATGTTGCTGAGTGCAAATTCTGTAGCCAATGATGAACGCGGATCTGCTGCAATGAAGGCTATCCAAAAGGTTTTAGAAATGTCTGATGATGACTATTTAAGAATAATAATGGAAATCCTAAATGACACCCGAAAATTATAAACCAAACCCTGAAGAGATGCAAAAGGCAATGCGGACAATGCAAATCCGTATCCGAAATATTGCCTTACGCCATATTGATAGTATAGATCTCCGGAGCCTTCGAATCCTTCAGGATCTTGATCTTTTCAAAGACGAAACCCCATCTATTGGGGATGATTTAGATCTGGCTGTTCTACGAGATCCTCACCATCCTAAACGATATAATCTATCGAGCGGTCCTTTGGTGCTTTATGAGACAGAAGGAGAGAAGCCAAAGCGAATGCTCATAGAACTCCCTGTATTGATCTTTTCCGAAATTAAAAATGTGCGGCAAGCAGCTCTGGAATGCATCGAGAGAATGGCCGTAAAAGATCCTCTTGCTCTTACTCCAAAAACAACATCCATATTAAAAGATTGCCGAGATGATTTGGTGTCGGAAGCGCCAGAAAAATGGAGACAGGCTGCTATCGCAGTATCCGACGCACTCTATGATGATATTTTCATCGCATTAAACGGAACACGCCAAAGCCTCGAAAGTAAGCCTGTGAATGAGGAGACTCTCAATTTCTACACAAAGAAGATTATCCATCCACCAGTGACTTCTCTCGATTCTATTAGCCTTCCTATAGGACATCCCGAACAGGATCATAAAGCACTAAACTTACTACTATCAGACAAAATTGGCCAGGCCTCCAATCTCGCAGAACTATGCGATTCTTATCTTAAATATCTCGGATTTCTTCCCCTCGGGCCACCCTATTGTCTGGCTACTGCTATAAGTAAGTGGCTTGACTCAAATCCCGATATTGATGCCTGGAAAGAAGTCTGGGGATGGGCCCATGCAAATCCATCCCCGCTATCTAATTATCACGCCTGCTCAGTCTTTGCTCTTTTTCCAGAACTGATTCCAGAAGGTAAGTTGCCTTATTTTTGGAACGAAGTCGTCGCGATTGTAAAGGGCGCAGAAAATAGCGGAACCGATCACTCTGAATATGAAATTTGGGAACTTCGTCGGGATCTTGCACGACATTACACATTTCACTTAGAGGCACATTTACCTGAAAATGATGGAGGGAGTATTGGGTATTTTGCATGGTGGTTTGCAGAACAAGTCGCAAATCTATTTCCGTCTGATGCAAGAGCGGCCAAATTCTACTGGGAAAACTGGGTTAAGCCTGCCTTAGATATATCTGGGCCAATCTGGATAGCAGCAAGCGCTCCTATTAAGTATTCCTTCTTGCGTTACATTACATTTCAGCAACAATCGCCATGGACAACATCACTTTTGATACTTATGGGTGAACAACTTGAGAATCTTGCACCCAATGAGCAAGACGAGGAAATCCAGGCAGAGTTTAATGATGCCATAGTTAGAAGCGCAATTTTTTCAATACCATTTCCAATCGAATCCCAAAGCGATCCTACATTTGTTCTGGAGTGCTCATTGGCTGATACTCTATCCAAATGGGCAAAATACCAAACTGAAAAGCATCAAAAGGATTTGCTGGAACTCATTTCAACGAGTCGAAAGCTCGGAAGCAATGATATACTATGCAATGCACTTAGAAAACTCGGAGAATCTACTTTTCCCGATCAAATTACTGTGTGTCTTGCTCTGAAAGCAAAGGTAGCTATTGACCCAACAGTTGCAGAAGACGTATGGGAGATTGTTTCTGATGCCAAATGGCGTAAAGAAGTACTTGGAAGGGCGGAAAAGAGGATTCTGGATCTACTTATAGAGTCTCTAAGTTGGCTCCTTGTTGACAATAAAGATAAATGGTTCTCCTACCTCCCACATTACATCGCGGAACTATGTGAAAAGGAAGAGGATGAAGAACGAAGACAGGCTTTATTCCTATATGTGATACATACAAGCCTTGCATCCGATACAGTGAGTGCAGTACGCCGACTTATCCGGGGAAACCAGAGAGCAAAATTTGTTGATTATGTTAAAGATTACCGGATGCGGATCGAGCATCTATTCTCAAACTACCCTCTTTGGGTGGCGGCTAAACTGCGTGGTCTACTATCGAGTATGCATGTTCATTGATACCCAAATTCTTTATTGCCACCCAAATATCTTGAATCAATCTTCTGACCTAAAAAAATGATACCAGATCAAATCTTGATGAACTTTATGGGCGAGGACTATTATCTATTTAGGCTTGATTTTTTAATTTGAAATTCTTCATAGACTATCCTCTGTTAGTCCACATTTTCATTCAAAAACAAGCAACCACAATATAGCGTCCTGTATTTTTTCGTCATCAGGTGCAACAGTCAATTTTATTGACTGTATTTTTCAAAACCCACATCAGATGATTTGAAAAAAATGATCTTATATTCAGCTTAATGCGGAAGAATGGCTCAGGATGCTATTTGGGGTGCAATATATGGCAACTTTCACACTGTATTTGCTTTGCTATGCTTTAAGAACTTTCCCACAAATTTCCTGAATCCTTTACGTTCGTGAGCCAAAGATTCTTGCCGTGTGACATGGTTTTTATACTTGATCAAATCTTTTACAACTCCCAGCATCTCCTGATTTACAGCGCAGATTTCTGTTGATATCTGTTTAGCGCGGGATATAAGTTCCCCATGAGGAACCACTTCGTTGACAAGACCGCATTGCATGGCCTTTTGGGCAGAAACAAATTGACAGGTAAAAGAGATCTGTTTGGCCATTCGCTGGCCCACTGCCTGCTGTAGAAGCTGGGTCATTCCCCATCCGGGATGAATCCCCACTTTTGCATGGGTATCAGCAAAACAAGCATGTTCCGAAGCAATAAGAAAATCACAGTTCAAGGCTATCTCAAAACCGCCTGTGATGGCATGGCCGTTGATAGCTCCGATTATGGGCTTTTTACAATCTTCAAAGACATCCGGCAAGTCTTTTCCATCTCCGCGAGGATCAAAAAGATTCTCTGTTTTAATCACAGACAGATCAAGCCCGGCACAAAATGATTTACCGTTTCCTGTGATGATAGCTACCCGAATCTTATCATTGCTTGAAACCTCATCAAGGCAATTATAAAAATGGATTAGAAATTCCCGGTTAATGGCATTACGCTTCTCCGGTCGATTCAAAGTAATCATCGCTATTCCTTCTTTGGTTTCGAACAATACCGGTTTTCCCATATTCCCTGTTTCCTTCTGTGTTTTAAATTTATATTTTCCGTATGACGATTATTATTCGACAGAATTGGTCAATATTACTTATATCAGGACAAATATCAAACTATAATGTTAAACTATAATTGACAGCCCCACCCTATTGCCGTATATTATTATTAAAAAAGCCCGGCGCTATAAAAATAGAAGAGGGAGACGTGAATACAAAACTCACATTAAGGCTTGATGAGCATCTTATTGCATCCGCTAAAGAATATTCTGCCAAAACGGGTAAATCTGTTTCAAAAATTGTCTCTGATTTTTTCGTAGTTATTAGAAATGAAAAATTAAAAAAGACCCGTTCACTTACCCCAACGGTTCAGTCCCTAAAAGGTATCATAAAAAATTCAAATTTTTCAAAAGATAACTACAAAAGCTATTTAGAAAATAAACATTTATGAAAGTGCTCTTTGACACAAATATCATATTAGATGTTCTTCTTGACCGAAGGCCTTTCTGTGAACATGCCTCCTATTTAATGTCAAAAGTCGAGCGTTCAGAACTCAATGGTTTTCTTTGCGCCACCACGGTAACGACAATTCATTACCTGTTATCAAAGTCTCTGCATAAAGAAAAAGCCGTTGAAAGCATTCATTCGATAATGGCGCTGTTTGAAATAGCCTCGGTTAACAGGGTGGTAATAGAGAATGCATTAAAATCAAAATTTACTGATTTTGAAAATTCGGTTCTTCATGAATCGGCACGGCACGCAGGAGCAGAGTACATTATAACCAGAAATATTAAAGATTTTAAAAAATCAAAAATACCAGCCTTTGCCCCGATTGAATTCTTAAGCATGCTGGAATCACTGGAATAGTACATATCAATAGTTGAAATGAGGATGCGGACGCTATGGAACGAAGAGTTGTTGTTGCGGGATGGGGCCAGATCACTCAGCCAAAAGAATTGAATGGTATACCACAAGATCCCATGGGTTTGATGGAACAGGCATCCAATAGAGCCGCAAAAATAATGGTTTCCAAAAAGGGTTTGACAACTCTTGACGGAATCATGGTTGTCAGGACCTTAAGCCATCATTACACTGCGCCGGCCCAACAGCTTGCCCAAAAATTAGGCGCCGCACCAAAATTTACCCATGTGTCAGGAATTGGGGGAAACTCTCCACAGACGATAATCAATATTGCTGCCGGTATGATTGCCCGAAATGAACTGGATTCTGTTCT
Source organism: Desulfobacula sp. (assembly GCF_021107415.1). Next base: position 15,682 of record NZ_JAIOSW010000344.1, read on the forward strand.
CATTGTGGGTGCCGAAGCCTACGTCCAAAGAGGAAAAAAGCAAAAAAAGTTTGAAAGTGCTCTGTTCAGAGGCATACCAGAAGATTATTCCAAGGATGATCTTATCGGTTCCACTCCTTTGGAAAATTTATATGGGATTGAACATCCCCTGCAGGGGTTCCCGCTTTTTGAGACTGCACTATGGTCTGCATCCGGCCTGGATCTGCAAGCTTACCTGATGAAAATCGGGAAAATGTGGTCTGACTTCAGCAAGATCGCTGTGGATCATCCCTATGCCTGGACAAAATCCATGAAAACCCCGGAAGAAATCATCACACCCGGCCCGACCAACAGGCCCGTTGCCTTTCCCTATACCAAGTACATGAATTCATTTGTTACTGTGGATCAAGGGGCAGCTATCATATTAATGTCAGAAGAAACAGCAAAAAAATATTCACAAAAAGACCGGCAGACCGTCTATTTCCTTGGGGGCGGGTATGCTGAAGACCGGCAGCGCTTTATGATTGAAAAATCTGATTTCACCTCAAGCCCGCCACTTAAGGCCGCTGTTGAAAAAGCATTGAAAAGATCCTGTATGCCTTTGGAAAGCCTGGAGTGTTTTGATCTTTATTCATGTTTCCCCTGTGCGGTTTCCATTGCAAAAAAAATGATCGGGATAGCAGATGATGACACAAGGCCGCTTACTCTGACCGGAGGCCTTGGTTTTTTTGGGGGCCCTGGTAATAATTACAGTCTCCACGGGGCAGCCACTCTTGCTGAAAAAATTTCCATTGGTGAGAAATCAAATGGCCTTGTCACGGCCCTTGGCTGGTTTATGCATAAACATGCGGCCGGTGTCTATGGTTCAAAGCCTTTAAAGGGAGAATTCAAAGATCATGATATAGCAGATCAAAAGAATCGTTTTTCAGGAAATGATCCCGTAAAAATCAAAGATCAGGTCAACGGATCCGGAACCATTGAGACCTATACTATTATCTATGCAAATAATCATGAACCTTCCTATGCAGTGCTTTATGGAAAAACCCGGGACAATTTCCGATTTATCGCCAGAACACAAAACCATCCGGACATCTTTAAACAACTCACATCAAAAAATATGGTTGGACAAAAAATAAATATTGGGTTTAATCGTTCCCGAAGTATGAATATTGCCGATTTAACATAGCCGGAATATAAACAGAAATTTGATCAGGCACTAACTAAATGGATGGGGACAAAATTTCAGCCATTACAACAGAAATATTATCTTTCCCCCCATTGGCATTGGCTTCATGGATAAGGTTCTCAACTTTTTCTTCAATACCTGTCCTTGAATCCATGTGCTTTTTAATCAAAGAATCCTCTATCATATCTGTCAGACCGTCTGAACAGAGGAGAAAGAGATCTCCGGAAATAATATTTCCCCTTAAAATATCCAGGGATGGGTTTTTCTTAATTCCCACTGCCCTTAAAATTACATTCTTAAAAGAATGGTGGGTTGCTTCCGCCTTAGTGATCATGCCCTGATCCAGCTGCTCTTGCACTAGAGAATGATCAGTGGTCAGCTGTTTTAACTTCCCCCTGCGAAGGCGGTAGGCCCGGCTGTCACCCATGTGACCAAGAACAAAACGATTGGAACTAAATGCCAGCAATTCCGCTGTGCATCCCATGCCTTTGCGTGCTGAATTGTTTTCTGCATACCTTAATATACTGTCATTGGCAATTTGAAAGGTTTTTTGGACCAATTCAGATTCCATATTATCAGTGTCTTGTTTCCTGGAAAAAACTTCCTGGGCTGTCCTGGCAAATATTTGACTTGCTATATCTCCTTCTGCCGCCCCCCCGATTCCGTCTGCAACAAGGCAAAATCCTTTCTCTTCATTTACTAAAAAGGTATCTTCATTTTTCTTTCTGCGAAGACCTTTATCTGTTTTTCCAAACAAAAAAAATCCGGCCATCTTATTTAAACCTTTGAACCATGAATTCTACCAGGTTAGATTCATCATAGGCGATATTCAACCGTTTTCTGAGTTGTGCCAGGTCATCATTTATTTCTTTCCCTGACTTGTATCTTATGCCTTTATCTTTTTCCAGGCACTTCATAACAATATCATTAAGCTCGTCCGGGACATCAGGCCTTAATTGGATGATAGGCGTGATATTAATTTTGGGAATGGTGCTCAAGGCTTCCAATTCATTGCTGAAATGATACAGCCTTTTCCCGGAAAGTATTTCATGGAAGATTATACCAAGGGCGTATAAATCTGACTGGTGATCCGTCTCTTTTCCCAGAGCCTGCTCCGGGGAAAGGTATGACAATTTACCCTTGATCACACCCGCCTGGGTAAAACTTGGTTCGGATCTGGCCTTGGAAATTCCAAAATCACTTATTTTAACTTCACCTTTAAAGGATATCAGCATATTCTGGGGGCTGACATCCCTATGAATTATATTCAGAGGTTCGTTGGTTTCAGCACTTTTTTTCGTATGGGAAAAATAAAGCCCTGAACTGATCTTTTGAATCAAAAATATGGAAAGATCCACTGGCAGGCCTTTTTTTTCATGGGCCATGATCTCTGCAAGATTTTTTCCATCCACAAATTCCATTACAATAAAGCTTGAATTATGCAGTTTCATAAGATCAAAGATCTGTACAATATTTGGGTGTTGAAGCATAGCTGCAAGACGCGCTTCCCTTATGAACATATCCACGAAATCTTGATTCTGGGCAAGATGAGGCAATATTTTTTTTATGGCAACGGTTCTTTTAAAGCCATCTCCCCGAATGTAGTCAGCCAGGTACAATTCAGCCATTCCACCCTGGGCAATCTTTTTTTTAAGCAGATAGGGACCCAGTTTGTCTGTCTTTTCAAATTCTTCAAGCAGTCTTGCTCTTTTTTTTCTTAAATACCTGTCCGTAAAAAACAATGCACCGATAAAAATGATAATATTTATTATCCACAAACCAGCAAGCAGCTTATTGTATTTTTCAAGCGCCTTATCCAATTTTTGGGCATTAACTCCAAAAATAATTTTCCCTATTTTAATTTTGGAAAAAAAGATCTCCTTTGTGAAGCTTATTATTGCATTCCCCTTGTAGTTTATCCGACTTATTGAGATATCATCATCTGTTTTCAATATTTCGACACCATTTTCAGAAATATATTGATTGCCAATGGCATCAGGCTCGCTATGGGCAATGATTTTCCCATCATGATCAAGGATTGCAGTAAAAACCGGGTTATTCTTTTTCTCCAACTCTCCCACTGCAACATTCAACGTGAGAATATCGTTCTCCAACATAGGAGCACTGATTTTTTCACCCATATTGGTTACAGCCTGAAGCCCGGTGTCAATAAAGGTCTCCCTGTGTTCTTCCTGGTAATTTCGAATGGAAAGATGACCAGCCAACGAGATCAGGATAAAAAACAGGAAATAAATCACCAGGGGTTTTTTACTTCTGCTTATGAATTCATTCTTTAGTAATCTTCCTGCCAAACCTGCATACGTTCCGGTTGCCAGTTGTTTGGCCCATGTGATGGTTGTCGCCACTTTGTCACTGGCAGTCATAATTATTCTCCAAATTAACGATAAAACATTATTTTTATTCGACCGTAACTTTGTTAATAATACCGGTACACTGAACTATTATAAGTCGTCTAACCCGGCTTAATTCCTCAATCTTTGCCATATCTTCCAGCAGTACTGGTTTATTAGTTCCAGAATATAATTTAAAAACAGGAAATTTCTCAAGGTCAGGCATCTGGAAGCCGTTCATAGAAAAGTTCTCATGATTGCCGCAAAGGGGGCATGAAATTTCAGAATCGCCAAAATCCTTTAAAAAAGGTTTTGGAGAAAATTTTAATTTCGTATTCAAGGCGTTCCACCATGGAAGATAATCCTTATAATTAGCTATTCCAAATAGAAAAACGATTGCCAGCAGAATTAATACTGCAAAAAGAATAAATGAACGTTTTAACTGCCCGATATTTTCTGTGGCAAGTGTTATGAACACTTCTCCGACCCTGGTACCGGAAAAGGTAATTTCAGAAGAAAAATTCATCACCCTTTGGTGATTTGAATTGGATATTTTCCAGTAATGAACATCATCAAGTACAGCTGATCTCTGCTTGTTAAGGGTGAAAAACTGATCCTGGTCAGTATAGGCAATTATTTTATTTTTATGGTCAATAATTGATGCAAAAACCACTTCAGATTTTTCTGTTATTTTCTCTATGACCTGGCTTAAGTGTTTGATATCTCTTTCCAAAAGAGGCAATCCGGACTGGCTTGAGATATCTTTTGATATGGAAACACCAATCTTAATTAACTTTTGCTTGCGATTACCTTCCAAAGTTTGGATGAAGATATAAAAAATTGTACAGAGAACAAACCATGCAACCAGACACCATATCATTTTTTTCCCGGTTAGCTTAATGGTTCTTTTTGTTTTTGCGGTCATGTGAACTTCCATCCTCCCAGAAACGCTCAAACCATAACATCCATGCAAAAATGGTCATCATCATCAGGATGCAATGGAAAAAACTAATAAAAACAATCCATTATTTTGACCTATATAAAAAAAATGTTGCTGTCAAGACACTTATGCATTTTTACCCGTTTTTTCACATATAGAGCATTGATTATAAGAATTCATAAAATGAAAAAAGTATTGTAATATCATAGGAAAATGTTCATAATACAAAATCATAAAATTGAATCATATTATAGGTTAACAATGGGTAATGGTAAAGTAGCATTAATACTTACATGTTTGATTTTTGTTATTTTTTTTACATCCTGTGTTGCTAAGAATTCACCCGTACAACACGGGTCTTTGATATATAAATCCAATGATTATGCCCTATGCAAACTTGAAAAGGAGGGTTCATTTGCACAGCTTGCCACTATCCATCTTGGAGATAAAAAATGGGTTTGGAAAATTGAAGACGCCAATAATATAAACACTCTCAGGGAGGACTCTTTTGTGGCAATTCCCTTGAAAGAAAAAAATATGGGAGGACTTTTTGAAAACGGATATCAGAGCGTCCCAATTTTATGCTATCATAAATTCGGGACAGATAGAAGCTCCCCTCTTACCATACCGTCCCATGTTTTTAATCAACAGATGAAATATCTTAAGGATAACGGATACAGGGTTATCTCTCCGAAAAATCTACTGGATTTTTTGGAGTACCGTGGTCAGATACCGAAAAAATCTGTGCTCATTACCATGGATGACGGCTACAGGTCTGTATATGATGTTGCCTGGCCCATCTTAAAAAAATATGAATTCACGGCAACTATTTTTGTTTATACCAATTATGTTGGTATTTCTAAAAAAGCTATGTCCTGGGAGGATCTCAGGACGCTCAAAGCCCATGGGTTTACCATCGGCTCCCACACAGTATCCCACAGGGATCTGACGCAAAAACAGCCGGATGAAACCGCTGATACTTTTTACAATCATATAAAGGAAGAAGTCTTCCTGTCAAAAAAGATCATAGACAGAGAGCTAAGTCAGGACACCATTTGTCTATCCTTTCCATATGGGCGGTACAGTCCAGACTTGCTGAAAATAGCGGAATCTGTCGGATATAGAATGGCAGTTACAGTTGAAAGGGGCAGTAATCCTTTTTTTTCAAATCCCCTTGCTTTAAAAAGGGATATGATATTAAAAAAGGATATGAAATCTTTTATTTCAAGATTGAAAACATTTAATAACCTCTCTTTAAAGTGATATGAGCTATGAAAATTTATAAAATACTGACAACAATAGTACTATTTACAGTGTTGATTTCCGGATGTATCTCATCTTCTAAAAAACCCGATTCACATGAGCCCGAACTTATCCAGCAACACATTGCAAAGGGAGAATCCCTTGAAAGAGAGAGCCTTTTTTCCAGTGCCCTGGAACAGTATAAGCTTGCTCTTACCATTGATCCTGAAAATAGAGAAGCAGTCCGGCATAAAAAAGAGATTCTATCTAAGCTTTGGGAAAAAGCACAACTCCATTACAAAAAAGGAGTACGATTTGATGAACAAGGAAAATATGAATCCGCCAGGAAAGAGTACCTTAGTGCCCTTCAGAACTGGCCTGACTATAAAGAGGCAAAGGAACGGCTGACACCCGGCGGAGTTTTCGACGAAAGCAAGGATTATATCATCCATACACTCCTGTATGGAGAGAGTGTCTCACAACTTGCCATGATCTACTATGGAGATTTTAAAAAACACTCCATCATTGGCAGATTCAATATTTTAAAAGATGTTACAAAAGTTCGTGTTGGAGAAAAACTGAAAATACCTGTCATTGAAAGCGTCACTCTATTGAGCCTTCAACAGAAGCAGAAAAATTATCTCAATTCACAAAAAACCAAAATTTCTGTTACTGCCGTCAGTGAACCAGAGAAAGAGATAGAGACGGCAACAATAGAAACAAGCGCTGAACCTGAAACAATTTTACAACCTGCTGATGAAATCACGGAGCCCAGGCAAGATCCTGTAGAGGAAACTGTACAAGAGACAGTGGTATCTTCAGAGGAGACTGAACAGGAGACAATTACGCCTTCAGAAAAGACCGAACAGGAGACAATCCCACCTTCAGAAGAGACTGAACAGGAGACAATCCCACCTTCAGAAGAGACTGAACAGGAAACAATCCCACCTTCAGAAGAGACTGAACAGGAAACAATCCCACCTTCAGAAGAGACTGAACAGGAGGTAATTCCACCATCTTTAGAAAAAAAAGTTCCAGATCATTTTGTACAGGGAACCAAGCTGTTCAACCAAAAGAAATACCCGGAGGCAATCCCTCTGTTTTTAGCAGCAAAAGAAGTTGATCCAGACGATGAATCCCTCTCTGATTACCTTTCCAAATCTCATTTCCAGCATGCCTTAACATTGTATAATTCAGAGGACTATCTGTCGGCAAAAGATAATTTTGAATCTGCTTTCAAGTATGATAAAAACTGCGAGAAATGCCCGAATTACATTGAAAAATGCCTAACAACATATAAAGAAAAACATTATAATCTTGGTATCCACTATTTTGGCAAAGAGCAGTTGAATAGAGCAATTGAGGAATGGAAAATGGTTAAAAAAATCGATCCTGATTATAAGGACGTGACACCTAATCTAAAAAAGGCTGAAATGCTTTTTAAAAGACTTGAAAGTATAAAGCAGAGTACTTCAGAATGAAACAGCCTATTTCAATTATTGTCCAGCTTATACACATCCACGGCCCCCTGAAAGGAGAAATTCAGGAATTTTCCGGCAATGAGATAGCCATTGGCCGCGACACATCCTGTGATCTTCAATTCCCCCGGGATCTTGTTGTCATATCTCGAAAACACGCAAATATAACCAGGGAAGGGAACCAGTTTAAGATTGTTGACCACAGCACCAATGGAACCTTTGTCAATGGCGAGCGGGTAACCGAGGCCTATCTAAAAAACGGGGATGTGTTAATTTTCACCCAGGGCGGCCCCAAAGTCAGTTTTTTAACCCGGGTTGGTGAAACTATAGAAGAAGCACCTGATAACCGGATTCAACCATCCCGGAAGCCCCATAACAGCACTTATGAAATGCCGTCTGAACCTGTGCCTCAACCTGTGCCTCAACCTGTGCCTCAATCTCAACCTCCTCAACCCGGAATTCAAGTCGAAACAGTCAAAGCACCCCTGATTATTCAATACGGACCGGTTCTGCAATCATTCAATGAGCTTCCAATAACCATTGGAACCCATGCAGACTGTGATTTGACATTGGATCATCCATCATTGCTTGAACGACACATTCAAGTTTTTTTCACCCAGGGAAGTTACAGGGTTAAGGACCTTACCGGTCGTAATCAGGTACTGATAAATAATCAGCCGATTATTTCCCCTTCTGCCTTAACACCAGGAGACAAACTCTTTCTCACAACTAATGGACCCGCATTCCATTTTATGGAAGGGGGCCGTATGGCTGAAATAAACATACCACCGCAAGATGAAATAAAAGATATAGATCCCCGGAAAAACATTGAGAAACCTTTAAAAAAGAAAACAGGATCTGTATTTCAAAAATTCTTTGGTTAACTAAAAAATTACACCAAACCTTGAGATGACAATAGTTCTTTTTGAAGGTTGCCGGGTGCGCGCACTTCAAAAAGTACTCGGTCGGGTTGAAGCATTGCAAGTTCAATGGCAGCTGCTGCACGCTGTCGCTGGAAACCTGTTTTAAGTATATTTATAAAATTTTTTAATGACATTTGTTCGCCTTGCAAATAACGGGTATTGTTTTTAAATAATCCTTTGTTCTTATTCCACCATTCTGAAATTAAAGAGGGTTCCGGCCATGGGAGGTCTTCATCCTGGTCCAGATCAACATCTTTATCTTCCGGATTTTCTGTTGGGCCTGCTTCAAATCCTTCAGACCACTCGCCTTCAAGATCTTCATAGGCGATATCAACTCCGGTAATCATTGTAAATGATTCACCCGCAACCCGGGCTATTTCCGGGACTTCCATCATTTGGATCAGCCATGGAATCATCCCGGGATCACCGATCACGCCATAACCTGTGGTTGTGAGTCTGATAAATTCCGGTTTTTGCGCGAGCTCTCGCAGCCATGCATGAGCATCTGGAAGGTTCATATTTCTAACAGCCATGGCACAGGCTTTTTCTGAATATCTCCCCCCGTCCTCTGCAATATTGCGTAAAACCGAAACAGCAGATTTGCTTTTAAATAGCCCGGCAGACCAGGCAGCCGAAAATTTGCAGGTTTCATCTTTTTCATTAAAATGATCTGTAAGCATGGGCAAGAGATCTTTTCGCCCCAGTTCACCCACAGCTTGAAGCGCGCGGGTTCTCAACATAGGATCATCATCAGATAAAGCGGTTATTAATAATTGCCCTGGATCATGCCGATGCACAGCACATGCAGCAAGACCGATACGCCGAAAATCCGGGGAATCAACAGACAGAAGATTTTGAACATTGTTGTTTATCTTATCAAAGGATAACCAGCCAAGAGCAGAAATTAAACCGCATGAGAGTTCATATTCACTGCTGCCTGTTTCAAGAATACTTTGAATTCGATCTTCAATATCACTTTCAAAAGCAAGTATAGATGCCGTAAATACTTCACCTGCTTCTTCCCATGCAAGCTCATCCTTTACAATTTCCCATCCTTCATTTCCCGCAATACGCAATCCATCAATATGTGCCTCAACGCGATCATCAAGGAGTGTCAAATCAGAAAGAGAGTAGTGCGGCTCATGCACTGCATAGTTGCGCTGGAGCCAAAGAAAAGCTGCTTCCTCGGCATGTTGGGACATTATTTCAGGTATTATTGGCATTTTGATAATTTCTTTATTCCTTTTATTAAATTTTCCTTTAGTTGGACTCATTGAAATCATCGTTCGGTGGAGAGCTTAATATTCGGTTTAAAACGTCTTTACCGGCAATTTTACTATCTTTGTAATCAATGGGACCATTTGATAGTTTCTTTTTCTTTTTCTTTTTCTCTTTATCAAGCTCTTTTTTGCCAAGATCCTTTTTGCCTTTCGCTCCTTCAGGCTTTTCAATGTCTATAGCCATAGAATCAATATATGGCCAAGGCGGCGTATTCCCTGGCATCGACATATGATTATGTGTCGTCAAATCCAAATGGCGCACCACATTCATTCCCTCAAACTTCACATTTATGGACCAGCTGTTGAAGTATACTTTACCCATGTTTGTGCTGGTGAGAACACCCTTCTTTGCCGCACTGCCCGCCTCATCTCCAGTGCTCTTTTTAAAATATGACTTATTCTTCTGCATCACTTCTTTTCCTGAAATTTTGACCTTTTTAGTGCCGGAAGTCATATCTTTGGCCATTCCTGTATTTGGATAGGGAATCGGCACTCCCGGGGGTGTGGTCGGATTTTCAGGGGGCGTAAAAGCGACATCAGGAAAGGCACAGATAGACTTACCATCTGCCGCCTTGCAGGATATTTCCCTCCCATTGGCAAACACATCATTTCCCATTAGGCACCTCCACTATTGCAAAATCGTAAAAACATAACAGCCCGCTGCCCATCATCATTACCAAAATGGCAGAGAACGCCTTTTCCCGGCGCATAGCCATTTTTTGCCGCAGCATTGGCTACGCCCAGGGCAATAGGAACAATGGCTGCACCCACTTCAGCCACACAGTCAGATGGAAGCCGGATATCAAATTCTTCTTTTCGTTTTCTTAAAGTCCGGGTCATGGCAAGGGCTGCCTCTTTAAATCCGTATTGTTCACCACTCGCATCTGTGATACGGTAGTCCAGATCATCAATTGTCATACCGGAATTTTTTGACGCTTCCCTGATAGCCTGTACAAGACCTTCAGCACGGAAAGGTTCACCGGAATCAATAAAAGCATCCTCTTTACCAAAACCGATTCCTTTAATATCCATATGTTCATCAAATTTTTGATTTCCGGGACATAAAATAACAGCAGCACCGGCTTCTCCCGGAATAAAACCGTCTGAATTATTTCCGGTTAGAAGTCTGTCTTTTTTTTCAAAAGCGGTCAAAGTCCCTGCAACTAAAAAGGAGTCTGCACCGGCAACAATGCAATAGGGTAATTGTGATTGATAAAATAAATCCATGGCCATTTTGACCGCTTTTACCCCCCCCACACGTCCCTGGGAAATTACTGCTGACCTTTCATGAAAACGAGTTTTCAACTCATCCTGCACTTCATCAAGCAGGTGATCATCAAGCTCTTCTGCTCTTCCCGGACGGTCTTTTTCAGCGATACAAAGCAAAAGCGGTATTCTTTCAAAATCCTCATTTTTTAATGCATTCATACATTCACGAATTGCCGGAGCAAAAAGACTTACAAGCTTTGCTCCACCGCGCCAGGATGGATCAAGCGGAACAGAACTGCCAATGATCCTATCCCCGCTATTGTCCATGAAGCGTGTTTCCTGAAAGTTATCAATTCCACACCGGATAGCAGCACAGCTTGAAGGGGCTGTCAGCCCGACACCTGTCACCATACCGGAAGCACAGATTGAAATACTTTGCAATTAAACCTCCTCCGACAATTTATGATTCTTCACCTTCATCTTCACCTTTTTCTTTTTCAAATAAAGGAAATGATATCTCTTTTTGGAAAACAATTTTTACCGGTCCTCTTTACTTTCGGCAATGAGCGCAAGTTCTACCTCAAGCATATTTTTTTTCAAGAAAAGTGATGCCCGCCATGTTAAGGTAAAGAATCCATTATCCGGTTCGATCATTATAGTATCGAGCATTGCCGGGATATCTTTTTTTTTATTATTTTTTAAAAAAAACGTTACCACCATACTTTTAGCAGGCAGCCTGAAAATCGTACGTCCTTCAGGAGTAAGATTAAGAAGGCCTACAACTTCACCCCCTTTGGGATAAGGCATTTGCTGATCCTCCGGGGCTGCCTGAAAATAAGCTTCGTTGAAATCAGCAGGCAAAAACGGAAAAAAATTGTCGACCCAGTTTTGATCATAGGTTCCGGCCAATGGGTACCTTGGCTGCCACCCACGGCCGACAGGCCCAAAGGACAGAGGCTCATATTTCCCGTTTGGTTTTGATACGGATTTTCCCGGTCTTTCCGTATTGGGCAGGGATTTGCCTTTTATAAACTCGGATTTAAGAAAACTATGAAATCCAAGGCCAACAGGATTTTGCATACAGGCTTCATGTTTCTTGGGATTCGTATGGTTAGAATCCACTCCGCCAAATGCCGTATCATATGAAAACGGCATTACTTCAAACCGCTGAGGCCTACCGGCTTTAAAAGACAATAGTCCGTTTTTCCAGACTCTGTGACCCACGACATTGAATGATTTGGAAATTGGCCCTATTTGCAGTGAAACAGGCACTTTAACGGCTGGTTTTCCTTTAGGAGCGTAAGCACTGCCGTTAAGCAATACATCACAAAAAGGCTTGTGCGGCGCATAATCACTTTCATGAAGCGGTGCTGAAATTCCAGGCTCCCCTGAAAATTCATCTGCTTCAAAAAGCGGAATCTGTTCTTTGGCAAGCACGGGCTCACTTCCATTTTTGGGGATAGTAAAGGTGCCCTTAACACAAACCACCAGCAGTTCACGACCATCATGGTTCATTCCCATTGTATAGCCCGCTTCCATGCCTGTTATGTGTTCTAATTTCATAAATATTCGATTCTATTATAGATATCTATTCATGGATGGAAACAGATTAATTTATCTGAACAGACCCACCCTTAATCCTGTTCACACCGCTTGAACGATTCAAAAGATAGGCTCCCCGTATAATCACCTTTCCGACCTTTGTAAGCGTAATGCTGGACTTTCCGCACTTTAACACAATCTCTTCTTTTGCATCAAAAAAAAGTCGTTTTCCCTCTAGGGTAACATCTTTGGGTTCTTCCACATCTAGGGTAAAATCAGAAGATTTCTTTAAAGTATCAGTGTCGGAGATATTGTCGATTAATGATGAGAGCATATCAATAATAATAGGTAATTTGGGATTATTATTTTCAAAAACAAGCAATATCTGCCATGAATTTTTTTTGGCAAGCTTGAGTGATTCAATATCTACAGAGCGGGTAAAGCGGGCAGGGATTGAGCCTCTGGTATTTCCCGGATAATCCACAAGTATGTTTCCGTTTTCATCAATATCAACAATTTGCCCCACACGAACGCCTTCATTTTTTTGTAAAATTTCAAATTCCTTGATATTATCTGCCAAAGGCATCGTCATATTAATTCCCCAGAATTTTCTTACCTTTTAATTTAATATTACCTGAACCTTTCAAGTTTATTTTTTTCCCCTTAATTGTTATATCACCGCTCTTCTTAAAGCTTATCGAAGCTTTCCCAATCTTGATGATAAGTTCATCCTTGATCTCAATAACCCCTTTTTTATTTCCGGAAATAATAATATCATCACCGGCACTTAAAGATATTTTCTTTCCGGATTGAATAGCGATATCCTTTGCTGCGGATTCAGATATACTTTTTGCAACCTTTACTGATTTATTTGCACCAATAGTTTCACCATAGTCTGATCCGATAGTAACCGCTTTTGCAGCACCAACCTCTTCAATCCTTGCTGCTCCAATGGTTTCAGTCATGGCCGCGCCCACAGTAACCTGGTAATCGCTACCAATAGTTTCAACCGTATTAACGGCGACTGTTTCAGTCTTATTTTTGCCAACGTCCAGGGTCATGTTTGCGCCAATGGTTTCCGAATGATTGGCACCTACCTGGATTGTCTTATTGGACCCGATAGTCTCTTTCTGGTCCACTCCGACACCCTTTGTACGGTTATTCCCCACGCTCATGGTTTCATCGCGACCAATGGTTTGATTTTTATCGTTTTCAATGGCAATTGTCCAGTCTTTCTGGCCATGAAGAAATATTTCCTCACTCCCCTTTTTGTCTTCGAAGCGGAATTCATTAGACCCTCCACCTCCCAGAGTTGAGTCTGATTTGATAGTGCTTTTCGTTTTTTCTGCAGGAAGCCCGTATGGCGGTCTGTTACTTCCGTGATAGACACGACCGGTGATAATGGGTCTGTCAGGATCACCTTCCTCAAATTCTACGATCACCTCCTGGCCGATACGGGGAATATACATGGCACCCCATCCTGCACCTGCCCATACCTGGGATACCCTGATCCAGCAGGAACTGTTTTCATCATTCTGTCCTTCACGATCCCAGTGAAACTGAACCTTCACCCGACCATGTTCATCCGTGTATATTTCTTCTCCCGAAGGCCCCACCACGATGGCTGTCTGAACGCCTTCAATAATCGGTTTAGGTGTACTGCGCACCGGTCTGAACGGGTCTTCATAGGGGATGCATGTAAAATGGTTTGAATATGAAAGTTCGGATTGTGATCCTGTTGAAGCTGAACTTGAAAAAGTTTCAGTGAGGTTTGCCTCATGTTCTATATGGGTGAGGGTATACTCTTTTTCATTCATATCCTCCCTGTAATAGTCCTGTAGCTCAAAACGGAAACCCGTTGCAAATGACCGGCAAGAGCTCATGCCTGTCATGGTGGTGATCCTTGCTTCCTCTTCTTCCATCCTTATATTGACAATATGATCGCCATGGCGTCTTAGTGTGAATTCCCCCGGATAATCATAAATCTCCCGTTCTCCCGGGCCAAGTGTGACCCTTGAATCCGCACTTACATTAAGATCCGTGTTGGGGGACTTAAAGTTAAAATCATTGAGCGTATACTTACCTGCACGGATCTCTTTCATAACTGCCAGGCTTAAAATAGCATCTCCCTCATCATTTCCCCCGCCTGTCAACTGGCATCTTACAGACTCCTGATTCGGACAGGGATGATGTTCAACCGGGGAGTCCGTAATGACCATGGTATGCTTTCTATCCTCATGCTCAAAAAAGTAGTAGATCCCCTCTGCTTCAAAAAGCCTTGAAATAAAATTAAAATCTGTTTCTCTGTATTGCACTGCATATTCAAGGGGTGGGTAGCTCCCAAGCAGTCTGAAACTGAAATCTGAAAAACCATGCTCCCCAAATATCTGTTCAACAATATCTGGAACAGAAAGTTCCTGGAAAATTCTGGAGTCGGCTGTCTTGGTCAAAAGCCAGAGCCACGGTACCATTGTAGCGGTATAAGATGACAATTCAGCCTCTTGCTTGCCTGTACCCTGGCTGAAACGGGAAACAATACCGTTAAAATAACGTTTTTCCTCGTCTGAAAGAGTGATTGAAATAGTAATGTTCCGGCCGATGATCTCCTGAAAATCAATAGAATTGTTTTCAGAGAATAATTCCAGCTCAAAGCTGAACAGAGATGATAAATCTTCATCTCCTGTGAATCCTGCAAGTATAAGTTCATCCTCTCCCAGAGGTGTACCAACACTGATGAGTCTGTTCTCTTGTGTAAACATAGCAAGGGTCTCTTTTTTTAAATAAAGTTAAAAAAAATAGTCTGCAACCATATTTGAAAATTTATATTCATCTTTTCTTATTGTTGACCTCAAGGTAAAAGTTGTTCAACCGAATCCCAGGCAGTTCCAAGTATTGAACCCAATGGTGAGGATGGCGGAGGACTGTTGGAATATGGGTCATACCCTCGAAGTATCGCAAAAGAAAGTCTTGCTGCCATCTGTCTCTGGGCTGGGAATATGGCTGTTTTGTACCCCCCCCATATATCACTCGGTTGACCTCGTAAATATCCTATATATAGCCTTCTTGCACTTTGAGGGATTCCTGTCAGGCTGTTAACGGCAGCTTCATAAAAAGTTTTGGCAGCATTGATCTGTTCACGGTAAAAAATTTTCATAGCATCATCCACGTCATTGAAATCAGCATGATCCGGAACTCTTATTGCAGTTGTGCGCCACGCTTCTGCCAATATGATTGCATGGTCTTTTTCTCTAGTAGAAATAGAATCAAACCCATTTGAAACTTCCGGGGTTGGTGCTCTTGAGCCAAGACCGGACCCACCTATTCTCCGATCCATCTGACTTATTCGCCAGGAGGCGCCTAGAAAATCCCTTGTTCCAAAATGTGCATTGGCTCCAAGGCTTGCGCGTTGTGAAAAATTCCGGGAGGCCCTGTTGAGTTCACCCCAACTAGCCACACAGGCTGTTTGCAAAAAGGTTGTGACATATATTGGATGGGAACCTGCAACAAATGAATAGCCACGCCTTATCAGACGTTCGAAATCTTCTCGTGTAGAGGCTCTGGAATGTAAAGACAGGCTATTGGTTGCATTATAAAAACGGATACAATTATTTGCAAGCCGTATCTCAATAGTCATTTTAGATTCACCCCTCCTTTCCCGGCGATTGTCTTATCCTGATTAAAGTCACTCTCTTTAAATTCCATTCATGTCAATGCGGCATAATATCATGATAATAGGCATATTGTTTTACCCTGCAGAAAAGACAGATAATATTTATATATCTTAATCCTTTTTTCATCAGGGTGCTGCATACGGTGCTGAGCTTTGATTCCTTGCTGAACCAGCGGTTCCTGATGGTAAGCATATCAAATGCCGGATCTGCCTGATTAACATAGGTTATGATTTTATCATAGGTCTCTTCATATTCCAAGGTTGGATCAGTTATTTTCATCATTTTCCACTCTTTTTTACTATTGCCATTAAATATCCCCCCGTTATTTTATGTTAACTGATATTTAAATACCTGGTCCTCAAGCGTCACCTCCACTTTCTCTATCCGCTCGCCCTTTGCCATCATTGAAAGCATCTCCCTGCTCATTTGGGGAAGCAGGGTATTGGTCAGGATATGGTCCACGTTCCTGGCTCCACTGTCCACCTCTGTACAGCGCTCGGCAATAGAATCTATGATTGCCTCATCATAGACAAACACAATCTCTCTGTTATCCGCCATTCTTTTTACAATTCTGTCAAGCTTGAGCCTGATGATGAGTTTCATATTGTCATCTGTAATGGGAAAATAGGGAATCACCTTCATACGTCCGAGAAAGGCGGGTTTAAAATGGGTCTGCAGATCAGGCCTGAGCATCTCGGCAAGCGGACCCGGCTCGGGTATTGTCTCTTTTTCCAAACATAGCTTCATAATCAAATCCGTACCCAGATTTGATGTGAGAATAATCAAAGTATTTTTAAAATCTATAACACGTCCTTCACCATCTTCCATCATGCCCTTATCAAAGACCTGGTAGAACATCTCTGTCACATCGGGATGTGCTTTCTCAATCTCATCCAGTAAAACAACACTGTAAGGCCTTCTCCTGACGGCCTCTGTCAGCACCCCTCCTTCACCATACCCCACATACCCCGGGGGAGATCCTTTGAGACTGGAAACAGTATGGGCTTCCTGGTATTCCGACATGTTAATGGTGATCATGTTCTGTTCACCCCCGTAAAGAAGCTCTGAAAGGGCAAGGGCCGTTTCGGTTTTTCCCACTCCGCTGGGCCCCACCAGCATGAACACACCGGTAGGTTTGGACGGATCATCAATGCCGGCATGGGCCGTCTGGATCACTTGCTCAATGGCTTCAAGCCCGTGATCCTGACCGATAATTCTCTTTTTGAGCCGATCACTTAAAGACAGCACCATATCTATCTCATCCGAGAGCATGCTGCCGGTAGGGATTCCTGTCCATCCTGAAACCACCGCAGAGATTGTATCCGAATCCACTGTAATATGGATAAGGGGTTCATCTTTCTGCCTTTTAACAAGCTCTGCTTCAAGGTCGATTAGTTTCGCCTGCCTGGGTTCAAGTTCTTCTATTGCTTCATCTCCCTTTGCATGAAGTTCCTGAATCTCATGGTACAGATCCCGGATTTCTCCGGCCACCTCCATTTCTTTTTCCCACTGCCCGGTCAATTTGGAAAAAAGTTCCTGGACAACTTCTCTTTCTTCTATAATGGCAGTGATTCTATCCCCATGTTCTTTCCCAAGGGCTGTTTCCTTTTCCAGAATGACAAGCTCACGGTTCAACTGATCAATTTGCCGGGATGCATCCTCAACGGCAGGAGGATTTGTGGTCAGTCCAATAGCAATCCTTGCACAGGCCGTATCAAGTACGCTCACCGCCTTATCAGGAAGCTGCCTGCCGGAAATATACCTGGAGGATAAGTGAACCGTCTCTTTCAGCGCTTCATCCGTTATCATCACATTATGGTGTTTTTCAAGAAAAGGAGCAATGGCACGCATCATTACCAAAGCCTTTGCCTCATCAGGTTCCTCAATTTTCACCACTTGGAACCTTCTTGCCATTGCTGCATCCTTTTCAAAATATTTTTTATATTCTGCCCAGGTGGTCGCTGCAATGGTCCGAAGCTCTCCCCTTGCAAGAGCTGGTTTCAAAAGATTTGCAGCATCTCCTGATCCGGCGGCTCCCCCTGCCCCGATAAGGGTATGGGCCTCATCAATAAAAAGGACGATCGGAACAGGAGACGCTTTCACCTCATTGATTACCGATTTTAACCTGTCTTCAAATTCACCTTTAATCCCTGCCCCTGCCTGGAGAAGTCCTAAATCAAGGGTATGAATGGCAACGTTCCTCAGCACAGGCGGAACATCTTCCTGTACTATTCTCAAAGCAAAGCCCTCAACGACTGCTGTTTTCCCAACCCCTGCCTCACCGGTAAGAATGGGATTGTTCTGCCGGCGCCGGATCAAAATGTCCACCATCTGGCGTATCTCAAAATCCCGTCCCAAAACAGGATCTATCTCACCATTTCTGGCCTTTTCCGTGAGATTGATCGTATACTGGGCAAGGGACGGACCTGCTGCAGAGGCCTTTTGCATGTCTTTCGCCTCTTCAGGAGAACTGCTCAGTTGAGAGGCCTCTTCCTCCTCTTCAATGGAACCTGATGTTAAATCCATAAAAGAATCTTTTAAGGTTTCAACAGAAATTTTTTCAAAAAGAGAAGAACTGGAATAAAGCCCTCTTGCCGATTCCTGGCTGGATAAAAGAGCAAAAAGAATATGACCGGACCGAACAGCAGACACTGAAAAATCAATGGATGCGGAAAGCCAGGCTTCCTTGATCATCTGGGGAATTCTGGGAGAAAGGGCAGGCGTTCGTGCATTCCCTGTTTTAAATTTTCCAATTGCATCTGTAAGATCGGAGATAAGATGGGATTCATTTATTTCAAAATAGCCTATTATTTTGTGGAAATCCGTATTCTGAATATCAAGGAGTTTTAAGAAAAAATGCTCCAATTCCACATCATAATGGGTGTTGGACAGACACAGACCGGCAGCTGACTCCAAACTCTTTCGGCAGGCAGTGTTCAATTTACCAATGAGAGATTTAAGGTTTGATATAGACATTTTGGCTCCTTTTAGAATTTAGGATTAAGGTTATTTCTGGGTTGATATTTTCAACTGCTGTAGATCAACCTCCTGAAAAGTAATATATTGATCCTCCTGAAAATTATATCCTGAAGTTGACATCCAGGTGGTCCATCCCAGGAAAGTCTTGCCCGGGCCTTCCTCACCGAGAACACACATGGGTACCTCCTTTTTTTTCAGGAATACTCTGATTTCAAACTCAAATTCTATTCCCACCATATACCTGATCAGGGAAAAAACCGGGAGGAGCAGATCTCCCACCGGCATGAGCCTCATATATTTCTGATAGCCCACAGGACCGAGGTTTACCCTGAATTTGGTCTGGCACTCCTTAACCGTGGTTCCGCAAATGGCATCACTTCCAAGGGTTGCATTGGCGGCACCAAGACTCGTAAAGTCATCTTCCTCCAGAAAAACATCACGCTGCACAAACTGGTCCACCGTGGTCTGTGATCCTGAAAAATACTCAATGGCCGCTTCTATACTTGCTGCCGATGCCATAGGCAGGGAAAGAAGGCCACTGTAAAAAGTAAGGGATTCCCTTGGAAGGCCCAGCATTCCTACCATTCCAGATGTTCCAAGTCCTGCCAGACTGATAACATATCTGGAAAGGCGGTCTCCGGCCCCTGGCCGATAATTCTCAGGAAACCTTGGTTTTTTCCAGGCAAGATAAAAAAGGGATATCAGTCTATGATGAAAAATATTGAGAAACTCAACAAATGTATGATCCTTTTTCTTTTCTCTTTCTATTGCAAGCTCATTGTACCAGTTGGGAAGAAGACCGGAAGGACCGATAAGCCCCATAAATGCCACTTCCATCTCTGCTTGCCCTTTGTCGGTGCTCTCCCTTAAGTCTGAAATGTCACTTGCCGGAAAGACAAATCCCGGTTTAACTGAAAAACGGACAGGCTCCTTTCCAGGCTCCAGGGTTTTACCCAGCCTTTTTTTGTCCGGGGCAAATTTTTCCAGAAGCTCCACAGCTTTAAAAAACGAAAATTCATAGAATGCATCATAGAGTTTCGTTTCTATACCAATATCTGATTGCCGCTTCTTGGGGGCCACCTCTTTAACTCCTCCTTTTTCTGAATGGTTTTCAAAACAAGCTGGGAAAATGAATTAACCGAAACATATTGGGCAAGAAATCTCTCTAAAACAGAGGCAAATAAATAAAGTCCGGACCCTACAAATTTATCCTCATCCAGGGTAATGGTAATCTCTACTCCCCGACAAAAAGATTCTTTGATTCGTTTTGTAACATGACGGGATTTCAATGAAACAATCCCGCTGATCTGTTGCTTTGTGGATGTTGAATTTTCAAAATCATAGAGTTTCAAAATTTCTTTTAAAGCGTCCTCTCCTCCTTCTACGATGGAGATATAATTAAGGGAGAGGTGGGAAATAAGCCGCCACTGAAGTGCGCCTCCAAGAAAGGGCCGCCGTGTTGAGGAGGGCTTGATCATACACAAAATTTTTTCTATCGGTGCCGCAAGCTCCATGGTAAAATCTCCTTTGGCAGCCCCAAAAGGCAGTCTGGCAGGAAGATCTCTGTTTGTACAGGTCAGGTGAATCGTCAGAATATCAGTCGCAGGGTCTGCAGGATTCATATTCAGATCTGAAAAAGAAAGATATATTTCCGTACCTTTGTCACCCTGTCTGCCTGAAGGCCGACGCTGAATATGCCAGAAAACTCTGTCCCCTTTTGAATCATCATCTGAAAGATGGTGGCGAATGGAGTAAAAAGGCCTGTACTCCTTAACGGTCTCCCCGGAAACCGATGCCGCCTTGACCTGATCAACCGTATAAACTTCAGTGGCATTTCTTCGTCTTAAATCAGGAATCACCCGGTATTCGGTTTTTTGTTGTCCCACTCTCACAGGTTCAGCGATTTTCTTATAAAGGTTTACTGCCGGAGCTGCATTGAGTTGAAATGTATCCTGATTGACAACAATATCCTCTTTTAAAGTTTTGTTAAGGTGTATTTTAATGGTAAGAGATGTACCGATTTTTCTAGATTTCAATTTCTCAAACCCGGTTAAATCAAAAAACAGAAATTTTTCAGGAAAGGTGAAATACTCAAAAAGGAGAAGATATCCTGGAAAAGATCTTTTTGAATAGGGAAGCATTTTCTCGTGGGGTTCAAATCCCACAGGACTGATGCAGCCAGGGTCAAGGCGGATTGCTTCCATATGTCCCTTTTGACTGGTAAAAAAAAATTCCACCTGGCAGACATTGTTGAAAATAAGTTCATACAGATTAAATACGTGCTGATGCGGACCATTGAGAAAAAAGCGCAGGTGTTTACAGGGGATTTTCTCAAAATCAATATCGTTGAACGTATCAAGTTCCATTACAATTGTCTGTACCGCTTCTTTAACCGTTGGGCTCGGGTGGTCAAGAAAGGCAGATTGAACCTTAACCGGCCAGATAAATACGGGCCGGCAAAGACTGAATCTGCAGGGTACACCCTTTACGGGTTTGGAAAAAAGGGGGATACCCTCCTCAATTTCAAATCCTTTTTCCGTGATGCTCTTTTCTATGGGATCAAACCGTAACATGGTCATTGAGGGGATGGGATTATTATAATGGGGATAGGTAATACTTAAAAGTGATTCCGTGATTTCAGGAAAATCATCATCAATTTTTTTATGTATTCTGCCACTGATAAAGGCAAATGCTTCTATCATCCTTTCTGTGTGCGGATCTTCACACTTATCCGGTTCCAGAAGAAGCCGCCCTGCAATTTTGGGATATTTTGCTGCAAACTCCGCACCCATCTCCCGGACAAAGGTTAGTTCACGCTCGTAATAATTTAATAATCTGTCATCCATGGCAACGATTCTTACATTCTTTTTTATTTTGAGATTATGTACCGCCCCCGGTTAAGGTCAAAAAAAGTATCAAAAGAGACCGGCTCAACCAGAGGCTCCACAACCAATACTCCTGAGATTCTGAAAAACAACTGTCGTTTTCTTTTGTTCTCAGTCTCAAGTCGAACAATTGCTTTTTTCAGGCGAGGTTCAAACATGGAAATGGCTTTCTCAATTTCCATACATAATTTTTGCCTTACCAGTATGCTTCCGGGATTTTCAACGGTGGAATCCCTGAGCCCGTATCTGATAAGAGATCCTTTAAGTCGGTTAAAGGTAACAGGCAGTGCGATGGGGCTGCACCGCGTATTGAGAAGATTCTCCACATCCCTGACAACACTTTCCAATATCTGTCGTTCCGATACAATACGATACCGGACAGGCTCGGAACTCAGTTTGGGTTCCGTATCTATAAGCCTGTCCAGTATCGATGCTGTCAGGTTAAACTGATCCTTCATATTATGCTTACATCAACCGATCATTAATAAGGATCAAAGAAATTTATTCGCTTCAAGGTCCCAGCCACCCTCGGTATTCCCGGCACCGGCACCCCCTTTTCGGGACTGCTTGGTATATGTCTGATTGATCTTGCCATAATTTAATGTAATGGATTCATTGACATCTCCACCGCCACCGCCGCCAACGCTTACAGAACTTATGATGACATTTGATAATTTATACTCCATATATAGTAATTTTTCGCCGCCGGCCCTGCACAGCTCAAGTGTTACTTCGTCTATGTGGTCTCCTTTGGCGCAAGCCTTCATCAGAAGCGGAGAAGCACTGTCCATTATTTTTACAAAACTCAAGTCCTGGAAATCCGCTCTCTGGGAACCACCTCCTCCGGAAGATGATGCTGTTGCAGACGCCTGCTGGGACACTCCCCAGTTAAATGACAATACCTCGATCCAATCCTTGTGTTTGTCATCTGTACTCTCGCCTTTAATTCCATCAAATTTTAAAAAATTGTCTGCTGCCATTTTTCCCTCCTAATTTAAATAGTTGCTTCATTGTTTGTACGACACAAAATTTATCCCTGTGCCGGTGGTGGAAGTTCTGCCACCAGGCGCAAAGACACGGACAGCTCATCCAGTTGAAAATGGGGCTTTAAAAAGCTTACCGCCCTGTAAGCACCCGGCTTTCCCGGTATCTCGCTGACATCAATGCGGGCCTCTCTCAGCGGATACTTGGCCTTGGTATCCTGGCTGGCATTGTCATCCAGGAGAACATAGTTGCTGATCCATCGATTAAGAAAATCTTCTGCATTTTTTCTTGTCATAAAACTGCCGATTTTATCCCGCATAATTGATTTCAGGTAGTGGGCAAACCTGGATACCGCCATAATATACTGAAGCTGGGAAGACAGTTTTGCATTGGCATTTGCCGCATCCGTGTCGTAAAGTTTTGGCTTGTTCCCGGTCTGGGTGCTGAAAAATGCAGCATAGTCTGTACCTTTGCAATGTACCAGGGGTACAAACCCCAGATCTGCAAGTTCTTTCTCCCTTCTGTCGGTGATGGCAATTTCAGTGGGACATTTCAAGGCAACATCACCCTCATCTGTCTTAAAAGTGTGAACGGGAAGATCTTCTACAAGGCCCCCGCCTTCAACCCCCCTTATTGCAGCACACCAGGAATGCTTGGCAAACGCATCTGTCAGCCTTGTTCCCAATGCATAGGCAGCATTACCCCAAAGGTATTGATTATGATCTGTACCATCTACTTTTTCCTCAAAATCAAACGCCTCAACAGGCACATTATCCCTGCCATAGGGCAGACGCATGAGAATATGGGGCATGGCAAGCGCCACGTAGCGGGAATCCTCTGACTCCCTGAATGATTTCCATTTAGCATATTCAACACTCTGGAATATTTTTGCCATATCCCTTGGTTCACCCAGCTCGGTAAAACTGTCAAAATTAAAAAGTTCCGGGCCTGCGGCAGAGAGGAAAGGTGCATGGGCTGCTGCTGAGACCTCGGATATCTTACTTAACAGTGCCATATCCTGGGGATGATTGGTAAATTCGTAATCCCCGATTATAGCGCCATAGGATGCCCCTCCAAACATACCGAACTCTTCTTCATAAATTTTCTTAAACATTGCGGATTGATCAAATTCCGCGGCTTTTTCCATATCCTTTAAAAGATCTTTTTTGGATACATTCATAACCCGGAGCTTCATCCGTTCTCCGGTTTCTGTCTTGTCCACCAGATAGGCAAGTCCTCTCCAGGATCCTTCAAGTTTCTGGAATTCCTCTGTGTGCATCACTACATTGAGCTGATCAGAGATCAGTTTGTCAATCTGGCTGATCCTGGCATTTATCATGGCTTCCGTATCCTTGGAAACCGTAATTTCCCCCTCCATGATCTGTGATACAAATTCACCGAGAAGATCTTTAGCCCAATTTTTTTGACTATCGTCCCTTGCCAGCCGTCCATCTGCGATTATCTGATCAAGAAGGCCCGCCTCTTCCGTAGTTTCTGCTACCGCTGCAGCATCGGGCTGGACCTTTTGTTCATTTTCAGCCATATGGTCCCTCCTTTAATTGTTTCTTTAAAATTTAATCTTTTTTTACGCCGGTTTCTCTGCCAAGTTTTTCAAGGGAATCTGTACTGGAAATCACATCCTGAAGCAATTCATCCAATTTATCATTTCCATCAAGTTTGTTCAACAGTCCTGACAATTTTTCCCTTGCCTCCACAAGTTTTCGCAGAGGGTCAATCTGTTTTGCCACTTGCTCGGGATGAAAGTCTTCCAAGGATTTAAACTTAAGTTCCACTGCAATGGAAGAATCATCATCTGAAAGCTTGTTATCAACTCGATAGGCAAGCCGTGGCTTCATTCCTTCAAGAACCTTGCTGAAGTTATCCCGGTCAATTTCAACAAGTTTTCTCTCCTTAAGCTTGGGCAAAGCTTCTTCAGGTTTTCCTGACAGATCCGCAAGAACCCCGACAACAAAAGGGATTTCCTTCATTTCAATGGCATCACCCTTTTCTACATCATAGGTGATCTGAACCCTGGGGGATCTCACCCTGTCCAAGGTATGCTGCAGACTTTCCTTCGCCATCACTACCTCCTTTTATTATTAATAATTAATTCCAATTTGCTATCATTAATCGGTTCCACGGTTTGAGTACTCCATGGCTTTGGTAACATCCAGAGTACACAACCGTGTAAGAATTTCATTTGCCCTATCCTGGTCACCACCAGAGGCGCCTTCTGCTGTTAGACACTGGTACAATGTCCCCAGGGCTTCTGCAATCCATATGGGTGATTCCCACCTTTCCAGCGCAAGCTCATCAATAAGGGTGTTCAGCTCCTCCATAATGGGTCTTGCAAGATCCGGTCTGCCGGCTTTTAAGCAAAGCCTTGCCATGAGAAGACGAAAATTTGTTTTCTCCCTTATGGACTGTGCACTGCATGAAGCCCCCAAAAGCTGTTCAAGGGCCGGTTTTATGCCCTCTTTGCCTAATTTTTTCAATGCATCCTGCCATACCGCTTCTTCAATACCTGCACTTCCTAAAATCCGGTTGACATGATAAGTGCCCGCCTGAAATCCGCCCTGAACAGACACCGGCACCTGGGCCTGAACAAATGCAGGGTTTAAGCCAGAGCCTTCCCCTGCTGGTACCGCCCCTTCCGGTTCCTTTGATTCCTCCTGCAACTCTTCAGGTACCGGGTCAGGTTCTTCTTCTCTTTTTATCTTTACAAATTTTGTAACAAGATTAAGACAGTCCTCCAGGGATGTTTTGAATTCCGCAAGCCTTGGGGCTTCTTTGCCAAATTTTTCATCCACTGTATTGTCCAGAACATTGAACAGGTCACCACATTGAGAAAGGATTTCAAAAAGATCTTCATAATAGGCTCTGGAGGATCTCTTTACAGCTGCGTCAAACTCTTCTGCCGATAATTTTCCTTCGGCAATCTGTTCATCCCTTGCCTTTTTTTTATCGTCATCAACATCACCATACTGATTCAATGTATCTTTTTCAAGTCCTACTTTTCTGGATTCCTTCCATTTCATCCAGGAAAACCCTGGGGTACTGCCCGGATCAGTAATGGGAATCTCTTTGATTGGGAACCAGAGTTTATCATTTATAAACTCAAATGGACCTGCCCGATAATCAAGGTCATCCTCCTCAATTTCCGGATAAAGCGTTTCCCAGAACGTGTCAAAAAAATTATTTATTATGGTGAGCCCCAGACTTATACCCTCAAATCCTTTGGTATGGGTTAAGGCTTCCAAAAGCCAGGCAGCAATCTGCAGATCCTTAGTTTTTGTTTCCAGGGCATCCATGGAAAGGGAAAAAACGGCGTTCCAGTCAGATGTTTTGACCTCATGCTGCCAATCCCCCTGATCCAGAAGGTCATCAGCCTTTCTAGCTTCCTGAATCTCATCGTATATAGTTGTGTACCGCAAATTCTCGCCAGATGGATTATCCCCTGGAATCGGCATTAGAATCGCATCAAGATCCATCAGATTTATCTCCTTTATTGGCCGTATCGTCCATGGTGTTGCCGCTCCCATGGAATGCAGTAAAAAGATTACGAAAATCATCCGTCTTTAAAGGCCTGGTATAAATGGTCAGTACAGGATTCTCAGGCAGGCCTCCCAAAAAAACAGCACCGGGCAGTTGGGTCTTTCGTCCAAACAGCCCTCCCTCTTTCCTCTTCCGGGCAGTTGAAGCAAACAACCCCGAAAGTGTTGCAACAGGCAGAGAAAGCTCCCCTTTTTCCCGATCTTTATTAAACCAGGCCATCATCATTTCCGGCAGTCTGAATCTTTCATTCATCTCCCTATCCGATGTTTCCCCTTCCAGGACGGAATCATTGATCCATAAAGACTCTGGAAAACTTATCCTTGCCAGGGATGTTTCAAGCTCTCTGAAACTGTCATACCTTGAAGCGCTAATATCCTCAAACGCTCTGAAAACAGTACCAAAACTGCTAAAGATATAATTCCATTTTTTCTCCCAATTTTTTACAAACCCGACACCCGTTATGAGAAGAGGATAGGGCCGTCCCAAGTGGTCACTGCTGTCCCTGATGATACCCAGAGCAAGCTCTCCTTTTTTTATTCCCCTTACCCAGAAACGAAAAGAATGGATCTTTTTATTGTGATTTCCTTTACGCTTTGTGCCTTCTTCCACCCAGACTGACAATGCAGTGACCAATGGCGAATCTGTGTTCAAACTAAAATAATCGCTAAAAGCCGGGTGCTTTCCATAGGCAGACAATTCAAACCTGGTTTTTTTTCCTCTTATTCCCAGCATTTGACAATCTCCGTGGGAATCCTTCCAGGTGCACTTCTTAACAATTTAGCAACGGATTTATCTCCTGTGAATTTATACTTTGCTATAATAAACTTAACCCCCATTCGCTTCAGATCATCTTCATGATCAGGAAAATCAGATGGGATAAACTTACGCTGCCCATTAGGGAAAGCTTTGAAAAATTTTGGGAAACAAAGGGGTCCCTGAATTTTTTTCACCAGTGCAAGGCTGCCTATCTTGATGGTAAAGACCACTTCACATTCTGATTGGGGAGACCAGGTAAACACTTTTCTGACCGGATAATTAAGGTTTTCCAATGTTGTTGTGCTGCCGGTACACACAAGCTTGAGCAGCGTAGCGTGGGGCTGTACCTGAACGCCATCATTGGCGCTGGTCGGGTATCCGCTTATCTTTACACTATAGCTTTTCTTTGAAGGTCTGGAAGCGGATACACCCCGGGTAAGAAATTTAAAAAAATAAGTATTTAAATCCATATCCTTCCCATTGACCTTGGCTGAATAGAACCCCTTTTTCAGCCCTCTTTTTATAAAGGGTTTACCAGGGCCTTTTAAAAAGCGCGTCACAAACCCACTGGGACCAAGAAGAAGTGTGTTAACATTGCTCTTATCTGAAATATCCTTCATCTCCATTAACACATCCTCTTCCCATTTTTTCTGAAGCCGACATGAGGCCTCCTTCAGGGAGTATTCCTGATAAAACTCCAAAGGACCTTCTAAAATTTTCCAGATATATGAAGATTCTTTCCCTGAGTATACCATGGTTGCTTTGAGTTTGGTGAATGCCTGGTTGGCGGTAAAAAAGGGGGTCAGACTTGTGGCAGGGTCTTCTGTGTAAATAGAAGTTGCAAGCTCAAACGCGGCCCTTTGGGATGAAACAAGGGATGGAAGCTTGGAAAGGGCTTCCTGATAGGATAGAAAAATCTTGCCTGACTTCATCATTGCCTCGGCACTCAAATTATTATTAATGGTATTGGACAGCCTCCCTGACACACGTGATAGTTTTGATTTTACAGTTGACGCCGCCTTGCCCAGAACACCAGTTGTAGCTGATTT
Source organism: Desulfobacula sp. (assembly GCF_021107415.1). The sequence goes on from NZ_JAIOSW010000344.1 coordinate 43,691, forward strand.
TCGGGCTTTAATTGCTGCGGCCTGTCCATACAGATTGTTGATATCCTGCACCAGATTTGTCCAGTCCGGCAGCTCCTGCTGACCCGAAAAGAGTTTCAGTTCATGGGGTATGGTTTGAAGCAAAGAGAAATAGGGCCCTTTTTGATGCCAGACACTATCGGAAATATTCTGCCATTGTTCCCGGGTTACCAGGGCTTTTTTCCCCTTGGTAAATTCAGCGGCAAAATTCAACCACGCTGTCAGATAAGCTGTTTTATACCATTTATAAAATTCACGCTTTTGACCGGCCAGCATAAGAGGATTTGTCAAAGCCTCTTCAATTTCATTGATAAACCCATCAATCTTCTCTTTACCTTTAAGGGTAAAGCTTGACGCTACCGTTTTAGATTCAGTCTCCTCGAGAGCCTGTTTTCCCCAAAAGTCCGCCAAAGTATACGGACTGAGTTCAGGGTCTGAATCTGTCCAGATAACAAGCCAGTTAAGATTGGAACCTTTAATGGAGAGGATGCGGGCCAGCCATTTTTGCAAATCATTCATTTTCCGGTTCATATTTTGAGTATCATTTTGCCAGACAAGATAATGGATATAAAGATCCTTAATTTTCAACCGGATATCTTCTGCAATATCCTTTTCCGCCCTAATTTCTACAGCGTTAAAAATCGGTCGTTTCATCTTCTCAAGAACTTCAACAGGCTCACCTAAAAGTTTTGCTTCAATAAGATTGATCCGTTTTACCAGATGCTCCACATGCTCAATGGAGATATCAACCGGTGTGGATAGGTCGAAATAAGCCATATTATCAGCCATTTTTTTATCAAACGGCTCAATAAACCGTTTTTCCATCAGAGTACAATATTTTTTCTTAAGTTCAAATTCAACATTGATACTCTCACTGAGACCCAGCCTTGGAATCCACCAGCTGGTATTACTCTTTTCAACATTATGTATGGTGGTTCGAAATTTCTCCAGTGTAAAAATATCTGAAACCAATTCTCCCTGGAGGATCTGCGGTCCTGCAAACTGAACCGAAGCTGTTTTTATCGTTTGAAGATTCTTAACAAAGGAAAAACTCAAGATCCCACAGACAGCAATAATAATGGCCGTCCAGGCTGCAAACCCTATATTTCTGGTCAATCTTTTCCACGCAGCACCTCTTTGAGTCACTTTGAAAAGCCCTCTGTCTGAAGGAAGAAGCCCTGAAAAAAAATCATGGAGAAATAGTCCTCTGCTGGTACCGGGCAGGACTTCCCGCTCACCAATAAGCCCCAGATCCTTTAAGAAATGAGAATACGGTGTTCCTTCCTGGCAGCCGCTGCTGAAATTTATTCCACGAAAAAATGGTGTCTCCTGATAGGGATTTTCCTGGAAAACTCCTTTGATGAACGCTTCAAAACCAGGTCTGATTTTTTCTAATTCACTGGGGAAAAGGATAAGCTCCGGACTGATTTCTTTTTTTTGAAGCTTTTGCATAGTCAGCAACCTGATATCTCGAATCCGGTCTCCCATGGTCTTAAAACAGTCAGATACAAGCCCCATTGGGTCCTTTTCAAGACCATGGTTAACTATCCCCATGGTCTGACCTAAAACATCATCACTAAAACAATCGGAGAAATGGGTCATTCCCTGGATGAGATCGCATTTGGTTACCATAATATAAACAGGAAACTTTGCCTCCAGGATACGCATCAATTCATCTAATCGTTTTCGTATATCCCTGCCGTAAGCTTCTAGTCCTTCTGCGCCCATGTCATTTAATGAATCTGCTGAAACCGTTACAATCAACCCGTTAAGCGGTTCTTTTTTTCTGTACTTTGCAAGAAGATTTAAGAATTTTTGCCATTCATCGCTGTCTTTGTCCTCATCCACTGGAACAGCATAACGCCCGGCTGTATCAATGAGAATAGCCTGTTCAAAAAACCACCAGTCACAGTTTCGTGTTCCTGAAATACCGGATATGCTGCTGACTTCAGCAAAGGAAGAAGAAAGCTTTGCACTCTTAATGGCAGTTGTTTTCCCGGTCCCGCTCTTTCCTATGATCATATACCAGGGAAGAACATATAGAGGATTGCCTTGACCTTTCAGGTGAGACTTTTTCAGAGATGCCATGGCATCTTTCCATTTTGCCTGCATCTCTTGAGAGACTTCCCTTTCTTTTTTGCCTGCAGACTTTAAGTAAGCATTGTCCTGCTCAATGATCTGGCTTACAAATTTCTGCTCTTTTCTTTTTAAAAAGAGTTTGCGGAAAAAAAGGATTCCCAGAAAAATTCCAATGATTCCCGCTACAACAAAAAAACAGACCCACAAAGGCCATTTGGCCCACACAACGCCTGCAAAAATTGCTATTCCAACAAAAACAAATAAAGCAATGATCAAAAAAATTTTAAATATAATGGCAAGCCAATTTTTCATTTAGGGTATCCTGCTGATTAAGGTATCTCCGATATTATTTAGAATAAATCTATAAATCAAAAACAATAGTCCATATAAACTGAGTGGGGCTAAAAAGGCGGCAATGGAAAATATGGAAAACCCCTTTTTGCCGCTTGTTTCAGAGTTGTCATGATCCATAACATAGGAGTCTGGGAAAAGTTTCAAATGATTTATGGAGGGCAGGTCCACTGAACTTCCTGTTAAGAGCTTCAAATTTGATGTTTTCAACTGATCAAGAAGCATATCATCTCCCTGGTTGCAGTACTGCCCTGTAAACCCCAGAGCCAGGCAGATATAATAGACCTCTCTCACATGATTTTGATGGGGGCCGATGGTGTTAAGTTTCTGGAAAAAAAGTTCTCCCGCGTCAGATGTCTGGAAATACCTGCGCTGGAGCTGTTCTCCCTGCCATTGGCCTCTGCCCTCCCAGGAGCCTCCCATGATGGTTTCATCAATCCAGGCAAAAACGGCAAACCGGGCCAAATCATAATCTTCCCTGGTGGATTCGCTTTTTTCAAAAAGGATTTCGCTCTCCCTCGTAAGTCTATCCATATCAGCACTTGCCTGATCAAATGACACTCGTTCCAACCCCTGATTTTTTTGGAGCAAAATCGTATAAGTGATGATATCGGTAAAATAGTCTGAAAGCCTCATTGTCTAGTTCCTCCTCACAATCATAAGTTCTACTTTCAGATCGTCAGGTGCCGTATCCCAATACAGCGCCATATTGTTCCCCCCTTCTACTTGATCCCACTGTTTCCCGTGGTGATTAATCTGGAAATAGGTTGAACCGGCCCGACGGGGTAGTTCCTGTGGTAATATTTCAAGATGGCTGAGCTTTATACCTGGAAGAGACTGTGCAATGAGAAGGGGTAAAGATTCTCTGGAGCTTAGTTTTGCAATATTCCTCATGGCTTCAATGATTGTATCGATATTTTCTTCAGATTCCATAACAAGAAAAAAACGGTTTCTTCCCTCAAATATCGAGGGTGATATTTCAGCAGTAAAATATGTACCGTCAAAATTGAGGGGAATGATGTACTCAGGCCCTGATGTTATTTCATCCAGGAGTCGTGTAATAAGTTTTTGTGCATCGGAAAAGCATTCCCACAATTTTTTATGATCATATTCCGCCAGGAGAGCTGTGCCATCCTCAAGTTCGCCATTGGCAGATATTTCCGCTGAAAAAGACGAAAGCTCTCCTACAATCTGTCGCATAACACCGAAAATAGCCCAGGGATGACTCTGACTTGTGGCAGTCAAATGCGTTAAAAGGGGTACATATCTGTTCAGAGAGCGTAATGCCAGCATATAGACCATATCTCTTGAGCCGAATTCAGAGGTGTGAACCCCTTTTGAACTTTTAACGGCTTCCAGCTGACGGGTCTTGGAAAAGAGTTGGTCCTTTATCTCCTTTACAATACCCGACAGAATATCTGATCCGGAAATTGCCAGGCAAGGGGGTATAAAATCATTGCAAATAACGATCTCTTCCAATTCTCTTTTCAGCCTGGCTATGGGGATAAGCTGGAAGTCACCCAGATGATCAATTTCAGTCTCCCAGAATATTTTAACGAGAAAACTCATCCGTTTAACTTCTGCTTTTGGTCCATCTCCGTGAAGGTCTGCCATCTCTTCAGGATCGGTGGAAGAGACAAAACGATTTGATACAGGAGAAAGATCATTAAAATCTGTTATTGCAGTAACATTTTCTCCGTTCTCATCCCATTTTTTCAACCCAAGATAAACTAAAAAAGACTTGCCTCCATCCTCCCAGGCTTTTTCAAATGATCTGGCTTGAATTACACCATTTTCCCCAATGATAACGTGGGAGTTATCAGGAAAAACAAACTCACCTGCCTGGATGGCAAAAATATAATTAGCCAGAGAGGATTCTTGAATTTCAAAACTGCCTACCCCCCAAAAATGAGGGGCCATGTAGTTGTACCAGGGTTCCATTATCGATCTATTGTAAAGATCATTTAATTGGAAATGGTGTGGTTGGAGAAAAAGCCCCTGATGCCAGAAAAGAGGTTTGACCATTATAATTGTCCTTCAAGTTTTTTTATCTGTTGAGGACCCAATAAAAGTTTTACATCAAGCAAGCCGGGTATCTGTTTTCTTTTTTTAGTAAAAAACCCTTTTACTTCTATAATTACAGGGACTTCTATCAGCCTTGTGATTCGTTCCTTTACAATACCATAGTAACCGGCCACCACTGCCAGGTACTTTGCATTTTCTGCACGATCCAGAACCCATTTGGTCTCCTCACCGGGATGAACTATCAGGCGTTTTGATGCAGCAACCCCCTGATCAAACAATTTACAGTCAAGAAGTTTGTAAAGCCCGCTCTGGTCGCTTGCAAGCTGATTAAATCCATTGGGGTCCTTTAACTGATAAATACAAACGTGGAGTGTATGAGCCTTTCCTTCATCAAGGTTCAACATGGGATCGGCAATAACCTGTAGTTTTATCGCATCCTTTTCATAAGTCCACTGGGGAGGAGGCAGAACTTTGCCTGAGCATGAAAATAAAAACAAGATAAAAAAAACGGGTACCAGCATATTAATGAATTTTTTCAATTTTTCCTCCTTTTAAAACGATATTTTTTGACAATTTCTTTCAAATTCCCTTAAAAAAGATTCCATGAATCGTCCTGATTCAAACCATTTCTCAAATTTCTTAAATTTTAATTCATATACTTCATAATACTTGGACTTACGCATAGGACTGAGCCTTGAAACACCAGCCTCTTTTTCAATTTTCTCCGGGGAAAGCTCTTCTAAGATTTGCATCACCTTGGCATGCGCTGCTTTTTTAGAAGCTTCCTGGGATGCAAAAAAGGCTTTGCCAATCTGACCGATATAGCTCTCCAAGGTTTTTGTCTGACTGCTCCCTTCAAGGTGATAACCAATTACCTGCCTTATGGTTTCATCTGAACCCTGTTTTCCTACCAGGGTTGTATTGATAACACTAATCAATTGATTCAATGATTCAAAGACTGTATTTATTGACTCTGCAAGGCTTTCTAAAAGTTCATTAGAATTGAAATCCACCTTGGTTATATCGCGACCCAGAAGAAGCTTTATCACTCTGGCCAGCACATGATCATCAATCGCAACGGCAGCGTATTTTTCATCTATGTGATTATCTGAGTCAAACTGGTCGATCAATTTGTCCAATACTTCCATTCTATCTGAGGAATCCAATGTCTTTAGCTCATTTTTAAGATAATCGTTTATTGGAAGATCAGCATTATCTGTTTGTTCCTGGAAAATCTTTATAATGCTATCTTCCATCTTTTCATATTGAATAGGTTCAGTCATTCCTCAAATCCATTAAGAACTATTTTTTGGGGTTTATCACAACAGTTTTATCAAGGTCATCATTTTCACCGAAAAATTCGGAATCCTGGTGCCTGTTTCCTGCTGGTGATATAATAATGGTTTCCTCCATATCGTTAAATCCACTCTCCTTGCTCAGTTCTGTTTCAGGCCCGGGTATAATCATGGTTTTCTCAATATTATCATCGAAATCCATATCATAGTCCATCTCCCGGGACGAGAGCACCACTGTTTCCAACACATCATCATCCAAATCAAGAGAATTTTCATCCTGAGCAGACCACTTTGTTTTTAACTTCTTAAGTATCAAGGAAATCGCCTGTTTTTCAAGTCGCAATTGCACCTGACCTGCATCTTGCTTTGATTTAACTTCCGTTGAACTTACAGCTACCTTTTGCCCTGCTGGTACAGTCTCCATCCCCTTTGAAAACAGTTCTTCTTTTACTTTCTGTTTCAGGTTCACAATTCTATCTATTAATTGATTCAAATCATCTTTCAGGCCCTGCTCTTTTCCTGCATTAAAAAAAGTGAGTCCTGTCAAAATAATCTTCAACCCAAATTCATGCCACTTTTGGGGTATTGACCCGGAACCATGATTCCAAAGAATATTTTCCATGGCCACAGATGGAAAATCCTTTGTCAATTTGTTGTAATCAGAAAAAAGAGAGTCGCCCAGGCCTTTTTCGGCTAATCTTCCAACAGTCTCGTACACCTTCTCCTGCCCCTGATTTTTATTCACAAAAAAAGTATAAAACCAGAGAGAGGCAAGAAAATGCAAACTATTGTTCTTTGTCAGGGTAGATTTAATGTAGTTTTTTGGAAAATTGGCGATCAGGTCAATAATACTCAACTTGAAATCCCAAAAAAAGGGAAGAATATTCCCCGGGGCCTTAGGTCTTATCCAGATGCTTTGGGCAGACAAATTAACCAGGGGATATATATTTTTTTCAACCCTCTGATAAAGGGAGCGGGTAAACTCTTCAAAAAAGGAAAGCTTTAAAAAGAGAACCTCCAGATAAAACCTCTCATCATCCTTAAAGAAAAAATGGGAGCCTTCTTGGGAAGCAAGGGTGTTTTCCCAGCTGGATCCAGAAACGGTGGAAGAAATCGCATCGACTTCTTCAAAGGACGCCCCGGAAATAAATGGGATAAAATCAATTGCTTTTATAGGCTCTGCATCAAAAAAAAGCATGTGAAAGGGATAAAAAGAAAAAAAACTTATATACGACGACGCCTTTTCTCCGGTTATGTAGCACTCGGCGTGTCCAGGGCAGTCAAGGCAGGGAAAACTACCCGAAGCTGTGCTTCTCAGCTTGTTGAAATCCTTGATAAGGTCAAACCTGTCTTTAATAAAAATAGGATCTTCGGCTGAATGTGAAAACTGGTAAAATTCATGACTGCCCTTGGAAGCATAGCAGCCGGGGCAAAAGAGATACCGTTTTAACGATGTAGAATACGGAGAAAGAGCTGCTCTTATCAATAGTTCATCATCTTTGCAAAGATCAAGTTCTGCTCCACATTCAGGGCAAGGCGGATGGAAAAATTTTTTCTCTTTTTTGCAAAAAAAAAGCGATCTGAATGGTATTGCTTTTCCATCCCGGCTTAATTGTTTTGGAAGAATAAAAACATTTTTATCTACAAGATATGACTGGATTGTTTCATGCCAGATCCTGTCGATACCGGCATTTGTAAAAGGAATCAAATCATCAGGATGAATAGGATAATGATCTCTCTGGGTAAGTAAAAAAAGGGATTTAAACGGGTCTGAATGCTTTACCTTTAATCCACCCTTCACTATAAGTGAAAAGTCCTGTCCTTTATCAACAATTTGGAAAGGATATGAATAACCTTGAGATCCGGTCCGGTCCTGATCAAGCACAGGAATGTCAAGAAGGAAACCATCCTTCTCCGATTCAATAAACGGAAGCAATGAAATTGTTTCGTCCATTTTTTTCACAAGACAGTCCAATCAATTAATATAATTTGGTATTAGACTTAATATAAAAGGATAGATCTCTTTTAAACTGGAATCCTCTTTTTTATTTTCTATCCCCACATAGCTTTTGGCTCCAATGACCGACCTTATACGGGCAGATTAGCTTCTAATCATAAGAAAATCAACCTTTTTAAACGCAATGACACAAAATCGTTAAATGATCAGCAAGCTGACGGGTCAACCAGTTCACTCAAGCTAAAGCCCCAAAAATTCTTTAATCCATTGATTTTCAGGGGTCTGGACAAGTTCGTCAGGTGTACCTTTCTGCTCAATTTTTCCCTGGTTCATGACCACAATCATATTCCCGACTGCAAAGGCTTCTTCATGGTCATGGGTAACAAAAACTATGGTGATGTTGAGCATTGAAATAATGTCTGCCAGTTCTTTTAAAAGGCGTTTTCTTAATATCCTGTCAAGGGAGCTTAAGGGTTCATCCAGCATTAGCAAACGTGGCTGAGGGGCAAGTGTTCTTGCCAGAGCCACTCTCTGGCGTTCCCCACCGGAGAGTTCATCAATACCCCGTGTCTGAAAGCCTTCCAGACCTGTCAACAAAAGCATCTCTTGGACACGTGATGCTGTTTTTGCTTTATCCATACCTTTCATCTTCAGACCAAAAGCAATGTTATTAAATACATTCAGATGGGGAAACAGGGCAAATTCCTGGAACATCATGCCAAAATTTCTTTTATGAACAGGGCAGTCATTCATTGGCTGTCCATTAAATACAATATTGCCTGAATCCGGAGTTTCCAGTCCGGCGATGAGTCTCAGCAGTGTGGTTTTCCCACTTCCGGAAGGGCCAAGGACAGACAGTTTTGTTCCCTGCTGCAACCTTAAATTAATGTCTTTTAAGATAAGACTTCCATCATCAAATTTTTTATTGATATGTTCAAGGATCAGCTCGCTTTCCATTAGAATCCTTCTGAATTTCCTATTCTGAAATTTTCGATCACAACAAAACCCATTGCCGTCACTATCATTAATAGGGTTGAGATGGCCATGGCCTGCCCATAATTCATGGCTCCGGGCTGACCCAAAAACCTGTAAATAGCAACAGGGATGGTTGGAGTTTCAGGTCTTGCCGTAAAAATGGTTGCTCCGAATTCCCCCAGACTGATGGTAAAGGCAAAGATTGCACCGGCCACAAGAGCCTTTGAAATAAGCGGCAGATCAACAGCCCTAAAAATTTTCAAGGGGGATGCCCCCAGCACGGATGCAGCATCAGAAAGCTGTTCGGGAATTGATCTTAAGGCCGGCAGGATTGATCTCAGGACAAAGGGGAACCCAACCAGGGCATGGGCAATGGGAATCAAAAAAATAGACGTTCTTAAATTCAATGGCGGTTTATCAAGGGTTATAATAATACCAAATCCTAGTGTCACAGCAGATGTTGATAAGGGAAGCATGAAAATGGGATCAAAAAATGATGTCAATCTATTGTTTATATTCCGGTCGCAAAATCGAATAAAAAAAGCGGCACACACACCTGTTATAATGGCGATTATCAAGGCGCCTCCTGCAAAAAGAAAAGAATATTTAATGGCATGGAACGGCGGGATGTAGAATATGGAGTCTGATCTGTTTTCAAAAAGTGCTGTATAAAAAATCAAAGAGATTTCGCCATTATAAGTTAACGACTTCATCACAAGAGCCAGTAACGGGACAACACACAACAAAATGATAAAGAGGACAACACCTGCAATGATCATTTTTTCCCACAAATGAACCGGTTTTCTAAGATTTGCCTGTTCAGCATCGGGAGAAAACCTGACTGCTCTTTTGGTAAAAGAAGTATAGAACCACATCAAGGCAAACGTAAACCCGATTTGAATTAAAGAAAGAAAGGAGGCCAACGGAAGGTTAAACAAATGGGCGGCCTGTCTGTATATTTCTGTTTCAATCGTAGAAAACGACGGTCCCCCGAGGATCAGAACAATGCCAAAGCTGGAAAAACAAAAAATAAACACCAGGATTGATGCTGCAAATATGGCGGGTTTCAGCAAGGGAAGGGTGATGGTCAAAAATACCTGCCAGGGGCCGGCTCCCAGCACCATGGCGGCCTCCCTGATTCGACCCTGGAGAGAAGACCAGAAACCGGTTATAATCCTTAACATGACTGAAAAATTATAAAAAATATGGGCTAAAAGGATCAACGCCAGCGGATGGTCAAGCCTGACTCCAAAAAAAACTCCATTTTTTCCAAAGCATGCCTGAAGTGAAGTTGCCACCACAATTGCGGGAAGAACAAATGGAATTGAAGCCAGAATTTTAATTATTTTTTTCCCTTTAAAGGCATAATGGGACAGGACAAAGGCACAGGGTAACGCGCAAACAAGGGTTAACAAGGTTGAAAGCCCTGCCTGCCAGAAGGTAAACCATATAATTTTTATCATCCTTGTTGAGGAAAATACCTGATCCAGAAAAAAGAGGTCTATTTTCCCTTTTGGAAAAAAACTCTTCATAAAAATCCCGGATAAGGGATAAAAATAAAAAAGCAGGAAAAAACAGGCCGGGACCAGCCCGGCCAGAGCATACGGATGGATATGTATTCTCTTTTTTATTGAAGTATTCTTTCCGTCCATTCCCTGATCCAGACATCCCTTTTGGTGTCAATTAATTGAGAGTCTAAAAGTGCCGGCTCCTTTGTTATACTGGCGTGTTTCTTAAACACCTCCGGCAGGTCGGCATTTTTATTGACCGGAAAAACAAACATCTGCAAAGGGATATCTTCCTGAAACTCTTTTGACAGGATAAAATCCATGGTCTTTTTTGCAAGTTCCATCTTGGAAGTCCCTTTTAAAATTCCTGCAAACTCAATCTGCCTGAATGCGGAGCCGTTTTCAATCACAACACCGGTGGGAGATTCATTTAACTTTGTTTCAGAAAAAAAGACTTCAGCAGCCGGGCTTGATGCATAACTGACAACAATGGGCTTATCCCCTTTAGATGCGGCAGTGAATTTTCCCCAATAGGCTTCTTTCCATCCATTGGTCACAAGAACCTCATTGGCTTTAAGTTTTTGCCAGTAATCAATATATCCGTCCTGACCAAACCGGCTGATGGTGGCCAGCAAAAATGCAAGTCCCGGAGAAGATGTTGCGGGATTCTCAACAACGATTAACCCTTTATATGCAGGCTTGATTAAATCTTCCAGCATGATAGGAGGCAGTTTTTCATTATCCTTAAACCACTTGATATCATAATTTAAACAGACATCACCAAAATCCACGGGCACAAGCCTGTTTTCAGGGTCCAGCCTCAATGCAGGATCAACCGCATCCAAATGTGACGGTGCATAAGGGACAAACATATCTGCTTCCAAGGCCCGGCTTAAAAACGTATTATCCACCCCGTAAAAAATATCGGCAAGGGGATTGTTTTTTGATAAAATCGC
>NZ_JAIOSW010000474.1 GCF_021107415.1 Desulfobacula sp.
AGGCATTAATTGAACCTCCTAAACCCGCCGCAATTACTTTGATGTGGAGTGTGTCCTGGTACAGGGCAGGATCTGAAGCCCCTTCATTTAAAGGAGTTTCAGCAGCCCATGTCTGGGTAATGTCTGAACCATTGTCTGTCCCGCCATAAGGACGATCCCCGGATTTATGCAGGAAAATTCGGCCATCCGGTGCAATGGTGGGTGAAAAAACACTTAAATGGCTTGGATCAACATCCAGACCATTATGCCGGAAGGTTGCCGGCCCGGTCTGGCTGCTGAAAGCCATCAACGGATTTGAAGGAGTTCCTGTGGAATCATTTGTCACATAAATCGTGCTGCCGTCCAATGAAAATGCCGGTGTTATTTTGGCGATGGATTCGCCGCCCTCAGGATTGCCTGACCAGAATTTTTTACCGGTATGCCGGTCCATTCCCTGGATTCCTTTGGGCCAGTGATAGGTTCCCACCACAATATCAGTGCTTTCCGGTCCTGCACCATCAAAAAATGACATGGAAGTACTGCTCAGGTTACCAGGGGCTGCCGTCTGCCATAAGAAATCATCAAAAAAGGTGTCGTTCAGACGATCTTCCGGAACCGTGTATTCAGCCCTTCCAGTGTTATGCATGTCCTTTTGTTTCATGGGCCAATCAGCGCCAAACGCAGTAAGTGTCCACACTGTCAACACTATCACAAGGATTGATATTTTTAAACCTATGTTTCTTATCATTAATTTCCCTCCTGCCCTAAAAATTTAGACGCAAAGCCATTGCTAAAAATGAAACAAGATTGTGTCGTAATTCATGCAAATTTTATTCCTTATTTCGGGAATAAATAGCTTATATTGTCAATTAGCCCGAGCAGTAAGGGGGATCATAGAATAATAAATATAATTTATTATTATGAATAAAATTTAACAAATAAGGAATGTGCAAAATGGGTAAAAAATGTTATAAAATTAGGTAATTAATGTAATAGTATTGGGTAAAATTTTTCCTAAAATTCGAGTAGAAAAATAGGCACTCGGGCTTGATTTTCTATTATAGCAGATTTTTTTGCCTTCCAAACAATTGCTTTTGCCATTGATATAGAGCCTTATTTTATCCCCATGTTTACCGATGGTAACAAATGGACATATGTGACAGACGAGGGTGAACAGGTTTTCATTGAAGTGATGCCGGGTTTTGAATCCTTTAATGGATATTCTGATGCAAAAAAAGTTAAAATTCTAAGTGTTGATGAGTTTGGAGTACCTGAAGATTATCATTACTTCCGATATTATAAAAAGGATGATTCAGGCTTTTATGAGCTTGGCTCAAAGAAATATGTGGATTATGGATCGGGTTTTACTCTTGATTACACACTGGAATACACAACGCACAAAAAAATTGTTTCCTTGGAAATGAATATAAATGATTCTTTGGTAACAAATGGAAGCTACACTGTAGGCGGCTATACCATTTCCTATGAATATACCACTGTAATTTTAGGAAATGAAGAAGTTACTATTCCATACGGAACATTTAATGCCCTTAAATTTTCCGCCACGCTGGTAAGCACACCCCCTGGATTTCCGACAGAGACATCTACCTCATCAATTGAATATGTTGGCAGCTCAAGCAACACAGTGGATCTGCCGGATGCATATGAGCCGGATGATATCCCGGCACAGGCAACGGTATTGATGATAGATGCTCCTCAGGATCATTCTTTCAGTGTTGGTGAGTCAGATTGGTTTGTTTTTCAAGTTCCTTAACAAAGCTCCTTGACAAGGATTATCATATTTTTTTAAATTAGTCGTATAATCAGTACGAACTTAGCGTTGGCGCAGTATTTGCTTGCATTCTTATAAGCTAAATGTTCTAACTCAAGAGTTCGGTGTTGGTTATCTATGTAACCGAAGGAGCGGAGCTGCGTTCTTTCAATAAAGCACTAAAAGCATAGTTGCATTTGAAACAATTTTTGGATAGAATATACCAGATTTTGTCAGGAGGGGTATGAAAAAAGCAATAATTACAGGAATAACCGGGCAGGACGGTGCCTACCTGGCTGAGTTTTTACTTTCCAAAGGATATGAAGTCCATGGAATCAAAAGACGGGCGTCGCTCTTTAATACAGACCGCATTGATCATCTTTACCAGGACCCCCATGAAAAAAATCGGAATATGGTTCTGCATTATGGTGACCTTACAGATGCAACCAACCTGATCCGCATCCTCCAGGAAGTTCAGCCCGACGAGGTTTACAACCTGGCAGCCCAGAGCCATGTCCAGGTATCTTTTGAATCCCCCGAATATACGGCAGACGTGGATGCTCTCGGCACCATGCGCCTGCTTGAAGGCATCCGGCTTCTCGGCCTGGAGAAAAAGACAAGATTTTACCAGGCATCCACCTCGGAACTGTACGGCAAAGTCCAGGAGACTCCCCAGACCGAGAAAACCCCTTTTTATCCACGCTCCCCCTATGCCTGCGCCAAACTCTATGCCTACTGGATAACAGTCAACTACCGGGAAGCCTATGATATCTTCGCCTGTAACGGAATTCTCTTTAACCATGAATCACCGTTGAGAGGAGAAACCTTTGTTACTCGCAAGACCACAAGAGCCCTGTGCCGAATCCATCTTGGAATGCAGGACTGCCTTTTTCTTGGAAACATGAATGCCCTGCGTGACTGGGGCCATGCCAAAGACTATGTGGAAATGCAGTGGCTCATGCTTCAGCAGGACAAACCCGAGGATTATGTCATAGCAACAGGTGAGCAGCATTCAGTCAGGGAATTTGTGGAAGCCTGTGCAAAGGAACTGGGGATTGCCATTAAATGGGAAGGAAAGGGTATTGAAGAAAAGGGCATCAATGTGGCCAACGGCAAGACAATCGTGGCGGTTGATCCCAGATATTTTCGCCCAACAGAGGTTGAAACCCTTCTGGGTGATCCTTCAAAAGCAAAGCAGAACCTTGGCTGGGAACCCAAAATCATCTTTGATGAGCTTGTAAAAGAAATGACCGGAACAGACCTTGAAGAGGCAAAAAGAGACGAGCTATGCCAAAGAGCTGGATTCCAGGTGTTTAATCATAATGAATAAACAATCAAAAATTTTTATAGCAGGAGCTTCCGGCATGGTGGGCAGTGCCATTATCCGGAATCTGGTAGATAAAGGATATACCAATCTTGTCGGCAGTTATCATTCAAGAGTTCTTAACGAACAAAAAGATCTGCCTTTACAAATGGTTCAGATTGATCTTAAAAACCAGGAATCAGTGAATCTGTTTTTTAAAACTGAAAAACCGGATTATGTCTTTCTTGCCGCTGCAAAAGTGGGGGGGATCCATGCCAATAATATCTATCCGGCCCAGTTCATTTATGACAACCTGACACTGCAGACAAATATTATTCATGCTGCCCATCAAGTCCAGGTCAAACGCCTGCTCTTTCTGGGTTCATCCTGTATTTACCCCAATCAGGCACCACAGCCCATGAAAGAGAAACACCTGCTCACAGGCCTTCTTGAACCGACCAATGAACCCTATGCCATTGCAAAGATCGCAGGCATTAAAATGTGCGAATCCTATAACCGCCAGTACGGCACGCGCTTTTTTGCCGTCATGCCCACAAATCTTTACGGCCCCAATGACAATTTTGACCTTGAAACCTCCCATGTCCTGCCTGCCCTGATCCGGAAATCCCATGAAGCAAAACTGTCTGGTACACCACAGGTAGTTATCTGGGGAACAGGTTCTCCCCGAAGAGAGTTCCTCCACGTAGACGACATGGCGGATGGAAGTATTCATGTCATGAAATTGTCCGATACTGACGTTGACAAGCACCTGACAAATTATCCCTCCCCTTGTTTTGTTAATCTTGGAACCGGTACAGACTGCACTATCAAAGAGTTAGCCCTGCTTATCAAAGAAGAGGTAGGATATCAGGGTGAAATTGTGTTTGACACAACCAAACCAGACGGCACGCTATTGAAACTTCTGGATGTTTCCCGCCTGGACTCCCTTGGCTGGAATGCTAAAATCTCATTGGAAAACGGGATTAAAAGTACTTATAACTGGTTCATTCGTAAAGGCGTTTGCTAGAAAGTTTATTTAATTTTTTATTCTCGCACAAAGCCACAAAGCCACAAGGTCACAAACATAAAAAATGGAAAGATATTTTAAAAGGTCTCTATGACCTGCATAAAGATGAGGCACGTTTTGAAAATATGGTGGCAGTGTCCCTTTTACGCATGGTTTACCGCTGGAACGAGCTCGGGCTTGGAGACTTTGATCTGCGATATATCCGCAATCATCAGGGAAAGGAAGTCGATTTTCTGATTGTGAAAGACAGACAGCCGCTTGCCCTGATAGAAGCAAAAACAACTCAGAGAACGCTTTCAAATTCCGGTCAATACTTTAAACGATATTTAAATATACCTTTCTATCAACTTGTTGAAAATTATAGCGATGTAGATGTTTTTAAAAATATTTTTTATCCTGAAACGCTTGAAAAAGCATTACGTGATTTTTTTGAAATAGGGGAAAGTTATTTTCAGGAAGAAAAGGGTTTAAAATTTTTAGAAATTGTCATAAAATACATTTATAAGGCAACGGAAATTAAAACGAGCAAGGTTGTGGAGGCCATTGACCCCATAACAAAAAAAGGAGGTGAGCTTGCCATGACAACTGCAGAAAAACTAAGACA
>NZ_JAIOSW010000438.1 GCF_021107415.1 Desulfobacula sp.
ACATGAGTGAATACATGGAAAAGCATGCTGTTTCCAGGCTTATCGGGGCTCCTCCCGGGTATGTAGGATTTGAGCAGGGAGGCATTCTTACGGACAGTATCAGGAAACATCCTCACTCGGTTCTGCTGCTGGACGAGATTGAAAAGGCTCATATGGATCTTTTTAATATTCTTTTACAAGTCATGGACTATGCTACCCTGACAGATAACAACGGCAAATCAGCAGATTTTAGAAATGTTATCATCATCATGACATCCAATGCCGGTGCAAGAGAAATGAGTGCCAACGCCATTGGATTTGGCTCCCAGTCAGCGCATGTTGATTCCAAGGGAATGAAAGCCATTGAAAAAGCATTCAGCCCGGAATTTAGAAACCGGCTCGACGGTATTGTCCAGTTTAACCATCTGTCTCCTAAGGTCATGGAAATGATTGTTGATAAAAACATGAAAGAACTTAAATCCATGCTCAAGGTCAAAAAGATTACATTGAGCTATTCTGCTAAAGTTCGATCATTTCTTGCAAAAGAAGGTTATGACCCCAAATTTGGTGCCAGACCGTTGGAAAGACTTATCCAGACAACAATTAAGGATAAGCTTACAGATGAAATTCTTTTTGGTAAACTTGCAAACGGCGGTAAAATTTCAATTGGTCTTAAGAATGATAAGCTTAATTTTATATTTAAGAGCTGAATGCCCCTTTTCCGATTATCAAAAAGATTAGACTTTCCCCCGGCTTGGCTTTCAAGATCTGACGGACTTTTATGTATCGGGGGAGATCTGTCGCCCAAAAGACTTCTACTTGCTTATAAAAATGGA
Organism: Desulfobacula sp.; assembly: GCF_021107415.1. The sequence goes on from NZ_JAIOSW010000438.1 coordinate 816, forward strand.
ATATTTCCCTGGTTTTCAAAAAACGAACCTTTTCTTTGGTGGTCGCCTGACCCAAGGCTTGTACTCTTTCCCAAAGACATTAATATTTCAAAAAGCCTGAATAAAAAAATAAAAAAAAATCTTTTCAAGGTTACAATGGATAACGCTTTTGAACAAACCATTGTTTCCTGTGCAAGCCCAAGAGAAAAGGAGCATGAAGGAACCTGGCTTGTGGACGAAATGATAGATTCCTATATACAACTTCATAATATGGGATATGCTCATTCCATTGAAACCTGGAGAGGCAACAAGTTAGTCGGTGGATTGTATGGCGTTTGCCTTGGTGGATCTTTTTTCGGTGAATCCATGTTTTCCTTTGAAAGTGATGCATCCAAAATCGCTCTGGTCGCTCTTGCAAACCATTTAAAAAAGCAGGGCTTTGATCTGATTGACTGTCAAGTGAGGACAACTCACCTTCTCAGAATGGGAGCTTGCGAGATCTCCAGAAATTCTTTCCTTGATATCATCAACAAATCTGCGAAAAGAAAAGATATCAAAGATATTTGGGACCCGAATATCAATCTGAAAGTCATCATATGAACTGGTGGAGCCAAATACCTTACAAAATCAGCCCGTATTTGATTCAAATCAATGGCTTTGGAATCCGATATTACAGTTTGATGTATCTTCTTGCCTTTGTGACCGTATACTTTTTAATAAGATACAGGCTTAAGACTGAAAAATTTGACATAGATATGAACCTTATAGATGATTTTATCGTATGGGCCGCCATGGGGGTTCTTCTCGGCGGACGACTTGGATATGTCCTGTTTTATGATTTTCAATATTACATCCTTCATCCGTTAAACATTTTCCTGCCCTTTGATTTTTATAATGGATTCACATTTACAGGCATTTCCGGAATGTCCTATCATGGTGGGCTTTTAGGTGTTATTGTTGCTGTTTATTTTTTTTGCAGAAAAAACAATGTCGATATATGGGAATTTTCAGATCTTGTGTGCCCTGCAATACCTTTGGGATACACCTTTGGAAGGCTTGGCAATTTTCTTAATTCCGAACTCTTCGGGAAGGCGACGACCCTGCCCTGGGGTATGATTTTCCCAACTGATCCAACCCACACGTTAAGGCATCCTTCCCAGCTTTATGAAGCTTTCTTTGAAGGGATTGTTCTCTTTGTTATCTTATGGATGCTCCGTAGAAAAAAAGCTTTCAGGCACCTTATGTTCAGTTTATATTTACTTGGATATGGGTTGGTAAGATTTGTTATTGAATATGTGCGCAAACCCGATGATCATCTGAATTACATCTGGTATGGTTTTACCATGGGGCAGATCTTATGTCTCATTATGGTATTGGCTGGAGTTTCTCTTCTGTTAAAAATAAAACAAAAAAATTGATTTTATTTTTTAAAACTGTACAGGTAATGCAAAATACTTGACAAAAAAAGCTCAGGCCTCATTATGTTGAATATTATATAAAAACTATGAGGAGCAAATAATATGCTTTTAAAATTATTTTTATGTTTTACCCTGATTCCTGTCATTGAACTTTACCTGTTAATAAAAATCGGAACTGTCCTTGGAGGCCTCAATACAATACTGCTGGTTATTCTGACAGGATTTTTAGGGGCCTGGCTTGCCAGACTGGAAGGCATGAATACCATGATGAAGCTTAGAACAAACTTGAGCCAGGGACTTATGCCGGCGGAAGAATTAATTGATGCCGTCATTATATTTATTGCAGGCGTTGTATTAATCACACCCGGACTGATCACAGATGTTTTCGGACTCCTCTTGTTATGGCCTTTGACACGGAATAAATTTAAACGAATGTTAAGAAAAAAATTCGACGAAATGCAATTACAGAGCAATATTAATATTACACGTTTTCATTAATTTTGAGTGGACTGCTTATGTTTATAGATCTGATTGAAGATAGAAGAAGTATAAGAAAATTCAAAAATAAACCCGTTGAAAAAGAAAAAATAAACTCACTTATTGAAGCTGCCTTAAGATCACCTTCTTCAAGAGGTATTAATCCCTGGCGATTTATTATTATTGAAGACACAGATATTCTTGAAAAGCTTTCCAAAGCCAAACCCCATGGTGCGGCCTTTTTAAAAGGAGCTCCCCTTGGAATCGTAGTCTGCGGTGACATATCCGAAAGTGATGTCTGGATTGAAGATGCATCTATTGCTTCTATCTTTATCCATCTGGCAGCTCATGATATAGGGCTTGGCAGTTGCTGGATACAAATTAGGAAAAGAGAATATAATCCTGCTAAAACTTCCGATACTTATGTTAAAGAACTTTTAAAGATACCCGATAATATAATGATTGAATCAATCATTGCTATAGGATATCCTGATGAGGTGAAAAAAAATCACACAAGAGATGCTTTACAATTCCATAAAGTTTCTTTTAATACATATAGTATGAAGGATGCATGGAGATAAAAACCCAAATTCTAAAAATGATCCAGAAAAAGGATAGTGATCTGCCGACTCTCCCGGTTGTTGTTGATAGAATCATCAGTGTTGCCTCAGATGAAAAAACGACCACAGAAGAACTCGCACAGGTTATATCCTATGACCAGGGAATGACAAATAAATTATTAAAACTTTCCAACTCCATTTACTATGCACAAAAAACAAAAGTTGAAACCATAAAAAGAGCCATTACTATTATCGGGTTTGATGAAATCATCGGTATTGCTCTTGGCATGGGAATCCTATCCTCTTTTACAGACAAATCGAGCTTAAGCCTTGATATGAAAGCCTTATGGATACACGGTATCGGTGTAGCCACAGCTTCCAAAGAACTTGCAAAAAGGACAAACCCTGGAATAGCAAATAAAATTTTTATTCCTGCACTTCTCCATGATATGGGGAAGGTAATCTATTCAATCTATTTTAGAGATGAATACATGAAAGTCAGACAACTTGCCACGGAAAAAAAAAAGCCTTTGTATTTTGCTGAAAATGCTGTCTTTAAATTGGATCATGCCATACTTTCAGCCCTTTTGATGAAACGATGGAATTTTCCCCAATCCATTGTTCTGCCCTGCAGGTTCCATCATAATCCTGAATCCGCTCCCATTAAATTCAGACATCAATCTTTAATTATTAATCTTGCAGATTATCTGACACAAAAGGCCGGGATCGGTCATAGCGGGAATCCGGTGCCGGTTACTATTAAAAATTCTCCCAAAAAAATCGGTGTTAATCAATCCATATTAAAACTGACCATTGATCAATTAAAACGAAAAGAAGGCGAAATAAAAGAGTTTTTTAATATTACAACAGAAGTGTAACCCGGTTTAGATATCCTTAAAGTTTCTTTCTCCGGAAGACTGTTTGCATGCTTTGGCAAACGCATCAAGGCTTTCTTCAAAGGCTTCAAATTCTATTGTTCCGCCGACCTGGATAAGGTCATCCCCTCTTTGTTCAAATGCAGTCAATACATCGGAAATTGTAAGGCACTCTATATCTGAAGCCGGAACATACCCAATGCTGTCTGGTCCGTTCACCTGTAAAAGAATACGACATTCGATGAGTTTTGCCAATAATACTTTAACGATTTTTAATGGAATTTTTATCTGGGTAGCGATATCAATATCCAAAGCAGGTATTGCTTTGTTTGCGAATCGTTTTACACACAGGTGAACGATTTGCAAAGCAATCAATTTCTTAAACCGGATACTGACTTTGTCATAATCAATGTCCCGTGTTTCAAGTTCTTCGGTATTTTCCCAGGAAAATGCCACTTCCGCTCCAAATAAAACAATTGCCCAAGAGGCCTGCAACCAGATTAAAAATAGAGGCAGGGCCGCAAAACTGCCGTAAATTGCATTATAACTGGAAACACCCACCTGGAATTTCAGATAGGTTATTTGAACCACTTGAAACAGGGTTCCTGCAATCATACCCCCGGCCAAAGCCGCTTTAATATCTATCTTCTTATTTGGAATAAAAATATAAAAAAAGATGAATAACATCCAAATGGTAAAAAATGGAAAAATATTAAATCCCAATGAAACTAAATTTTCAATATTTCCGGGAAGCTTAATAGAGGATAAAAATTTGGTAAGATATGCCGTAATAAAAATATTGGCACTACTTGAAAAAATGACCAAAATACCGGCTGTGATTGAAATGGCAATGTAATCTGTAAATTTTCTAATCAATGAGCGGTCATCATTTACACACCAGATCTTATTAAATGCATTTTCTATATGTCCGATGAGCTTTATTAGAGAATAAAAAAGCAGGATGACACCAAAAACAGCCATTAATCCGCCTTTTGTTCTTTCAAGAAGGTTGGTCGAAAAGGCAAGAACATTCTGGATCACCTCTTCTTGTCCTGCAAACAATTCAAGGACCTGTTTTTCCAAAATTTCTTTGAACCCGAACCCTTTTGCAATACCGAATGCCATGGCCATTATAGGAACGATTGACAACAGCGTAAATAATGTCAAAGACGACGCTCGAAGATCACACCGATCTTTTTTAAATCCTTTTATGGCAAAAACAACAACCTTTTTGAACTTGTGAAATTTAAGTGAAATGACTTTTTGAAAATGATTCATTGCCTTTCTATTCCAATGTTGAAAACCATTGTTTTAATCTTTTAAGTCCTTCTTTTGTAGAAACCTTAGGAGAATAGCCCAAATCTTTTTTTGCCTTTGAGATATTAAACCAATGAGATGTGGCAGCCTCTTTTGCTGCAAACCGGGTTATTGGCGGTTCTTTTTTAACACTGAAAAGCTTATAAGCAAACTCAAAAATTGATCCCGCAATATAGGCTGTTTTTGCAGAAACATGTCCTTTTATCGGTGGTAAGCCTGCAGCACCCAAAAAGGCATCGGCCATTTCCCATTTTGATACAGGGTCATCCTGGCTGACAAAATATATATTCCCAGATAATAAAGGATTTTCTATAAGCTTTTGAAAGGCGAGAATATGCACATCCGCGGCATTATCAACATAGATTGTATCCACCAGGTCATCCTTTCGCCCTACCCGTTTCAATTTATTGGCTCTTTTGATAATTCCCGGTACCATGTGGTTATCTTCCGGGCCCCAAATCAGGTGCGGCCGAAGGATGATGGTTTTTAACCCTTTGTTTGCAGCATTTCTAACTAATTTTTCAGCCATGGCCTTGGTTTCCGGATATGGTGCCAGATATTTTTCCGGATATGGAACGCTTTCATCAACATTTTCCATATCATTTTCATCAAATATAACACTGGGAGAACTGGTATATATCATTTGTTTAATGTTATTCTTAAGACATGCAAAAATCACATTTTTTGTCCCTGTCACATTTACCTTGAAAAATTCTTCAAAGGGCCCCCAGATTCCAGGTTTTGCCGCCACATGAAATACGGCATCAATGCTTTTAAAGGCCTTTACAACAGCATTTTTATCTGCCAGATCCCCTTGGATCTGTATAACCCCCAAGTTTTCAAGATCAGGATAAAAATTTCTTGAAAAAGAAGTGACTGACAGATTTCTCTTAACAAGTTTTTTAACAATCGCTTTACCTAAAAACCCGCCGCCCCCTGTAACCAGCACATTTTTTATTTCCATTCTCCACCCTTTTTCATTGGCCATTGCTGCAATTATACCAATAATAATATCATATTAAATGGATACACAACAAAATATTTTCCATGATTAGAAATCACCAGGCTAAAAATCAAGTCTCTGTCCGATATTATTTTCCACAGCCATCTGATAAATGGCAGAGGATACGGTTAAATCGAACAAGGCCATCCCAACTGATTTGAAGAAAATAGTTTTATTTTTTAAATATGTATTTTCTTCAAGTAATCCGGCAAATTCTTTTATCTTGTCCTTTGTGATAAGATGATTTTTTAAAGGCCCCGCAATATCACCGGATTCTTTGGCAGCAAACAGGGTATCAACAAAGACATCATCTGCAGTTTCAATCACGGTATTTGGAAACTCCTGCATATCGGGTCGAAATGAACCGATTGAGATAAATGTTTTCCCCATAATACCATCACAAGTTGCTTCAAACAAAGGCTTTTTGGTCGTCGTTGCTGCAATAATCACACTGGAATTTTCAACCAGATGATTTGGATGATCCACTATCACATATTCAATATTCGGGTATTCTTTTTTCAGGGTATTGCTCATACTTATTGCAAATTCTTTGTTCAAATCAAAAATATAAAGAATTTTTATCATCTTACGATTAAACAAAAGATATCGAGCCTGGCTAAGCCCTTGTACCCCGGCGCCCAAAACACCGGCAGTCCTCACAGCTTCAGAGGTCAAAAATTTAACCCCTAACCCCCCGACAGCACCTGTTCTCTGGGCGGTAATTGCTGCACCGTCCATAATGGCCAAAGGTTTTCCTGAAATATTATCAGAAAGGATCATCACTCCATTCACTGCCGGTTGTCCATGCTGCTGTGCCTCCGGGAAAACTGAGACTATTTTCGCAGCAAAAAATTTTTCAGAAAAGCATGGCATTAATAAAAGCATATTTTGATTGTCTGCCACATGCATCCTGTCCGGCATATTATACTGTTGACTTAATACAAGTCTGTATGCCTGTTCAACAGCTGCTTGAATTGTATTTTGATCCATCTTTTGAATCTCATATTTATTTAAGAATAACATTACCACCTCTGAATTTAATAATTTTTATATTTTCAATACCATAGCGCCGATAAAATCTCTATCAAAACCAAAAAAATCCATTTTATTTCTCCTGCCGGATATGATAGAAAATAAAATTCGTGGCTATCAACAATTTAAAAAAGTGACTTTTATGACTAAAAACGAAACCGTGTTATGTATTAAAAGGAACCTCTTACCAGAACCATGGGTTCAGCAAAAAAGCATTGTGCCATTGGGACTGGATCTGTTTATTGAAAATTGTTCAGCTGCAGGATTTGAGTTTATTAACCGCTCTATTGCGGAAGAGGATTCCTCCTACAAGCAGATAATACCCTATATTGTACTTCAAACAAACGATTTTAAGAAGACAGCTGTATATAACCGGCAAGGAAGCGAACAACGGCTTCATGACCTTTGGTCCATTGGAATAGGCGGTCATATTAACCCAGTTGACATGGAAGCACAAAACGATTCTTTTAAACAAATCCTGGTTGCCGGTATGGAAAGAGAGTTAAATGAAGAACTTAATCAAAGACCTGAAGACGATCGCCCAAGCTTTATCGGTGTGATCAGCGAAGATATTACAGATGTGGGTAAGGTTCACCTGGGCGCTGTTTTCAGGATACTGACGACGGGTCCTGAGAAATTTTTACCCGGTTCCGAGCTATCTCAATTTACATGGAAAAAAACAAAAAATCTTGAAAAATTGAATATGGAATTATGGTCAAAACTGGCATTGGGGCTCATATCAGATCACTAGTATTCCGTCCCATAAATTTTGATATGATTTTTGGCAATTTAAGTTTTTATGCTACCAGTTCCATATCTTGTTCGACATAATTTTTTAGAGCTGATAATAATAAATTCAATGCCTTTTCAGCTTTCTCTTTTTAAGAGTCTATAGCAAGACAATCTGCTTCGTCTTTCATGTCTTGAATTGAATCTAATCAGATAAAATGTTTTTGGTTCTGTGTAAAAAATCATCACAGTTCTGTAGCTTTTAGCAACATTCGTCAAGACATCCTATCCATAGCCCATTTGAATTTATATCTTCAAAAGTATCAGGCAGTCGTGTAGTAAAAAGTTA
>NZ_JAIOSW010000159.1 GCF_021107415.1 Desulfobacula sp.
AAACGGCGGAATGTTTGAGGACAAACTTGCCCGCAGTTTCCGCCGTTAAATGGAAGGCCTTTTAAAACTTTAAAAAATCGTTCAGGCACTAGCGAGTGTAAGGTAAGCAGACCGGAACGGGTATTGACCATGTATTTCTTTAAAAATTTCAAATATCTTTGGCTATATTTATTTTTCAATTTATATGCGGTAGCCCTGTAAAATAGGCTGTCATTTGCTTGACATAAACTATCAGCTATAATATCTTAGAACGTTATTTTTAAGGGATAAAAGCAATGAACAATACGCATGAGCAAGAAAAAAAACAGTTTAGAAGATTGTTTCAACAACAGAGTGTTGACCGGTTTAGCCTCAGGTTTCAGGTTTTGGAAGCTTTTTTAAAACTAGAGCATCATGTAACTATCAAAGATATCCAGGAACAGCTTAAAGAGGATAGGGTCGAGCTTGATGAAGGGTTTGTATTAAACAGCATGGAGCTATTGTGCCGGTTCGGATTTGCAAGTAAAATAGAGTTTGGTGACAAAGAAACCCAATATGAGCACAGACACCTTGGATTACATCATGATCATATGGTCTGCATAAAATGCGGCAACGTATTGGAATTTAAGGATGAGGCCATAGAAAAACAACAGCTTAAGCTTGCGGATGCTTATGGGTTCCATATGCTTCAGCATAAAATGGAAATATATGGTATTTGCTCCAAGTGCATGGAAGGTCGCACGACACTTGTTCCGCTTCACAAGGCGAAACAAGGAGAAAAGCTGATTGTAAAAGAGTTTGACGCCGGTAGAAATATGCAGCTTCGGATTTCTTCAATGGGGCTTAAAATTGGGGATTTAATTGAAATTGTTTCTGCTGGGTTTGGCGGTCAGGTAGTGATTGCAGTGGGAGAAAACCGGTTGGTTCTGGGCAAGGGCATGGCTGAAAAAATTAGGGTTCAGCCCTTTGATCGGGTAAAAATACAAAGTCATGATACTCACCAGAAATCCAAGGATATCTCTCGAGCACCCCTGTTGCTCAGTCAAATGAAAACCGGTCAGGAGGGAGTGATTCGAAAGGTTACAGGAGAAGGTGTTTTAAGGCGCAGACTGCTTGAAATGGGTATTAACAGGGGATCAACCATATATGTCGAAAAATATGCACCCCTGCAAGATCCCCTTGAATTGGTTATCAAAGGATACCATATATCACTTCGGGTTCATGAGGCGGCAAATATTTTTGTTGAAAACGTAAAATTTAAAAAAAGGTAATATGACTGAGAAACTGACCATTGCCCTTGCAGGAAACCCCAACAGCGGCAAGACAACCATATTTAATAACCTCACCGGAGCCAGACAGAAAGTAGGAAACTGGCCGGGTGTCACTGTGGAGAAAAAGGAAGGAAAGTTAAGGCATAAAGACTATGACTTGAAGATTGTTGATCTCCCGGGTACCTATAGTCTTACCCCATTTTCAATTGAAGAAATCACGGCAAGGGATTTCATTTTAAATGAAAATCCGGATATTGTTGTTAATATTATTGATGCCTCTAATCTTGAAAGAAGCCTTTTTTTGGCCATTCAAATCCTTGAACTGGGTCGGCCTGCTTTATTTGTACTGAATATGGCAGATGTTGCAGAGGCAAAAGGGATAAAGATTAATGAAAAAAAATTATCCCAATTGTTAGGATTGCCCGTTGTCTTTACCATTGGAAATAAAAATAAAGGGATTGATAATCTTGTTGAGGCCGCTATCGAGGAAGTCAGCCGGTTTAGTGAAGGCAAAGAAAGCCGGGACATCAGATATTGTCAGGAGATTGAAGGGTGTATTTCAAGGGTTGAAACCGGGATTATCCAAAGCGAAATGAATATCGATGGTATTCTTAGATGGAATGCTATTAAAATTCTTGAAGATGATAAAATCGTTAAAAGGAAATTTCAGGATCTTTCAGACCAGGCATCAGAGAGGATTTTTCAGATATCCCAGGCGTGTCGCAAAAGAATTTATGATTTGTTTGAAGATGATTTCGAGATTGTCCTGACCGATGACCGGTATGGGGTTATTGCAGGTATTGTAAAAGAAACAGTGACCAATCTTGCCAGAAAAAGCATTGATATGTCACGAAATATTGATCTTGTACTCACGGACAGATTTTTCGGGATACCTGTATTCCTTTTTTTTATCTGGGCCATGTTTCAATTGTCATTTTCCATTGGGGCATATCCTATGGAGTGGATAGACATGGCAGTTTCAGCGCTTTCGGGCAGTCTTGATAAAATTTTGCCTTCATCCATGTTAAAAGATCTTCTATTAGACGGTGTCATCGCGGGAATCGGCAGTGTTATCATTTTCCTTCCCAATATTCTCATCCTGTTTTTCTGCATTGCTCTTTTTGAGGATACCGGGTATATGGCAAGGGCTGCTTTTTTAATGGATAGGGTGATGCATACATCAGGGCTTCACGGAAAATCTTTCATTCCTATGCTGATGGGCTTTGGCTGTACTGTGCCTGCGATTATGGCCACGCGTACATTGGAGAGCAATAAAGACCGGATTTTAACGATTATGATGACACCATTCATGTCCTGTTCGGCAAGGCTTCCGGTCTATATTGTACTGGCCGGCAGTTTTTTTGCCGAAAAGGCTGGTACCGTTATCTTCGGTTTGTATTTCACAGGTATTATCGTTGCTATTTTATCCGGCAGATTTTTAAGGACTGTTTTTTTTAAAGGGGAAGAAGCCCCGTTTATTATGGAATTGCCGCCATACAGAATGCCGATGTTAAAAAGTCTTCTGATCCATATGTGGGACAGAAGTAAAATGTTTTTAAAAAAAATGGGTGGAGTTATTCTTATTGGTTCAATTATTATATGGGCGCTTTCAAGTTTTCCAAGATCCATCGCCTATTCTGTGGATTATGATGAAAAGATCAATGCACTAAAAGCTGATTATTCCCAGATGATCGCAACGGCTGCGGCTCAAGAGGCAGAAGAATTAAACCGGCAATTAAGTTTAGAACTTAAGGATATTGAAAACAGAAAAGAACAGGAACGGGTGTCTAATTCTTATATCGGTAAAATCGGAAAAGGACTGGAACCGATATTTAAACCCATTGGAATAGGGTGGCGGGCAAGTGTCGCACTTGTTACAGGTTTTGTTGCCAAAGAGGTTGTTGTCAGTACAATGGGTGTGTTATATGGTGTTGGCACCGACGAGGGTGAGGGTGAGGCGCTTGAAAAAGCGCTTAAAAAATCAGGCATGACAGCTCTTTCTGCGCTGTCAATGATGGTGTTTGTTCTATTATATGTACCTTGTTTTGCAACCGTTGTAACTATTTACAGAGAGACGTCTGCAAAGTGGGCCGGATTTAATTTAATATATACAACTATGGTTGCATGGGGCATGTCTTTTCTGGTATACCGGACGGGAATAATGTTAGGCTTAAGTTAGGATAAATAATACGGAGGCTTTTTATGAAGCGTTTGAATATAGAAGTCGTAATTAAAGCTATGCTGGCTGTTATGGCAGTTTTATTGATTTTGCCGGGCTTGGTTTTTGCCCAGGAAAGACTTTCTGTTAAGTCCGGCATAGCCAATATGCGGTCAGGTCCTGGAACGAAATACGATGTATTGTGGCAGGTAGAGCAATATCATCCTGTTACAATTGTTAAAAAAAAAGGCAACTGGTATAAAATAAAGGATTTTGAAAATGATGAGGCCTGGCTTCATAAATCCCTTTTAGGCAAGATAGCGGGTGTGATCACGATGAAAGACAAATGTAATGTCCGATCCGGCCCGGGCACTAACAGTCCAGTTGTGTTTACCGTTGAAAAGGGTGTGCCGTTTAAGGTGCTTACGCGAAAAGGTAACTGGATTAACATTGAGCATGCTGACGGAGATGTCGGCTGGATTTATAAAACACTTGTTTGGTAATGATTATTTATTAATATATTTTTAAGGTGGAATGGAAGAATGTCAGAGCAGAGAGTCTCAAATGAACGGAAAAAGGAACTTGAAGAATTAGATCCTTTTCAGGAAAATCTTTTAAAGGCAATCACATATGTTAAAGAATATAAAAAACAATTGATCCTGATTGCGGGTGCTATTGTTTTGGTAGCAGTGGTTTTCGCAGGGATTATGTATAGCTTTCAAAAAGCTGAAAATAATGCCGGTATACTTGTCAGTCAGGTATTAACAAAATATGCAGAAGCCAATGATCCCGACAAAGGTTATCTTGAAACCAAAAATGATTTTCAAATCATTTTTACGGATTATACCAATACAACTGCGGGTAAGCTGGCTAAGGTTAGATTTGCCAAAATATGTTATGACGCCTCAAAATTTGACCAAAGTTATCAATATTATAAAGAATCCCTTGAGATATTTAAAAATGAAGCTTTGATGGAAAATTTTCTCCTGGCGTCATTGGGGCATGTAAGCCTTGCCAGAAAAGAGTTTGAAGATGCAGAGAAGTATTTTCTTCAAATCGAGAAAGGGAAAATCGACCTTTTAAAGGATGAAGCAAGGTTTGCTTTGGCCATGTTGGATGAAGCCGCTGACAATACAGTTGGAAGCAAAAAATTGTATGAGAAAATTGTGGCGGAATATGAAGGTTCAATGTACAAGCCAATTGCCAAAAGTAAAATTGATGAAATAAAGTGATATAAACTTAAAAAGGCTGCTAGCGGTTTAGCAGCCTTTTTAAGAAAAGGAAAAAAAGATGAAAAAACTAACATTCTGTTAGTATGAAAATAATACTGCAATTTTCCTGCCATAATCTATAAAATTATCCTTATTTTTTAAATTTTTTTAACTATCTGAAATTATCCTTCTTTTTTCGGTTGATAGGAATCAAGGACTCTTTTTCTATCACAGTTTAATTGAAAAAGAATAATTGAGTTCAAGATTTTGAATTTATTTTTTTATGATTTAATAGATTTTATTTTTAAGTGTTTAAAAGTATAGCTAAAAATGGTGAATTTCAAAGGGGTTTAAAATTTTGAACCGTCTATTTTTTAAACTATTTGCCAAACAGTCTATTTGCCCGATTATCTACTTATCAAGGTGAAATTTTTTTAGTTTCTGGTTTAAACCGCTTTTTCCTATTCCCAGAAGTTGAGCTGCCTTTGTTTGCACATTTCCTGAAAGTTTCATTGCTCTTTGTATCATTCTTTTCTCGACAGCTGCTAAAGTCTCTGCAAGGCCCACACCCTCTGGTATCCCATCCAGATCGAGCGTGGAAGACATATTTTGTCTGACCTGTAAAGGAAGATCGGATGGGGTGATTATATTGCCGCTACAGAGAATGACACAGCGTTCTATCATGTTTTCAAGTTCCCTTACATTGCCTTTCCATTGATAATCACATAAAATTTTGACAGTTTCCGGGCTGATTTCGGATACATTGCTGGCAGAGTGCTGCCCATTGGTATACTTGTCAATAAAATGTTTGATTAACAAAGGAATATCTTCGGCTCGCTCTCGAAGAGGCGGGATAACCGCTTTGACAACATTGAGCCTGTAATAGAGGTCTTCTCTGAAACGCCCATTTTCCACCTCCTCTTCAAGATTTTTGTTGGTGGCTGCAATAAGGCGAAAGTCAATAGGGATAGACAGTGTACCCCCAACCCGTTCAATTGTTTTCTCCTGGAGAACCCTTAATAATTTTACCTGTAGGGATATGGGCAGTTCACCTATTTCATCAAGAAAGAGGGTCCCTTGGTCTGAGATTTCAAACCGACCTTTTTTCATAGTGATTGCCCCTGTGAAAGCCCCTTTTTCATGACCAAACAGCTCACTTTCCAAAAGTGTTTCAGCAAATGCAGAGCAGTTTACTATGACCAGGGGCTTATTTTTTCTTAGACTGTTATAATGGATTGATTTTGCAACCAGCTCTTTTCCCGTGCCGCTTTCACCTTCAACAAGAAAGCTGGCATTTGAAGGCGCCACTTTTTTGATAATTTCATAGATCTCCTGCATGGGTTTGCTTTTTCCAATAATATTATCAAAGCTGTATCTTGAGCTGATGGCATCCCTGAGAATGCTGTTTTCCTGAACAATCCTGTAGACCGAGATAGCCTTGGCAATGTGTGCAATAAGTGCCTGATTCTCAAAAGGCTTAAGAATGAATGTGTATGCACCCTTGTGCATTGCATCCACAGCTTTTTCAACACTGCCGTGAGCGGTCATGATGATGACAGGGATGTCAGGATTGATTTCTTTAATTTTTTCAAGTAATTGGATGCCGCTCATCCCGGGCATTTTTACATCGGTCAAAACCAGGTCTATGAGTTCATTATTTAAAATATCCAATGCTTCCATTCCACTGGAAGCTGTTAAGGATGTATATCCTTCTTCCTGAAGGAGTTCTCCTATTATCATGGGATAGTTTTTTTCATCATCAACAATCAGAATATTTTCCATGCAGTTAAGTCTCCTGAACCGGAAGTGTAATCTCGACGTTTGCGCCCTTTGGTTCCATATTAGTGATTGTAATTGTTCCACTATGGGCTTCAATCATATTTTTTACAATACCAAGACCTAATCCTGTCCCGGTATCCTTTGTAGTGAAAAATGGTGTCCATATTTTTTTTAAAATTTCTTTTCTGATTCCTTCCCCATTATCAATGAAATTAATAACAATACTGCCGGAATCATATTTGATTTTTATGGTAATGCAACCATTGTTTTTCAAGGCCTGAAATGCATTGATCAAAATATTTAAAAACGCTTGATAGAGCATGGCATTGTCAGCCAATACTTCAGGCAAATGTCCTGATATTTCTTTGATAATGTTGAGATTATTATCTTTTATCTGGGGGGTAAGATAGTCGATGTTTTTTTCAATAATATCCTCAACCCGACAGGGATGAAGATCCGGGATTTTAGGGCTGGCAACATCGAGGAAATCCGTAATAATATTATCAAGTCTGCCGGACTCTTCGACAATAATATCGGGGATGCCGCTTTTGGCATCCAGTTTTTCCATCTTTTTTTTCAATAATTGAGCACTGCTTTTTATAATTCCAAGTGGATTTCTGATTTCATGTGATATCCCGGCTGTCATTTCACCAATGGCTGACAAATGTTCGGCCTGCCGCAGTTTTTCTTCAAGCTTAAGTCTTTCTTCAGCTCTTCGTTCTATGATTTTTTCTCCATGCCTAACGACAAATAAAAGTACTAAAAAAAGTATCCCCATGACAATAAAACAGGAGCCAACAGTAAGGGCTTGGAGGTTAACCACTTTTTTATAATCATCGGAAACATCCCGAACAATTTCAACAACACCCAGTACAGGCCCTGCCCAGGCGGGTGATATCTGTTTTTCAGCCCTTAAGGGTGCAAAAGTGATGATTTTTGTTTCCTGGGGGAACCAGAACAGCAGTTCCAGAAAACTGCCCTGTTGTAAAAGCCTTGAGGTTGCTTCTTTCTTCATTGCTTTTTCATAATGAACGCCACCGGCATTTTCCTGCCCTATTTTTTCCTGATCAAAGCTATAGGAGATGATATTTTTTTCATCATAAATCGTCACCATATCGACATTAAAGCTATGCAGGGTGGATCGGACCACCGTATCCATCAGAAGGAATTGTTCTTTTTCCCGTAGCCTGATCTCTCCATATCGTATTAGTACAGGGAGCATGAATCTGGAAATGATCTGGTGGTTGAGGTTTTCAACAAGGACGGAAGCGTATTCTTCACTTTTTTCCAGAAGAATATTTCTTACCCAGTGTGCATTTAAAGCTGAGATGATAATCGTTGCTGTAAACATAATCACAAGGGATGAAAATGTGAAAAATTTAACCAGCCTGAATGGTTTGGTACCCTGTAATTTACCTGATTTTTGTAACATTTATTTCACAATTTTTTTGTTTTTAAGATTGATAATCCTTTCTGTCTTTTGCTGTTTATTTAGGCAAAAGAATGATAGTGCTTGACTTTACAGCAATATCGGATCAAAGTATAGTAATATTGATACTACAGATCAATATAAAAATTGTTTTTTTGTATGGACCCAAGTGGTATTGGTTTTCACCTTAATTTTTGTGAAAGTATATGATATTTGGGAAAAAAGATCACCTTGTAGGTCTGGATATCGGCTCTTCGTTTATTAAGGTTGCTGAACTCAAAGTAACCGGGAAAGGGCTTGTCCTGCATAAATTTGGTATGGCTCCAATTGCACCGGGTACCATTGTTGAAGGCAGGGTTGTCGATATGGAAAGCCTTGCTAATGATATCCGTATTCTTTTTAAGTCCCAGAAAATCCGGGAGAAAAATGTTGCAATTTCGACAGGTGGTCATTCGGTCGTCATTAAAACAATTACTGCATCAACCAATCTTGAGAAAGAGCTTCATGATACAATATATTCTGAAGCGGAACAATATATCCCCTATGATATTGATGATGTTAATATTGATTATCAAGTCCTGGGAGAAAGTGAGTTTTCTCCTGATCAGATAAACGTGCTCCTGGTTGCGGTCAAAAAAGATCTGGTGGCTGAGTATATCGATTTGATCCGTCTGGCCGGACTTAATCCCCAAATAATTGATGTTGATACCTTTGCGCTTCAAAATACCTATGAAATAATTCCATATGAAGCCCGGGAAAAAACAACCTTGTTGATTGATGTCGGGGCGTCAAAAACTTCTTTGAATGTATTGAAGGCGAATTCATCGTTAATGATGAGAGATAATGTGTCAGGAACAAATCAGATTTTAGAAGAGATCGTAAGTCAATTCGATGTCACTATAGATGAAGCACAAGAAGCAGTGAATGGTGAGGCAGATGATATTGTCAGTCAGGATAAAATTCGGGAAATAAGTTTGAAACTCGCACAGTCATGGAGTTCTGAGATTTGTGAAGTGGTGAATACTTATCAAACCGGTGCCAATGATGAGAAAGTTGAAAAAATTATATTGAGTGGTGGCGGTGTTTTTATTGAAGGATTTAAAGACTATCTTTTATCTGAGCTTGACGCAGATGTGTCAATAATGAATCCGTTTGAAGCTTTTATTGTAGATGAAAAGAAATTTCCTGACTCTTTTATAACCAAGGCGGCCCCCTTGGCACCGATAGCTATTGGGCTTGCATTACGAAGAGTAGATGATAAATGATAAGAATTAATCTGTTACCATTTAGAGTTGCTAGAAAAAAAGAGAATATTAGAAGACAGATATCTATCTTTTTATTGTTGATTCTTTTAACAGCAGTAGTGCTTGTATGGTATACACGGGCCGTTAATAACCAAATTTTAGAAGTAAAAGAAAAAACAAAACAGGTAAATTCTCAAATTTTAAAATATAAAGAAAAGGCAGATCGGGTAGCTAAAATAAAAAAAGATCTGAAGATCCTTAAAGAGAAACTTGAAATTGTATCTTCGTTGCAAAAACAAAGAGACAAACAGCTGATTTTGTTTGATGGTATGACAGACCTTATTGTTCCCGGGCGAATGTGGCTTGTAAGTTTTAAAACAGATGAAAATACGGTTACAATCAAAGGGATTGCATTTGATAACCCTACAATTGCCGATTTTATGGAAAATCTTGAAAAATCATCACTTTTTAGTAAGGTTGATTTGAAAACAGCAAAAATGAAAAAATTCAAAGATGGTCTTGTGTTAAAATCATTTGAGTTACTTTGTAGAAAAGAAAAATTAAAAAAAGAGAAAAATAAGGATTCAAAATAAGGCAAGAAATGAGCAAGGAAAAAAGCAACCTAAAGGTCACGCGCAGAACTAATGAAATAAAAGAAAAGCTGGGCCGCTTTTTTGAAAAAGTCGGAGTCCTTACAAAAGTACAGCGCCTGCTTATCTGCCTTGTAACTTTCGCTGTAATTGGCGGTGCCTATTATTACTTTGTTTTTATGCCAAAGCATGATGAATTAAAAAAACTCCAAAGAAAATACCAGACCCAGGTAAAGAAACTTTCAACTTACAAGAAAAGAGCAGCCGAGATTTTAAAATATGAAAAATTGATGGTCAAGGCTCAGGAGGAGTTTAACGTGGCAATGAGAGCGCTTCCTGATAAACGCGAACTTCCATCGTTATTGACAGGTATCTCCAAAGCAGGAAGTGATGCAGGGCTGGCATTTCACCTGTTTCAGCCGGGAAAAGAAATAAATAAAGAGTTTTATAAAGTACTTCCTGTTTCCATAAAGGTGGTAGGACGATATCATCAGATTACGGATTTTTTCTTTCAAATTATAAGGCTTAACAGGATCGTGAATATCAATAATGTTGATGTGAAAAGTAAAAAAGGTGGTAAAATAATAGAAATGAGCTGTAAGGCGGTTACCTATATGTTTGTTGAAAAAAAAGAACCAAAAGATAAAAATAAACGAAAAAGAAAAAAGAAATAGGGATAGAAAAAAAGAATTCATAATGATGTCTAAGTCAAAGATAATTTTATTAATAGTTGCAGTCGGTTTTATCTTTTTGATCGTTGCATGTGAGGATCAGCCACGTGCAACAAAAAAATCAGCACCCGATGAAGTCTCAGGTAAAATATCCCTGCCTGTTGTCCAGAATAAGCCTCAAAAAGATGATAAAACCCAAAAAGATGATAAAAAGGGTAAGTTAAATTCAAAAAATGACCAAATGCCCAAAGTAGAACCCAAGGTAAAAGCTGTAGTAGAAAGCGTTCATCAGGTTTCAGAACAAAAGCCAGATGCCCAGAAGAAAGAACATTATGATTCCCAAGGCAAAATTGATCCGTTCAAACCGCTAATTCAGGACAAACCGGAAGAAACCAGGCCTGTTGTTGATGAGGGACCCAAAAGAATTCTAACCCCTCTTGAAAAAATTGAGCTAAGCCAAATTCGCCTGGTTGCGGTTATTATTATGAAAAATAAAAGGATTGCAATGGTAGAGGAGGCTAGTGGAAAAGGCTATGAGGTTGGTATTGGCACTTATATCGGTAGAAACCAGGGGAAAGTATCAGAAATTAAAGATAGCAGTATTGTGATTAAGGAGCTTGTTAGGGATTATAAAGGAAGGCTCGAAGAGCAAATTCAGGAAATAAAACTACATAAAATTGATAATGAGGAGTAATATGCCTTTTTTTCAAATGAAAAGAATAAATAATACGGTTAAAATATTTAGTTTTCTTTTGGTTGTATTCATTGTTGGCTGTGTTTCCCAAAAAACTGAAACCGTTCAAACCGGCGAACAAATGCAGATGGACCAGGAAATATCAGAGAAAAGTGCTGTTGTTCAGAGTGACAGACAGATAAGTGCTGTCAGCGTTGACCTGCAGGATCAGGTTATTGAGATCGAAATTCACGGAAATCAAAAGTTAGTCTATACTTCAATAAAACAATCATTTCCTTTTGGAATTGCCATATATCTTCCGGAAACTACAATTGCCGATGGTTTAAAAACAACCCTGCCTGAAAATAAAAGTATTGGTGATCTGGTTGTAAAGTATGCTGATGAAGAGAAGACAATCGTAAAAGTTGAGATCTTGTTAAAAGAGGATCTTAATTATGAAGTGAGTGAAAATGATAATACATTGAAATTGGTGCTCTTTGAAAGCATGGAGAAGGAAAAAACAGCCATTAATCAAATACCTGAACCATTGCCTATAGTTGTTAAGAAAAAAGCACAAATCGTTGTGTCTGAAGAGAATATTATCATTTCGGATAAAACAGCGACAATGACCAATATTGAGTTTAATACAATGGAGGATGGAAAATCCGACATTGTTGTTCAAACAAACCACCCTGTAAAGTATGATATCACTCAGGGTAATAATGATAAATTGTATTTAAATTTGTATAATACAATTATCCCGGATTACCATAAACGGCCACTCTTAACTTATTATTTTAAATCTGCAGTCGAAAGCTTAATGCCGATACAGGTTCCAGGACAAAAAAAGAACTCTAAAATTGAGATTAAAATAAGGGATCAGGTACCCTATAGGATTATTCGGGATCAAAATACTATTTCAATATTTTTTGAGCCGTCTAGGATAGAACCACCTGTATTCACTAAAGCCACAAAAAAAGTAATCAGTGGGCCTCAAACTCAAACCATTGAGGCCGACAAAGAGAAAACAGGACTGTCAGGGGAGCTTGGAGAGGCAAACGCGTCTATTGATAAAAAGAAAACTCTTGAAGAAATGATTTTCGGGAAGCAGAAAAAATATACGGGTGAGAAAATCAAGCTGGATTTTTATGAAACTGATATTAAGAATGTCTTCAGGATACTCAGAAGCGTGGGAAAACTTAACTTTGCCATTGATAAGAATGTCGAGGGAAAGGTGACCTTAACCCTTGAAGATCCGGTCCCCTGGGATCAGGTGCTTGACCTTGTATTAAAGATGAATAACCTTGGAATGAAAAAAGAAGGAAATGTTATCAGGATTGCAACCCTGAACACAATTAAAAAAGAAGAAAAATTGTTACAGGAAACCATTGCTGCCAGAAAAAAATCTTTAGAGCAGAAAAAGAGTTTTGAACCATTGATTACAGAGTACATTCCTATAAACTATTCAGATGCAGAGGCAGATATAAAACCTCATATAGATCAAATTCTCACTAAAGGCAGGGGTAAGATTACTGTCGATAAACGAACCAATATGATCATTATCACAGATATCCAGACTAAAATTGATCAGGCCCAGGAAATTATTTTTCGATTGGATAAAGTTACCCCGCAAATTATGATTGAAGCAAAAGTAGTTGAGGTTTCAAAGAATTTTTCACGTGAACTTGGGCTTGGTTTATCTTTTCAAGAGACTCAAACTCCCCATGTAGGATACGATGAGGACTTTACTATCGCTTTGAATCACCCGGTTGCTGCGCCAGTCAATGCAGGCTCTTTTAATTTTTATAGAATTTTAGGCTCTAATTTTTTAAATTTAAATGCACAGATAGCAGCATCAGAAATAAAAGGAGACGTAAAAGTTGTTTCTTCTCCCAGGATTCTTACATTGGACAATAAAAAAGCAAAAATAAAACAAGGCCTTGAATATGCGTATCTTGAGCGGGATGATTCCGGTGGATCATCTGTTAAATTTAAAAATATTGATTTATTATTGGGAGTAACTCCCCATGTCACACCGGATAAAAGAATTTCAATGACTATTTATTTAACAAAAAATGATATTGACTCTATTACCAACGGAGTTCCGTCTCTTTCAACCAATGAAGCGGAGACTGAGCTTTTAGTGAACAATAATGATACCATCGTTATTGGCGGAATAGTAAAAACATCGACGACTGATAGCAGCACAGGAACTCCTTTCCTTTCCGGAATTCCTATTTTAGGCAGGCTTTTTAGAACAGAGATTGATAAGGAAAAAAGAAATGAGCTCTTAATCTTTATTACGCCTGCGATTGTTCAGTTGGACCAGAAAAGAAATGTATTTACAACAGAAGATTAATTGAGTTCAAAAAGTCTTTTTTCTGCTTCCCTTGCCAGGGGCGATGTTTCAGGAACAAGTTTCAGTACAACCTCCCAGGATTTTTTGGCTTTATTAAAATCGTTTAATGCCTCATAAACTTTTGCCAGATCAGAATGAAGAATGGCAGCTCCCGGATTTTTTACCAGGGCATGATGAAGAAAATTTTTTGCTATGGTATATCGTGCTGTTTTAATATATATTGACGCAAGGCCATGAACAGCGA
Organism: Desulfobacula sp.; assembly: GCF_021107415.1. Next base: position 13,609 of record NZ_JAIOSW010000159.1, read on the forward strand.
ATAAAAAATTGGGTCTGATTTCCAGGGACCTTTCAAAGTATGTTTTGGCTTTCCCATACATTGCTTGATAAAAATATACCCATCCAAGATTTGACAAAGGCATTTCAGGGGTGGCGTATAAAAGATTCTCGGAAATATCCTCAAAGCATTGAATTGCAGACTTCCATTTTTTTTGCCTGAGATATGTTGCGCCAAGGTGATTTTTTGCTTGAATATAATCTGGTTTAAGATTTAATGCCTTTTTAAAATGGGTTTCCGCAAGATCATCTCTGTTCTTTGCCATATAAACAAGACCAAGGCTGTTATTCAGATAGGGGTCATTGGGAATGGTTTTGTAAGCTTCAAGAAGCTGTTTTAATGCAGCAGTATATTGGCCACTATTATAGTATCCCTCTCCACGCCCCTGAGCTGCAACGGCGATCTCTTTTTTATTTCCCATGTCTGTATCTTTAGATGCGCATGATATTAGAAAAAGAAGGGCAACAAACAGGTAAATAAGATTTTTCATATAGCTTATCCTTTATTGAATGTAGATCAAATTTTTTGTAGATAAGATTTTTATATTTTCTTTTTTTAGATAATCAATGGCAGTGTCGCTTAATGGTTTAAAAGGAATAAACACTTTGTCCTTCTCTTTGACAGCATAAAGGCCATTAATACTTTCGACTGCTTCACCGGTGGAAAAAGAAGGATTCACCCAGGTTGCATACCCAAGATGGGTGAATAATTTTTTGGTCAGTTCAAGTGGGGTTAATTTGGATGTTATTGAAATAATCTCAAATTCTCTTTTTTCAAGGACCTCTAGAGCGGTTCCATAAACATTGCCAAAATTGATCAACAGGTCTGTCGTGTCTTTTCTTAAAACTCGGCCAAAGGATGCCTCAAGATTAATATTATTGAGCATAAAAGGTATTTTTGCATTTGGGATATAGTCATAACCTGTCTGGGACAGGAGAGTTTCAATAATTTTTTTATATTCTGTGGTTATATTTTTTTTTGGTGCCGGTTTACTTTTATTTTTAACCTTATCAATGGTTTCCGATATTAATTGAGTTTTTAAGTCCTTCCAATAGGTTTGTACATATTCAAGTAATTCATCGTTCACATTCTCACCTGATATAATCAGTATTTTGGAACCGTCCTCGGTTTCAATAATTGGAGTTGATGATAAATCGAGAACCCGACTTGAATTGTTTTCCCCTGGAAAGTACATTTTGCCACTACTTAAAAGGGTTCCGCCAATAAGTGAGGAATATTTTTTTAGTTGTGTCAGTTTATAAGCTTCAATTTTGTATTGTTTAACCGCCTGTTCTTTTTTTTCTTTTTCATTTGGTTTTCCTGATAAAAGAGACTTGAACCATGGCTGGGATTTTATCGAAGGATCAGGTAAGTAAATATCAGAACCTTCAAAAATAATATTGATATTTTTTATATTAGGATTTGCTAACTGAAACGCTTTTAGCCCTTCTTCCGATATGCCCCCCCCCTTTTTTAAAAAATCCTTATCAATCAAAGTTGAAATAGTGTCCCCTTTTTTAATCTTATGTTCCTGTATGAAAGGTTTCAGATCCAGATTTTCCCGGATCGTTGAAAACTCAATTACGGGGATATCAACATTACCCGATGAAGTCTCATCATAATCCCCTTGTTTTACATTTTTTAGCGGAATAAGGATATGAATACCCGGTTCAATCGCATCAATGTTACTGATTTGGGGATTGATTTCTTTAAATATTATGATGAAATGGGGAAAGTCTTTTTCAGATATTTCTCCTTTTTTTCTGAAAATTTTATATAGCCAGTCATCTTTGTTGACGATATAAGGTTCACAAAGGACATCCTCATTTTCATATTTAAAAATTGAATATCGTTTATAAGAAGTCTTAACACCATTGGCTTTAGAATGGGATAAAAAGGGGGGTGCAACATAAGCATAGAGTGCTAAAACAGTGAAAATGAATATTTTAAAAAAAATAAGTTTTTTCATAAATTATAAAGATAGTGTTAAATTCAACCTTTCAGCTATTTTATCGGAAATATCTTTTACAAACTTTTGGAAATCTTTTTCTTTCAGTCGTTTTTTTTGTGATGGAATTATATTTGGATCATCAGGCAGTATTAAGGACGGCCGGTTGATATTGTCCGGGTCAGGATCAATTTTATAGTCTTCAGGTATTTCTGATTTAAAATACAGATCCTGAAATTCTGAAAATTTAATGGCATGTGCTGTTGCGTTAAGTATGGCAGTTTCTTTATTTGTAATAATGTTTTGTTTAACCGCCTGTACAAGCCCTGCAAGGCTTTCTCCTCCCTGGGTACATGCAATATGTCCGTTTTTATTGGCAATAAGCTGCCAATCCATGATAGCCTGCTCTGTTACTTGAACAAAGAATACATGCCGTTGGCCGGCAAGTGCATTATATTTCTTTGCAACCTGTACGACCCGGGGCATAGAAACAGGGTTGCCGATCATTGCTGCCTGGGCAACACTTGGCTTTGTGTCCACGGGTACAAATTTTCTTTTGGTTTCATCGGGTTCAAGATAGTATTGATAGACAGGGTCAGCATGTTCTGACTGAACACCAATGATTTTGGGCAGGCAATCAATAATATTAGCCTCATAAAATTTAATAAACCCGTTCATTATGGCTGAAATATTGCCGGCATTTCCAATGGGAACAACGACCACTTTATCTTTCATGTCCCATTCAAAATCCTGGGCAATTTCATATGAATATGATTCCTGGCCAAGAATTCGCCATGCATTTTTTGAATTTAAGAGCGCAACTGAATATTGGGTTGAAAGATGTTCCACAATTTTCATGCAGTCATCAAAAACACCCGGAATTTCAAAAACGTGTGCACCGCTTCCTAACGGCTGTGACAGCTGTTGAGAGGTTACCTTTTTATGGGGTAAAAGAACAGCAGACTTGATTAAAGGACCCAGGTAAGATGCATAGAGAGCAGCAGCAGCAGAGGTGTCACCAGTAGATGCGCAGACCGCAATCACATTGGACACAAGGTTCTGGTCAATAAGATATTTGATACTTGACATTGCACTGGCCATACCCCG
>NZ_JAIOSW010000394.1 GCF_021107415.1 Desulfobacula sp.
AAATTGACTTGGTGCAATAAAAAAACAAACATTATTTTTATACTTTTTAAAAAAATCATTAAACCAGGATTCAAAAGCGTTCCATTCAGCCATACTGAAACCGATCCTATAAGTAACTAAATTATCGGGAAAAATAATTGAGTTACTTAGAAGATCAAGAACAGATTTGGAATACCCACCACCTCATGACCTTTTGTAATTAGGCGTGATCCTATCTCTTCGGTGAGCTTTTCAATTCCTCCGCCAATGGGAATGCCTTTAACTGCTACAAATGCTATTTTCATCTCAGGTTCTCAATTAAAAAAGGATCTCTTTTGGTATCCATGCGATTAAAAAACAATGCTGCAAAATCAGACCAGCAGCCATTTCCAAACCGGAACCACTTTAATTGTGTTGTCAATCACAGTTTCATCATCCCAGGTGACAATAGTTCCCGAAGAAACAGACAACTCATCCATTGCACTGACAAGTCCTTTAACCTCACGATCAAAGGTTTTTATATCCGACATTGTCCAGCAGACCTGGATCAGTTCTACCTTGTTTGTAATTTTATGGCGGGCAAAAAAATCTGTTTCATATCCCTGTCTGGTATTTACATATTCCACATCAAAATTATTTCTGCGCAAATGCATAAAGACCATGTTTTCAAGAAGTAATCCTGCATCCGAAGAGTTGCGAAAAGTCATGGCATTTAAAAGGCCGGTATCAATTGTGTATATCTTGACAGGATTCAACTGCCTTGCTTTTTCTGAACGGGTATGGATGGGTACTTTTGAAAACAAAAAAGCATCAACCAAGTGGTCAAGATATTCATATAAGCTGTTTTTAGTACATTTAACAGACATGCTTTTTAATGTATTGTAAAATTTATTGACACTGAATTTTCTGCCCGAAGAGATCATAATATTACGAATTAGATATTTAATGGCAACGATATTGCTGACTTTATGACGTTCAATGATATCTTTGAGCAGTACAGAGTCAATATATCCCTGCAATATTTCAATTCGCAGATTATGGTCGATATTCTGCACTTCAGGGAAACCACCAATTTCAAAATAATTTTTTACAGCCTTTCGTAAAATAGATGCAGTTTTTGCTCCAAATATTTTGGGCTTATCCTTAAAAAGCCCATGAAACATTAAAAATTCATAAAAGCTAAATGGAAAAATCTCTATTGTAAGAGAACGTCCCCTTAACCCGGTTGCAATTTCCTTACTCAAAAGCTTTGATGAAGAGCCGGTTAAATAAATCTGCACATTTTCAGTATCAATTAACCGCCTGATAAAAATCTCCCATTGATCAATGCGTTGAATCTCATCAAAGAAAAAATAAGATGTTTGATTCCTATTTTCCGGATATTTAGAATAATATACATCAAGGATTTCCTGAAAATGATCAAGCTTAAACTCAAGAAGACGATCATCTTCAAAGTTAAGGAATAAAATTTCATTTTTTTTTATTCCTGTTTTAAGAAGTTCATGAATTTTTTGGTAACAAAACCAAGTTTTTCCGACACGCCTCATGCCAATAACAACATCAGCTTTTCCTTTTATTTGTGGAAAAACATTTAATCTTGATAAGGGTACCGGCAGGTTCCGCTCATGGAAATCATCAATAAGTTGTGATAATTGCTCTTTCATATTCAATATTTATCTCTTTTTTAGAGACAAATCAAATAAAATCTTTCTTTTTTTTAAATATAATTCCGCCACCAATGGGGATGCCTTTAACTGCTACAAATGCTATTTTCATGTTATTTTTTTTTACAATCGTAATTTTTTGAACTCATTTTTTATTCGCAACCTGATAGAATAACTTGTTTAAAGCATCAAGATGGTTTTGCAGATCATGATGCTCAGTAACATGTTTATTAGCTGTTTTGCCCATTTCAATTGTTTTTTCCGGATGATCAAGTAAAATATCAATTTTTTCAGCCAGATCTTCAGGATTACCAGATTTAAAATGATATCCAGTTTCTCCTTCAGACACCATTTCAATTAAGCTGCCCAATCTTGAAACTAAGGCAGGTCTTCCACATGACATTCCTTCCAGGACAACATTTGGCTGATTTTCATACCATACAGAAGGAACTATAAAAAAAAGGCTTTTATAAAATAATTGTTTAACCTCTTTTTGATTTTTAAATCCAAGAAAATTGATTCGATTTTTCAATCTGTCAGGAATAGTGGCAATTAGCTCTTGTGCATAGTCAGTATTTTTATCACCAACAATAGATAATACAGCTTTGCTGTTTTTTATTCGTTTAAAGGCTTCAATAATTACATTTACACCTTTTTCCGGACTTATCCGCCCTACATACAAAATACTGTTCCTATCAGGTTCATATTCAAAATTTTTCCTACCCCCACTGATAAATGTAGGAATATGTACAATTTTTTCCTGATTAAAGCCTCCCTTTATCATCTTGCTTCTTGTAAATTGGGATGGGGTTATAAAAAAACTTATATAATTATTGCTACTCCTGATTTTGGATAAGTACATATTAAAAGTTTTTATAACAGCAGCACTCAATGATCGTTGATATCCACCGCAACGATTTTTCAGAATACACCACAACCCTTTTTCCAAACATTCTTCACATGGCTTTCCATCACGAAAAAGAAGATAATTTGCACATATTTTATTAAAATCCGACAATCTCCATATAATGGGAACCTTGTATTTCTTGCAGGCATCAATAATACTATCAGTAAAATATACTGCATTTAAAAAAAGTGCTACATCCGGTTTAACTTGTTCCAGCAATTTTTCAATCTGGTTTTTGGCACTGAAAGAATAAACCATATTCATCCCGTAACACGCTTTCTGATATAATGACATTTCAAACTGATTAAAATAAATATTTTCTGAACCTCCAGGAGGTTGAAGAAAATAATTTTTATACTGTGTCTCTTTATTCTTCAAAAAATTAAGGCAAAAAGGAACAAATTCATGCTCAGTCATATTTTCCATTAAGGAAAACATATATTTTTCAGGACCACCTGTGACAAAATAGTTTCTATTAACGATTAGAATCTTCATAAGGATTGTTCCAAATTATCTCTCAAATCGGCAAGTTACACTTGAAAAGCAAGGGCACTTTTCTAAGAACTACTGAAAATTTTTTTAAAAAAAGAAAAAGGATTCTTAATCCTTCCTGCGTTGAAACAAAATGCAACGAACACATGAATTGGGAATAACACCATATACCCAATCAACGCAACCGGATTGGGTTTTAAACCGGTTAATTGATAGCCAAGTTGCCTTGCCCCTTTTTTACTGAACAGCTCTATGATAAAAATTTCCGTCGAAGAAAGACTTTTTTTCCATTTCTCTGCCAAGGTAGGATCAATACCAGAATGATTGTCTAAAATATGGGATGACATGGAAACCGATACATTAACCATAGCTGGGGCATACTCGATATCAGCGAATTTACATATTCCCTTGAGCTGGTTCTCAGGGTTGTTTACGAAATTTTCATAATGTACATTTATAATTTTTTTATCATTAAATTTTTCTATTGCTTTTAATGCAGCTAAGACTGACCGGTGCCATAAAATACTTTGGGTTATAGGATGATAATTAATCCTTGTCCGTATGATTTCAAACAAAGGCTGTCCTTTTCTAACGCCTGCTTTCCATTTATTTTTCTGGGATAATACAACCGCCCTCGGGTCCCGGATCATATTAATAAATACAGAGTTCGGAAAAAAACTAAGCAAGAGTTCTATATGAAACACATGATTCGGGGTTTGATCTCCAGATCTTTTTTTCCCGTAAAGCTCTGCTTCATGGCGATACAATGCTTTAATTAGAAAGAAAAAGGTTTTCTCGCTGATATCTCCCAATTGTGTCATAACGCTTGAAACGGCTTCGGGATACTCTTCATATTCCGATTTTCGATAGATTCCTTTCCTTTGAACAGTTATGAATTGGTTAATCACATTCTCTATCTTACCGGGGCCCATACCGGATAGTTCTTCATCTGTTATTAATTGATTCTGATACTCACGAATTAAATGGGTTTCATTTAAGATATATGCATCTTTCCCCTTATTTATACATCTTGAAACCAGGGTAGTTCCGGTTCGTGCCATCCCGGTAATGAAAATTATTTTATCACTCATAAAAGCTTACCTAATCCAATCCTATTCCATTGCGGTCAAAGCCAGCAAAGACATTCGATATTTCTGTTTGATTTTTTTAGCCCTGAAAACAATTTGCTTAATAGGGTATTCTGGATGGGGATTTTTCCACACGTATTTTTGAATGTTCAAAGACAGGCCTTTCACCGACACCCCCGACCAGGCCACATCCGAACCCAAAAGAACCTGGGGCATCCTGTTAAATGTCCAGTCATTTTGCCTGACCGTCTTGGATGACCGTATATCAGTGATGTTCCAGTTCTGGATCAGTCTGATAGTTTCCTTTTTGCCGTTATCATACATAACCACATATTCCCCGATTTCCCAGTTTCTGTAACCGGGTTCTTCTAACAGGCAGGTATGAAAAAAAGCCAGTGCCCCGACTTTCCTGGAGCCAAGATTTATGGTTATCCTGTCAATGGGATTGATATTCCCCTCCCCGTCATAACCGACAACCAGGCAGCCGCCACCCCCGTCTTTATTTTGTGGAATCTCAAAGCCAAAACCATTAGAATCCCTTTTGCCGGGTTTAAAATTCCGGAGATCGGCGTAAGGGCCCATATCCAGAAAGCCGCTGCCATCACCGGGAATATCATCCAGGATCGACTCATTGGCATATGGTTTCAGGGAAATAATTCCTGGTTTTCCGACATCTTCCTGCTGTCTTCCTTTTAATATTTGTGAAAGCCCCAGAATATCCTTGTCGTCTTCCGGGATTATATGATTTGAAGACCAGCCACAGATGGAGGTATATAATGTCGTAGCAGCAGGAGAAAGCGTTCGCCAGAATCCAAAGTCCGTTCCAATAATCCCGGCGCACTTGTATTTTTTCACATCTTCAGCCATGGCGCATGACGCCTCTGGATTATGCCAGGTGCCGCCAAAGACCTTGAATCCTTTATCAGCGAAATATTTCAAAGAACTGTAATCTTCAGCTTTTTTATAATGCCAGTCAAAGACCATGATGTCTTTAGAAATCAAATCGACTGCTTTATAGGTGTCTCCGGAATTATACAGGGGATTTCCGCTGTTTACCCCGCCGTTGCCAAGTTTTTTCTCCCATTTTTTGAAATCCAGAAGCATGTCTCCGGCCATCATTGTCTCCACTTGTCTTGAGGATAGCCATTTTTGGATCCGGTTCACGGTATCCGACAATATCAGGTGACTCTGTATACCTGAATTCTTTTCATAAATGGAAAGCCCCCTTATTTCATCATGACCAATCAATATCCCGGATGGATTATAATTTTCAATAATTTCATCATATAAAGAAAACAGGATTTGATAAGAAGTTTCCTTGAACGGATTATAAAAAGTCGAACCATCTGCAATATCAAGTCCGGAGAAATCCTCTGTACTGAATTTACTGATCATCCCACCCCATACATCCATATGAAGACTGCGGGCATAGGATGCCAGTTCTGCCATTTCTTTTTTGGACCAGTAATTTTTGAATGTATTCTTTTTCCATTTAAGAAGATCCTGGGGCTGGTGCCAGAATACAATCATGTTGACCCGCGCTATAGACAATGCATCTATATACCTTTTGAATAGCTCTTGGTCGAGTCTGGGTGACGGCAGCATAGCGATGAGCATCCCCCTAGTTTCCAAATCCGGCCAGTCACGGAACTTTCCACATTTGGCCCGCCATTGTCCTTCCTCCTTTTGAAACATGCTCAGCAGTTTGTAAACCCCGTAAAGCCTCCCCCTTTTATCTGAACTATGAATGATTATCCTTTTTTTGTTTATATTGATTTCAAATCTTTCCTTGCCGCTATTATCGCCTATTTTGACAGTCCGATCCAAGTCGCTAAAAATGATTCCTTCAGGTGTTGATATATTCTCCTGCAAAGGCTGAATAATACACCTGGTTCCTGCCATTCTCAAAAATTCTTTTGAAAGGATCTCCATTTCCATCCCGTTTTGATCAGTAAAAATGTTGATTTTGCCGGGAAGAGCAAAAGATCCTTCATCCATTCTTTCATCCTTGCAAGGGATTGAAAAAAGACCGGTGGTGTCAAACCGGTCTTTGTTTTCTTGATTTAGCTGGGCAATATTAGGGCTGAAAGATATAAAATTTTCGGAAAACCTATGCTGATCAGCCACCGGGGGTAGCGACGGCCGCAAAAAACTGATCTTGTACTTAAAAGTATAAGTTTTCCCTGTCTCAATCCCCTTGACATTACTGCCGAAATAAAAACTTTTTGTTTTATCCCATGGAATGTTACGAAAATCCGCAAGTATTATTGAATTGGCCTTTGACAGGTCAGACAGTTCTATATCACATAGTTCAGACCTTATGGTCACTGTTTGTTTGTTTTTTAAAAGTATTCTTTTATCAATTGTTCTTGGTTTCTCCGGCAGTTCTTTTATCTCTTTAAAGGAAACCGGATAAGCAGACACTTTTGAACCCTTGAATATACCGCTGTTCAGTTTAAAAATATCATATGAAAAATTCCCTCTTCTTGCTTGGCTGACAAGATTAATTTCAAGTATTATGGATTGAAAATCTGTCTTGGCATAACGAATAGAATAGTCAATTCCCGTTTCTTTGTTGCTGCCTGCAATTTTATAACCCCAGCGTGTTTCTTGAGACAATTTCCCTTTAAGAACTCCCCTCCACGGCCCGGTGCCAATCCTCTCTCTTGAACCTGTTAAACCTCGTTTATAAAATGAGAAAAAACTGCCCAGACTCATTAATACCGGGATACCTTTATAAAAGACCCTTGCCCCTTTTTTCTTATCAACATTCAACACTAAGTCGGCGTTATCAAGATCCGCAGCATAAGTGCAGGTAACGGAGTTTAAAACAAACGCCATAAAAACGGTCAACATAGTTTTTTTTAGCAATAACATCGTGTTATCGAATAATTTCTATCTACTGGTTCTCGTAGGTTGCTTTTCCGTATCTCTTATAAGCCAGCTTTTTAACCATTCTCTTGGGGAGAAACGCCTTTATAAAAAGGAGTGCGGTCATCCGCAGGATGAAATACAAAAAAGACACAAATGCAAGAAAAACCGGCCGGGTATGCCGCATAGCAAAACGATACCGTGTCCGCCAGAAACTGCTTGACCGGACATTGAAAAGCGCCTTTAGATTTTCCTTAAATGAATTTTCAACAAAAAAACTGAACAGGTAATTTTTGCCCTGGGACGTGTAAAGCACGGCCTTCGTATCCACAATTACTTTATGTCCGGCGTTTCCAGCCTTTAAAACGAAATCCATATCGCCCATATGATGGGGAAAATGTTTATTGTCAAAAAGGCCGACCCGGTGGAAAACCTTTTGGGGAATCAACATGGCATAACCCGATTCAAGCTCGGATTCAATATGCCTTTCTTTTACTTCTGATGCGAGCGAGTTATGAAATCTCGCCGGGGTCTTATATCCCAGAAATCCGGATCTGTATCTTCCTGCAGAAAGAATGACGGCCCGGTTCAGTTCATAACAGATCAGACAGCAGACTATATGATCTGGATACTGCTTTGCCGTTTCAAGCATGTTTTCCAGAAAATCATTTTCAAAATCAACATCATCATTCAACGTCAGAATATAGTCAAGATCATTTTCCAAAGCATATTTGACCCCCAGGTTTGTTGCCCCTGTCCACCAAAGGTTTCCATCCCCCTGTAAAACTTTTACCTGGGGATGAAACTTGTGGACGGCCTGAAAAGTCCCGTCTGTTGATCCGTCGTCAACAAGAACGATTGTTACCTCAAATTTTTCCTGTTTTATCTTGTTAAGCTTATCCAGACACATAAGTGTAATAGCTTTCCTGTTGTAAGCCGGTATGACAATAGCGATCCTGTCCATTAATAAAATCCTTTATTCCTGAATGTATCCGGGAGGTCAGCACCACCACCAAGCAATTTTCCCAGGATATTTTTTTGTTTAACGCGGACTATCATTATTTTGGGTCATTTTTTTAAAATCCCCGCAAGGGTTTCGCGCCCGGCTTCCAGTGACAGGCAGACCCTGAACTTTTTAAACGCTGAATTTCCAATGCGGTTTCCGATTTCCGGGCTGCTGACAATATCGATTATTTTTTCAACCAGTTTTTCAGATGAATCCGCAATACAGATACTCTCACCGTCAACAAAAGGTAATCCTTCCGCACCGATAGGAGTACTGACAACAGGCGTCCTGCACGCGGCGCTTTCAATAATTTTCGTCCGTACGCCGCTACCAATCAAAATGGGCACAATATTGGCTGAAGCTCCGAGAACATAGGGAATAACCGATTCCACACGGCCTGTAAGAATAACGTTTTTACAATCCTGTACCAGAATTTTCAACATAGTATATTCCGGTGTGTTTTCAGAAGGGAGCCTGCCAACTATATACAAGTGCAAAGAAGGTAACTCTAAACTGATTTTAGGCCAGAGCTCTTCCAGCATAAACACTGCTGCGGAATAATTCTGATAAGAATTCAGTCCTCCAATCATACAGATATAATGGCAGCCGGGTTCAAAAGAAATCTCGTCTTTAATTTTTTCTTCATCAAAATAATAGGGAAGAAGTTCCAGGCGGTCCCGGGGAATAAAGGTTTTATATTTTTCAATGTCCCCGCTACTGATGCAGAATATTTTATCGGCTTTTGGGAAGAAATACCGTTCATGCAGCATTTTGAAAAACAGCATTGGAAGCTGGATAGTTTTTCTCACTATTCCGGACATGTTTTGCCATATCAGTAGATCCAGATGAAACTGATAATTATGAGAACCGTAATAGACCGGCAGGTTAAACTGCTTTAAAAAGGGGATCAGGTGACCAATATAACCGAACTCCAGCCATATCAAATCCGGTTTTTCATTTTCAATGACCTCCCTGAGCCCGGATTTGACCTCCTTGAAGGGCCGGAGGATCCCCATCCAATGCTTCAGATACCGGAACATTGGAGATGTATGGGTTTTTTCAATCACAATATGGTTGGTTCTTTCCAGGCCGCATTTTTCAAGAGCAGTGTCTGCTGCTGTCTTATCCTCACAGATAAACACACAGCTCAGTCTGCAGATTCCGTTCATGCATTTCAAAAGATTATTAATTCTTACGGTAATCCCGGAATCGGCCCGGTATGGGATATATTTTGTAATGAATAAAACTTTTATCATTGTTTTTTCTATTTTAAGAGAATCAAAGGGATTGTTTTAAGGCAAAAAGGATATGATAGGGAAATCCAGTCCAACATTGAGTCTGCTTTTGATATTACTTGAAATGAAAGGCGGACCTGACAAACATCGCTGCTTTCTTCTGCCTGTCCAGCTTAAGACGCGAATCTTTGCGCCTGACATTTTTTAACCAGAGAAAGATACCATATACCCCATCCAGCATTCGGGCGCATAGCATTTTGGTGATCCCATAGTTTTTCCTGAAAAAATAATATTTGGATTCCAGGTAATAGCTCGACACCATCGTACCCATCATCGCTTTTTCTGTAGTTTTGGCGCTTTGCCCCCCGTAATGAATGATTTTTGATTCTGAATAAAAAAAGGTTTTATATCCTTTTTTATAGGCCCTATAGCAGAAATCCGTTTCTTCAAAATACATAAAAAATTTATCGTCCAGGCCGTTTAACTCATTAAAGACATTGGACCGAATCAGCAGGGAGCAGCCCATGGCAGAATCAACATGTCTGGTATCAGCGTAATCCCAATATCTTATCCGCCCCCGGTTGAACAATTTAACCTTGGGAAACAGGATGTGAAGCCTCAGGTACTCGACAAACATGATCCATAGACTGGGAAAAAAATCACAATTATATTGCAAACCTCTTTTTTCGTCCAGGTTCATGGGCGAGGCAATCGCCGCATCCGAACTCTGCTCCATATACTCAAATAACTTGTCAATGGCCCGGTCCAGAATGAGGGTGTCCGGATTGAGCATAAAATAGTACCGCCCATTTGCCTCCTTGAACCCCTGGTTATTGCCATGGGCAAACCCGTTGTTACCCTGGTTCTGGATAAGGATAACATCCGGATGTTTTGCCTTAATCATATCTATGGAATCGTCCCGGGAGGCGTTATCCACTACGATAATTTCAAACCGGGCCCTTGTTTCCTGTTTGATGGAAGTGATGCATTCATCAAGCATTTTGCAGGTGTTATAATTAACAATGACGATTGAAATATCCATTAGTGAATTTATCCCACTTTCAAAAGATTAAATCCCCCTATAAAAGGGTATGAACTTGACTCAAAAAAAATTTGGCGACTATCTGAGTTTATTTTTTCTTGAATGTCAAAGTAAAAATACTACAATTACATGAAGTTAACTTGAATAAACTTAAGTTGAGCTCACCCAGAATAATTATTTTTAAATAATATTTCCCAAAGGACCAACTACCGTAGCACCATCGGGTATATCAAAGTTCACAACAGCATGTGCTCCGATAGTTACATCATCTCCGATGGTAACATTACCGATTATTGTGGCATTACAACCAATATAAACTCTATCACCGATACGAGCCCCACCATTTGCAATTGTGACGTTATGAAAAATAATCGGGTCATCCCCAATTACGGTGTCTTTATGCATTACTACACCTGTTGATTGCCACTTTATTCGGAGGAAAATTTTCTAATTATTTTGAGGCACTAATTTTTTTGCATTTTATTTACAAATAAGGATGTCGCTACGCTCCATTGATTTTATTGGGTTTTTTAAGGCATGGGCAGGAAAACTTGAATAATTCTCTCAAACTACATGTTTTCAATTTTCATACAATTTCTATATTTTGTGATGTCCAAGCTACGCTTTTTCAAATTATATTCAACCAAATATCAGGCAACTGATGTGACCCGAAAGATTATATTTCTTTATATATCGGCTGGTTACAAGATCAATTATATTTTGATACGACTCCAAATAAATTGAAATTTTATTTGGGATAAAGTTTACATAACATGAGTCAAAGCATCAAAAGTCTGAACTTTTCCAAATTAAGTTGCCATCGTTTTTGAATTATTTCCCTTTAAAATCAGAAAATCATGAAGCAACTGGTGTTTCAAATAAAATAAAAATCTCTGAAATTGTATCATTTATTTTGAGAAAAAAATCCGATTTTGCATTCAAATAAACTAAAAAATAACAACACCAAACCCACCGTGTGGAAGATCAAGGCGCTGCCCTATACAAACCCCTGGTGGGATATAAACTCGAAATAGAAGAGTGTTGATGTATTTTAGAATATATGCTAATTTTTTATAATTCTTTTGATATAAATAATGAGCAGAATAGTATATTTTCTCAACACCCCAATTGTTATTTGGCACCCATCTTTTATTCTGATTTTTTTTCAGCATTCTAAATATCTGTCTACTGTATTAAAAATTTTTATGATTCTATACTCGTCCACTTAATTTCCCTTCTTGAATACTAAGCCTAGCTAAAACAGCAAAAAATATCCCGAACAAAATGATAGTGCTCGTCTGTAATAAAAAATCCAGCGTGGCCATGACTGAAAAAGATAAAACAAAATAAGCCAAAATCTCAGGATATTTATCCCTATATTTAAAGCATTTCTGCATAACCGTGATTGCCATGGCCATAAACCACAAAATCCCCAGAAGACCGTTTTCATAAAAAAAATGGATAACCCCGATATCGGCCTTGTAAATGCCTTTGTTTCTCAGTCTTGCAGCAGGATTCTTTTCCCAGTTCAGGTTCTCATACCCAAATCCCCAGATGGGAGATTCAGTAATTTTCTCCAAGTAATATTCATATGATATGAGTCTGGCAAGGTAATTCCCCTGTTTTTTACTTACTTCAGTAATAGTTTGTTCCACTACCCCGATTTGGGTTAAAGCCTTGCCTGCCAGAAAAAAACCGGGCAAAAACAGGATCAACAATAAAAACATTGTTAGTATCCACCTGGGCGATTTGTTCTTCATAACGACAAAGATCAAGACACCGGAAAGAAACATTCCAAATATGAGCATCCGGGTCTGGATGACAAAAAAAACATAACCTGAAATAAACAGAAATATTATAAAGTATAAGGAACTGGGTTTTTTTAAAAATTTGACAAAAGAGAGGATGCAGGCCAGAGAGATCACATGATACCCCACGCTGAACCGCAATCTTCCGCTTCTTAGATTCATATATTTTTCAGCATCCACAAACAACAGGTTCTTTTTAATAACAAAAAGGTCTATGAGCAAAACAGCTATCAGCAGCAATGCCATGCCAATGATATACTTGCATAGTTTTTCTATGCTGATATTTTGCCCGGTCACCGCAAAAAATACCAGAACCAACAGATGAAATTTAATGGCTTTTATCCCAAGCAGCATGGACTGCCCGTTCGCATAAGCGGTAACAATGCCTAAAAAAAATAAGGCGCACAGGCACATGGTCAAGATACCGGGAAATCCCCCGAATTTAAGTCGCCCCCTAACCACCTGTTCCGCACCGATTAAAAATACAGTAGGAAGCAGGATAAGAGGATAGTTTTCATAGTCCCCGATCTGCGGTATCAGGTAAAAAAAATCAAAATTGGCACAGATTAGAATACAGATGAACAGTTCCGTATTTTTAGTATAAAGAAACCGTAATAAAACATACATCAAACAACCAATGGCACCGAAAAGAATCATTTAAGTCATATACTCCTTTCTTTTTTAAATTTAAGAATTATTTGTTTTATCTCTTTAAGAGGTATGTGAAACAATAAAATATAGCCAATATAAACGATCGTTCCGATCAGGCTTGAAGTGACAAGCCAAAGATATGGATTATCTGGTGCCGTTACGGTTGCTGTCCATCTGCCGGCGATAACTAAAAGAATTCCTGCAACGAGCGGTTGAACAAAAGAATGAGACAATAATTTTACCGGAGAAATTTTCAGGACATGGGGCAGGAAATACACATGATAAGTGAAAAAAACAAGTCCGTAATAGGTTAACGTTGAAATGGCCACCGCCCCCACCCCAAGCTTGGGCGTGAGAAACCATGCTGTAGTAATTGATATAGCGGCAGAAAGCGGGCTTGTGATCATCAAAAGCTTTATTTTACCGGACCCCATAACAACACTTGCTACCGGTCCTAGGTAATAATTTAAAAAAGATAAAAGCCACAGGGCGAGCCAGGGTGCAAGTTTTGCATATTCTGCGCCAACGTAAATGGTAAGCAGACGGTCAGAAACCATGATCAAGCCGAAAATCAATAATGCCAGAATAGTCCATAAATATTTTGTCCCTTTAAAAATTATGGTTTCGATTAATTTCTGATCAGAAACAGCAACCGCGTTTGAGGACAAAGGAAGGAGGGTTCTGGAAATAGCGCCCTGAAATGCCATCAAAATGCCAGTGATGCCGAAAAGCACACGATATTCTGCAGCACTGGCAACACCATGCATAGAGTTCACCGAAAGAATGATTGGCCTCAACTGTATAATGGATGTCAATGAAATGCCAATAATCAAAAGACCCAGACCGAAGGTAAGAACTTCTTTGAATTCCGCCCAGAACCATCCAGGGACAAAAGTCCTTCGCAAAGGAATGTGCTTTCGCCATTTCCAGAGGTTGACAGGAATTATTATTTTAGATCCAGCCAAAATCAGCAAATAAAACCATACAATATCAAGGTTCATCCAGATGGCTGCCAAGGTTATTACAATTACTAAAAATTCCTTGGCAATATTGACTTTTTCAAGCCAGGCAATCTCCTGGGCGCCTGCCAAAAGCTGCTCCACGACGGAAAACGGCCAGGTCAAAAAAGTACCAAAAGCGGAAATAATAAAAATAATCTTAAGATCGTGTACTTTATCATGTGGGACTTTAAAAAAATCCAGCCCCCAGAATGCCAGTATGATAAATATGGCTGCATTGATAAAACCAATGAAGCCATAAAAACTGAAGCTGCTTCGGGAAGCTTTTTCAATGGAAGTTATCTGTCCAGTACCGAGCCAGACTGCCGTATGCCTTATCATTCCAGTGGGCAAGGCCAAATTGGCGATACTCATATACCCGCTTAGAGACATGGCAAGAACCACAAGCCCGTATTCAACCTTCCCGTAATAGCCGAGAATAATAGGAATGCTGAAAAACTTAATCAGCATGGTCATAAACCTGGCGCCAATGGACCATACAAGATTCTTGGCAACAAGTTTCAAGGGTTTTACCGGGTTGGGCACAGAGCTTGGAAAAGAATCACTCATCGATTTTTAGTTTTGTATTGTTTCAATAAATGTCTATATATAACTGTCAAATCACGACTCATTGGCAAAATTTCTTCTGTCCATTGGGAAGTACTGACTGCAATAGGGTGGTAACCTCGGACACATAATGGTTTCCACTTTTCCTTTGACCACGTTTCTATTGTATCAAAATTAGTATTTTTAGGTTTCATACCTTCAAACTCAGTTACAAAACCCTTTGCATTATTTCTAACAATATAACCATCTGGGACATCGAGTACTACGTCGGGATAATATTTTGACACGGATGTATCAAACCGTGGTTTAACATGACTGGTTATACCATGTTTTTTTGCTGTCTCATCATTATTTATTCTATCTGATATCTGATGTGAAAGATCTATTATATCCTTTTGTGCGACAATACCATTGAATCTTCCTTCATCATTAACATAAATACCTCTACCCCAGTCTCCCCTGGGCACACAGAATGCGACAGATATGTTTGGATCAAACACAAAAAACTGTTCTGAGAGCAGACCTGTACTTTCCTTTTCTGGAATTCTTTTTTTATGGCTAAGAATTCTTTTCTTAAGGGTTGAAGGAATATTAGACTTGACTAAGTCTTTCATATATCGAACAGCTTGATTGATTATTTTTTTTTGCTTTTTTTGCTGTTTTGCCTGGAAACCATTATTTTGTAAAAAATGATTAACATCCACTTCAAAACTTGATTTTACTTCACTATGGTCAGATACAAAAATAACTTCCGCATCTTTAAAAGACTCAACTAGTGTTTTTATCTGCTCGTCGAATTCTTGATAATAATTCTTCGACATTTTTAATAAATTATTATCAAGAACTTTTTCCCCTTTTAATTCTCTTTCTAATTCAGGTATTGTAAAAAATTCCACCATAACAGAAGACGTTTTGTAGACAACAAATCCAAAATCGACTTTTTTCTCTTTTGATAATTGGATAAAAGCCTCTGTTCTTTTTTGATTTTTTTTTTGAAAACGAGAGAAAACTTCATCTACTGTTAGAAGATTCTTTTCAAAAAGATCTGCCATCCGCTCATCGACTATATAATCAATGCTTTGAAGGTATTTTACTATATCTCTTGGATAACAAAGCTCTTCAGTGACTTCTTGAACGACCTTTGCCCCACCTCCTCCTCCTGAAACAAAAAATCCATTAACCTTTGGCGCAGGAAATGTTGTTGGAACATTCATTATTCCAACTTTATATCCTCTCTCGTTTAAAACTTGCCAAATCGGTTTTATTTCTGCCCCCCAACCTGGCATCTTTTCGATATTAAATTTTATAGTCCAATCCAAACTCCCGTTTAATAGCGGTAGATCATATAAAGCACCTGTGTCAATAGCATGTTCTCCGGTAAAAATTTCGACCCATCCACGACTTAATAAATCTAACTTTAAATCAAGCCGGTTTCCTTTTTCAATTAAAGACTCAATATATGGGGTCCATCCTCTTTTAAATGTCTCTATACTGGCACCGTCCATGCCTATAATTAAAGTTTTCAAATTATCCCTCCTTTAAGCAATTTTTAATAACTGCTGACATGTTCCCCAAAATGCTATCCTGGCTGAATATGGGATTGGATCAAATGGGTCAGTTTATCGATAAACTTGCATTTATAAGAAACTAAACTTTCAAGCCGTTTAGTCATGGATGCTTGGATATCCGTTAAATTTCTCAAAAAATTCTCCAGCCCATTAATCACAGTTTCTATGTCATCGGTTTGCAGTTCAGCACCATAAGGATAATCTAATTCCTCTTTGAAAAGTCCCTTAAATTTCCGACTGTAGGCTAAAGGATATATTGGAACTCCTGAAGAATACCCGGCAATACAGCAATGCATTCTTGATCCTATCATCAAATCAAGTCCTGAAATAAATGATTTTGCTTCTACAGGTGAATAAAAAAACGGAGCAAGGCCGCAAAAAGGATATTTATTTACAAGCAATTTACCCACTCTGTAGTCATCTTCAATATGGTAAGTTGGACCATCTAGTACATGCGGAACAATTATTACTTTACAATTCTCCTGATGCAATTTTTCTATGGTTTTCGATATCAATTTTTGATAATCAGCTTTGAGCCCAAACTGGTTAGTGCCGGTATATCCGCCATTCCAAAGCAATCCTGAAGGGTTTACCCCAACAAAAAGTTGAGAATGTTTACTTTTATTTGGCATATAATTCATAAAAAAAGCCATATCGATGGTTCTGCTGACACATTCCCTTTTTGCAAATTCGACTGCTTTTTCGTAACTGATGGGATCTCTGGCGAAAACATGTGTGGCATAAGACAGGCTATTGGCTGCAATTTTTTTTGCCCTGTTGCTATTGAACGGCCCTATTGTCTGGGGAAGAAATATCAACGGTTTTCGGCCCTCCTTTATCCTTGAATGATATCTTTCAAACAAAGCCGGACGTTGTATGCCATATATATCGCTAAAACTGTCGCCGCCAGCAATTTCAAAAAACACATCACAATTACTTAAGGATTTATTAAAATGCTTGATGGAAGCTGACTGCCTTTTCAACATTGCCCTAAACTTTGTCCGGGTTGTTATAACAGGAGGAACGCATTTTATTTTATTTTCATCTAAATTGCTATAAATAAGCAATGATTGAGCATGAATATCTTTAAACAAGATATAATTAAAGTTCAATTTTAAACTTTTAGCTATTTCTTCAAGTAATAAAATTGCACTATAAGTTAATGCGTTGCACCCCATATTTCCGCTATCTAAATCTGCAGTCAATAATCCTATGTTTATATGGCCCATATTACCCTCGTTAAACTCCGTTTTTTCTCACTTCAACATTCAGTGTTTACATACTTTTATTCATCAATGAGATGCCGTCCGCTCATAAGGTATTTTAAGTTCAGGTGTAAGTTCAGTGTAAGTTCAGTGTAAGTTCAGGTGTAAGTTCAGGTGACACCATACATAATTCTTTTAATCAGATTTGAGACATGAAATTTTTGTATCCAGTCTCTGATGACTTTTCTTTGTGGCCCTCTGTGGTTTTAATCGTTAAGTAGTTTTCGAATGATCTATGAACCGAAAGTTAGATTTAAAAAACGATAAAAAAAAGCCTACCTTTGCTATGATTGTACAAGCCGCCAAATGATCCGTTATTATTTTTAACTATTTTTCTGATGCCTTTTACAAAAAAGTAATTGACATGTTCGTCGGGGTCATAATACTTAACTCCCATGAAATTTATTACTCGATTTTCGTAAGATTCAAATGAGCTTTTTCCACCAGTGCTCCCAGTCTATATACCATTGAACGGTCCTTCGGATGCCTTGTTCAAATGATACTTTGGGTTCATACCCCAGGGCCGAAAAAATCTTGTCCGCATTGATGGCGTACCGCCGATCGTGCCCTGCCCTGTCCTCCACATGGATAATCAAAGTTGCGGATGGTCTGCCAGTTGACGGAGGGGCATTGGGATAACGTCTGGCCAGTTCCGGGAAGGCATCAAACATCTGATCCATGATTGGACATACCAGATTCACGATAGCCAGATTGCATTGTTCGTTGTTTCCTCCGATATTGTAAGTTTCCCCGATTTTTCCTTTATCCAGGATCAGGTCTACCCCCCGGTTATGGTCGTCCACATAAAGCCAGTCCCTGATCTGCTTTCCATCCCCATAAACAGGGATTGGCCTGTTGTTCAGAATGTTGGTGATCATGAGAGGAATAAATTTTTCCGGAAACTGATAAGGCCCGTAATTGTTTGAACAGTTGGATGTGGTGACTTCAAGACCGTAGGTTTCATGGTATGCCCGAACCAGGTGGTCTGAGGCGGCTTTGCTGGCGGCATAGGGAGAATTGGGGGCATAAGGTGTTGTTTCTGAAAACGGTGGATCGGATGAGGTTAAAGTGCCATAAACCTCATCGGTTGAAATATGGTGGAACCGGTGTTCTTTTGGTTTCTTATCCAGCCAAATTCTTCTGGCTGCCTTGAGCATGGAATGGGTACCGATAATATTGGTATTAATAAATTCATCCGGGCCGGTAATGGATCTGTCCACATGGGATTCTGCAGCAAAATGCACGATGGTATCAATATCATATTTTTCCAGCAGGGTTTCTACAAGTTCCTGATCCAGTATATTGCCATGGACAAATTCAAATTTTGAATTTTTTTCTGCCCTGACAAGGTTCTGCCGATTTCCTGCATAGGTCAGGGCATCCAGGATAATCACCCGGTCTCCGGGATATTTATCCAGCCAGTAATATACAAAATTAGTACCGATGAAGCCTGCTCCGCCTGTAACCAGAAGTTTTTTCATTATTCAAGTTCCTTTAACATGGATCTGAGATGAACTCTCCAGTGAACCGGGGTGATCCCTGTCGCCTGCCACATGCTGCGTTTATCAAGGATGCTGTAAAATGGCCTCTGGGCAGTTGCCGGGAACTGGTCTGAAGGCACCGGGGTAATAGGGATTGATCTTTCTAACAATCCTGCAGCAACAGCCTCTTCCTGAATGGCCACAGCAAAATCATACCATGAGGCTGCCCCTGCATCCGTCCAATGAAAAGTTCCAAAAAGGTCTTTTTTAATGGATGCCCATACGGCCCTGGCAAGTCCCCTGGCCCATGTCGGCGTCCCGACCTGTTCATCGATAACGGACAGGCTCTGTTTCTCCTTCATCAGCTTTAACATGGTTTTTACAAAGTTGACACCGTGGGAAGAATACAGCCATGCCGTCCGGATGATC
>NZ_JAIOSW010000093.1 GCF_021107415.1 Desulfobacula sp.
AGCCTCCCATGGGCATGGGTCCGGAGCCCAGCAAAGTTTTTCCTGGTCCTTTTCTTCTGATGGGATTGACAAGTTCAAGGGCATGAACCTTGCCCCACTGCCATTTTTTTGGATCACCCCCCAGCGTTGGAGAAAGAAATGCCTTTGCCTTTAAGGCAGCCAGATGAAACAGGTCTTCAAGGGACTCGGTAATATCTTTTGTCCTGATATTATCAAACCAGGAAGAATCACCATTTAAAACCATGTGTTCAAGTCTTTCCTGCCAGAAATACCAGTTATTGAGCATGATCATGGCTTTTTCATTTCCCAGGTCATCTTCAGAAACCAGCAAAGCAAACAATTTGTAAGTGGTTTGAAAGATGGTGGGAGCTGCTTTATCTGGATCATCCAAAAAATTCCAGGTTGAAAGAATTTCACCCATTATTTTTGTATCGTCGTATTTGAGCAGGCTTTTTGCCATAACCGGGGATATTTTTTGGGCCATTAGATTTTTTGTATCCCTTTGATACATCCACAGGTCATTAATTGTTTTTTTTTCAGATGAAGCCATCAGCTCTTTTAACCTTCTATACCGGTATGAGGGCGCAAAGTATGAAGAATAATAATAGGGAAAGTCATTTTTTATTGTTTTATGGTTACAGGTACCGATCCAGTTTTTTTCAGGGTTTATAGTGCCGGGCATTTCATCGGCAGGAATCCATCCATGCCAGTTATCATTGGAATTTTTTACAGGAAAGGGAAAACTACCGTCTCCATTGTAGCGGATGGGGATTTTTCCGGAAGTCTGGTGCCCAATATTGCCGCTTGTATCAGCAAATATCCAGTTAAAGCATACCATGGGGATCTGTTTTAGAGCCTTTGCAATATCTTTACTGTTTTTTGCCGTTAAGATATCTGATAGACCAATGAAGGACTCCATGGATTCAGCAGGGGCGAATCTTAAGGTGATGACATTTTTAGTTTTTAAATCCGGAAATATATTAGAAACAACAGGTCCTCTTCTGGTTGCCCTGATGATGAAAGCTTCCTGCTTAAATCCTTTTGGGGCATCTTTATCCTTTATTTTAAGTGTTTCTTGAATCTGAATGAACGGTATTGACTTTTTCCCTTCCAGGTAATTATCAGGATGCTCAGGATCAATGGTCTCAATGTAGAGATCCAGCATATCACCATAATTATTGGTCATGGAAATTGCAATATGATCGGTACGGCCGACGGCCATTCCGGGCATACCGGGAATTTGTGCACCAACTGCTCTTATTTCAGGTGTAAACAATCCGACAGGATACCAGACACCGGGCAGCATTCTGGGATCAAGATGGGGGTCGCCGGAAAAAAGGGTACTGCCAGTGGCGGAAAGCGCCGGGGCTACCGCCCAGTTATTGCTTCCGCCGCGAAGCTTTCTGTCACTGGTATAGGCCAGCAGATCCTTGATAGGGGTCATTGTCATGGAGACATGTTCCCTTGAAGGCATTTGTATTTTGCCCGTGTCGTCAGGATCATCGGCATTGATGTTAAGGGGCATGATCTGGGAAGTTTTTTCAAACCCTAAGGTCTCTAACAGCATCTGGGCTGTTATTTCAGACTTTAAATTTGCCGAGGTTGAATATCCCATGTAATAGAGTATGCTCTCAACAGAATAAAAATGGTGAGGCTAAACATTGTTTATTCGTTTGAATCTTCTTTTTTTTACTTGACAACCAATACGCTTAGAAAATAAGTTGAGATATAGATCGCTTCATCAGACTGTTGAACACAAAAGGATTGTTTCCCATGGATATGAAAAGAGATTATTTTGAAGATGTTCAGCTCTTTACTTCTCCGGTTGTTATCTTCTGGTTTGCTGTCTTGATTGGAGCTCTCTATCTTTTCCCTTTGTTTGCAGACAATTATTATGTGTATGTGGCCAATTATATTGCCATTAATATCATTGTGGCGGCGGGCTTAAATCTTCTGGTGGGATATACAGGACAGATTTCCCTTGGTCATGCCGGTTTTTTTGCCATTGGCGCCTATGGAACGGTTGTTCTGATGGTAAAGGCAGGATTCCCATTTCTTCTGGCCCTGCCATGCGCCGCTTTTATTGCAGCCTTTTTCGGGTTCTTGCTGGGGCTGCCGGCTCTTCGGCTTGAGGGGCCCTATCTTGCCATCGCCACACTGGGATTCGGATTGACCATTACCCAGATTATTGGACGGATTGAATTTTTTGGCGGCAGAGATGGTATTCATGCACCGGACATTACCATTGGTTCCTGGGTTATAGATACGGATAAGGAGTTTTATTTTTTATTGATCACCCTGACAATTTTCCTGCTGCTTTTTATGCGTAATCTGATCAAGACAAGAGTTGGCCGGGCCTTTATTGCCATCAGGGATGCTGATATTGCGGCCCAGACCATGGGGGTGAATATTCTTTATTACAAAACTCTGGCTTTTGCAGTGAGTGCATTTTATGCAGGCATTGCAGGTGGTTTGTATGCCTTTGTTTTAAAATTTATTGAGCCGGAAATCTTTACCCTGCTGATGTCCATTATGTTTCTGGCCATGGTAGTGGTGGGGGGACTTGGTTCCATGATGGGGGCCATTACCGGTGCCACACTTCTTTGCTGGCTGGACTTAAAACTGCGCAATATTCTTGATATCCCCTATGTTGGGGACTGGCTGGAATATCTTTCCAAACACTGGTTTTCCATCACTGGTGTTTCCAATATTCAATATATTGTGTTTGGTTCCATTATGATTCTGATTGTATTGTTTGAACCCCTTGGGCTCTATGGCATATGGATTCGAACGAAAAAATACTGGCGAACCTGGCCGTTTTAATGGGAAGGTGTGAATGATTGATTTGATTCAGATAATTGTCAACGGTATTGCAGTGGGAAGTTCCTATGCATTGATGGGCCTTGCCATGGTTATCATTTATAAAACATCTGAAGTCCCTAATTTTGCCCAGGGTGAAATGGCCCTGATATCCTCTTACTTTGCCATGACGCTATTAATTTCTTTTAATATGTCTGTATATTCGGCGTTCCTTTTGACCTTTGTGTTTGCAATTATTCTGGGATGTTTCCTGGAGTTTGCCATCCTTCGGCGGGCAAAGGAACCTAATGTTTTGGGGATGATTGTTATCACCATTGGTATTGAGATGGTTCTTTTAGGGTTTGTCTCATGGAAATTCGGTGCGGATCAGAAGACCATGCCGTTTCCCATAGGGCCCTATGACAGCTTTATTATCAGGGATATCTTTATCAGCAAACTGGAAGTCCTGACATTGGTGGCGGCATTGTTATTAATGAGTGTACTCTATTTGTTTTTTAAATATTCAAAACTGGGACTTGCCATGAAAGCCACCCAGCAAAACAGTGTTGCCGCACAGATTGTCGGTATCAGGACCAACCGGATTTTGATGATGACCTGGGGGATCTCCTCGCTTGTGGGAGCTGTGGCCGGGCTTTTGATTTCTCCGACCATCATGCAGCCGTTTATGATGTGGGATCCCATGCTCAAGGGATTTGCCGCAGCCGTCATGGGGGGGATGACTTCTTTACCAGGGGTCGTGATATCCGCTTATATGCTGGGTATTATTGAAAATCTGTTTGGCGGATATGTTTCCATTGAGTTTAAGACTGTGGTTGCTTTTGTTATTATTGTACTTGTGTTGTGTATTAAGCCCAGTGGCCTTTTTTCCAAGCATTATGTGAAAAAGGTTTAATTCGGATTTTAATCCGGGCTTTAACCTGGTTTTTAAACGGGTTTTTATTCAGGGGATACGTGAACGTAACATAGAACCAATGATTGTTTAAAAAGGAGGACGACATGAAAAAAAAATTAATGCTTGTTTTATTTGTTTCTCTGGCATTTTTATTGAGCTTTGCCCCAAACCTTTGCGCTGAAGAAGGTGTGACAGATACGGAAATCCATCTCGGGCAATGGGGTCCCCAGACGGGTCCTGCAGCGGCCTGGGGTAATGTGGCCAGGGGTACAGGCGACTATTTTAAATGGATCAATGACAATGGCGGTATCCACGGCAGGAAAATTGTTTATCACATGTTTGACGACGGGTATAATCCGGCCAAAACAAAGGCAGGGGTGAAAGAACTCCAGGAAGGTACAGGGATATTTGCCTGGGCCTGTGGTGTGGGGACATCTCCCGGCTTAGCGGTTCGAGATTATCTGGCCAAAAGAAATATTCCATGGGTAGGGCCTGCTGCAGGTTCCATGCACTGGGTAAATCCTCCCCAGAAAAATCTGTTTGCTGTGTATCCGCTTTATGTGGGTGAGGCAAAGGCACTTGTAAAATATGCCATTGAAAAAATGGGTAAAAAACGGGTCGCCATAGCTTACCTCAATGATGAATACGGGAAAAACGGACTTCGAGGGGCGCTTGCAGAATTAAAGACCCATGGTCTGGAAGCGGTTGCACAGGTATCCATGGAGGCCAAAGATTCCGACCTTAAACCCCATGTGATGAAATTAAGAAAATCCAAGGCAGACATGGTTCTAATGTGGACAACAGTGGGCCATTCCGCAAGGATTATCGGTATCAGCAAGGCCATGCAGTTTGCCCCGCAATTCATGAGCACCAGCACCACCTCTGACTTTCCTTTGATGATGCATATCA
This sequence comes from Desulfobacula sp., assembly GCF_021107415.1. The sequence goes on from NZ_JAIOSW010000093.1 coordinate 4,622, forward strand.
CAAAAGGTCTTTGGGAAGGTGTGATCACCGCTACTCTTGCTGAACTTCCTGGTTCAGGTCATCCATTGCTGAATAAATATAAAAAAGAAGTGTTTGATAAATATGCAGCCAAGGAAGAAAGATGGGGTGTTTTTTATTATGCAGGTATTGCTTTTACCGAGCCCATGATTGAAGGATTGAGAAATTGTGGCCGGGATCTGACAAGGGAAAATTTTATTACTGCCATGGAAAGGATCAGTGGATTTAAAGGAATCGGACCTGTAGTCAGTTATAAACCTTATAACAAGAATGATATGTATTCACGCCAGGGGGGATCTCAGACTTTTTTGGTCAAGTGTCTTGCCGGCGGAAAAGCAGAAAAGCTGACAGACTGGATGGATATAAAGTAGAATGGAATCCTCTTTTTTCCGGGTTGAGCATTTGTCCATTTCCTTTGGAGGGATAAAGGCTCTGCAGGATATCAGCTTTTTCATGAACAAGGGTGAGATCTTTTCTGTGATCGGTCCCAATGGTGCGGGAAAGACCACTCTTTTCAACTGCATATCAGGGCTTTATAAACCGGATCAGGGCAATATTCGATTTAAAGGTAATTTCATTGAAAATAAAAAACCCGATACCATTGCCAGGATGGGCATTGCCAGAACCTTTCAGAATATTGAGCTGTTTTCCCATATGAACACCATGGAAAATATTATGCTGGGCCGTCACATTCACATGAAAACAGGTCTTTTTCAAGGCATGTTCATGTGGGGGAAAGGATCTTTTGCAGCCAGAGAAGAGATTCAACACAGGGAAAAAGTGGAAAAAATTATTGATCTTCTGGAGCTTCAAAGTATACGGGACAAGTTTGTAGGCGCTCTTCCCTATGGGACGCAGAAACTCATTGAACTTGGAAGAGCCCTTGCCTTGGAACCGACCTTGCTCCTGCTGGATGAGCCCTGCGCGGGAATGAATTCGGAAGAAAAGCAGGATATGATCTTCTGGATTAAGGATATCCAGGATGATTTGGGGATTTCAATCCTTCTCATTGAGCATGATATGAAAATGGTCATGGATATATCCGACAGAGTTTTGGCCATTAACTTCGGCAAAGCTGTCACCTTGGGAACCCCTGAACAGGTCCAGCAGAACAAAGAAGTCCTCAAAGCATACATTGGGGAGGAAAATTAACGATGCCGGATCTGCTGGAAGTCAAAAATATTGAGACCTATTATGATCTGGTCTATGCCATCAGGGGCGCTTCTTTTGCCGTAAAAGAAGGAAGCATCACAGCAATCCTGGGCAATAACGGTGCAGGAAAATCAACCATTTTAAAGACCATCATGGGCCAGATAGAAGACCAGCCGGATAAGGGCATCATTGAGTTTGAAGGTGCTCCCATACATCATAAGGATACCGATGAAATTGTTCGCAAAGGCATTGCCTATGTACCGGAAGGCCGGGAGGTTTTTGAAGAGCTGACCGTTCATGAACATTTATTGATGGGAGCCTATATCCGGAAAGACACGTCAGAGATAAAACAGGATATTGAACAGGTGTTTAAATATTTTTCTGTTTTAAAAGACAGAACCAACCAGTGGGCAGGCACACTCTCCGGTGGAGAACAGCAAATGCTTGCCATTGGCAGAGCCTTGATGCTTAGACCCAAACTGCTGATCCTTGATGAACCTTCTCTAGGGCTTTCTCCCATCCTGGTTAAAGAAATTTTTTCCATTATCCAGGAGATAAATTCGAGAGGGACCACCATTCTCCTGGTTGAGCAGAATGCCAACATGGCCCTTTCCATTTCTTCCACAGGCCTGATTCTTGAAAACGGCCGGTTTGTAATGAAAGGCAAATCAAAAGATCTTCTGGAAGACAAGGATGTCAAAGAGTTTTATCTTGGCATAAAATCCGAAACATCGGCTAAAGGCTACCAGCGATGGAAAAGAAAGAAAGCATGGCGATGAAAAAGACAGAATCCGTATTTGAGACGATTCCCCAGGTGTTTAACCAGACGGTCAGTCAAAACGGCTCAAGAGTTGCACTGCGAACAAAAGACTTGGGCATCTGGCATGATATCACCTGGAATGAATACCATGACAAGGCAAAAAAGGTGGGATGCGCCCTGGTATCCATGGGATTTGAAAAAGGGGATGCTGCCTGTATTATTGGTGATAACGCCATTGAATGGGTGATGGCAGATCTGGGGATTCAGTGCGTGGGCGGGGTGTCCGTTGGGGTCTACGCCACCAATGCCTGGCAGCAGGTGGAGTATGTGGTCAATCATTGCGATGCCAGGTTTTTGTTTGTGGAAAATGAAGAACAACTGGACAAGTGGTTGATGTTCAGAGAGAAGACACCGCTGTTAAAAAAGGTAATTGTCTGGGACACAAAAGGACTTTTGGCATTCACAGATCCCATGGTCATGACCTTTGATGAATTGATTGAAAAAGGCAGCAAAGCCACTGAAGAGCATCCAACGCTGTTTAAAGACAGGCAGGCCAAAGTCAGGCCCGATGACCTTGCTGTGATCATTTATACCTCGGGTACTACAGGTCCCCCTAAAGGAGCCATGCTCACCCATAAAAATGTGACATGGATGGCCGGCGCTGTTGAGTCAATTATTGACATATATAAAAAAGATAATGTCTTGTCCTTTCTGCCGTTGTGCCATGTTTTTGAACGGCTTTTCACGGTTTTTATCCATTTAAAATTTGCCTATATTGTTAACTTTGTGGAAAAGCCGGATACAGTCATGCAAAATATGATGGAAGTCTCTCCGACCATTGGATATGCCGTCCCAAGGATTTGGGAGAAATACTATTCCAATATCATGATTAAAATGGATGATGCCACATGGTTTAAGCGGATTGTTTTCAAGGCTGCCCTGGAAATAGGAAAAAAAAGGGCTGATCATGTAATGAATTTTAAATCCCTTGGTTTTTTTCACAGAGGCCTGTTTTTTATTGCCTGGTTTGCCGTTTTCAGAAAGCTTAAAGAGCGGCTTGGGTTTGAAAATATCCGGGTGGCTATTTCAGGGGCTGCCCCCATATCAAAAGAGGTGTTGCGCTTTTTTCAGTCCATTGGAATGAACCTGATTGAAGGGTATGGACAGACAGAAGGAACAGGGGTTGCCACGCTTTCACCGGAGGATAAGACCAAATTTGGTACCGTTGGTATTGCCCTTAATGGAGTCGATATTAAAATAGCCCCCGACGGCGAAATTCTTGTCAGATCTCCAGCGGTATTTAAAGGCTATTATAAGAGTGAAAAAGCAACCGCTGAAACCATTATTGACGGCTGGTTGTATTCAGGAGATGTGGGGCAGATTGATGCAGACGGATTTTTAAAAATCACAGACCGCAAAAAAGATATTATCGTAACAGCGGGTGGTAAAAACATCACCCCCCAGTATATTGAGAACAAACTCAAGGCAAGTATTTATATCAATGATTCTGTTGTGATTGGCGACAGGCGAAAATTTTTATCCTGCCTGATTATGATTGATGAAGACAATGTGGTGAAATTTGCCCAGGATAACAAAATTCAGTTTTCAACCTATAAAGATTTAACCTGTGACGAACAGGTGATTGCCCTTATTGACCGGGAAGTTAAAAAGGTCAATGAAACCCTTGCACGGGTTGAAAATATCAGAAAGTTCACCCTTCTTCCCAAGCGACTTTACGAAGAGGATGGCGAAGTGACTCCCACCATGAAAATTAAGCGAAAATTTGTCAACAAGGCGTTTAAAGATTTGATTGAAGCCATGTATTAAGCTTTTCTTAAACGGCGTATTTTTTTAAAATAGGTATTGCGGCAAAGATTTTCAACTTCCAGCATGGTGGCAAAAGCCTCGGAAAAATTATCTTTTCCGGTTGTAAAAAGGCCGTGGCCATAAACAATGGCAGAGTTTGTCTGTTCAAGCGCACGAGGCAGTGTATTACAAAGACCGAAAGGACCTGTGCCGACTTCACCCGGTACAATAGGAGTGCCCTCCACAAATCTTTTTTTCGGACATTTGATATGGCATTGTTCCTTAAAAGCACAGGCAGCTTTTTCAACAGGATCGCAATCCATGGATAAGATGACAGAGAATTTAGGGTGTCCGTGCAGAATGGCCTTGCACCCGGTGCGGGAAATGGTTTCCAGATGAGCGGTCAGTTCACTTGAGGCGGTAAGCCCGGCACTGGTGGAACCGTCCATTGGAACCGGATCAATGCATCCCCTGAGCTCATCCAGAGAACTCCCGGTTTGACTGATGTAAAGCGTCTTGTTCCAGAAATAGGAAACATTGCCGAAAAAGGAATCCACAAGACCGTATTCAACCGTTTTTTGACCGGCCTCAATAATGGCGGAATAAACGGTTTCTTCATTTGGAAAGGGAGAAGGGATAAGTTCGGGCAATGTTGTTTGTATGGGTTCCAGATATGGGATGACGGCGTCAAACAGATCGTGGGCATCGTCTGTGGCAAATCCTGTTTGAAGTGCTTGAAGATAGTCGGTAAAAAATTTAATAAAATTTGCAAAGCAGACAGAGCTTATGGTTACAAATCCCTGTTCAGGGCTGACCAGACCATGGGCGACAATTGCAGGGCCCTTGAAATTTTTATTGCTTTTTCCAGGTGCAATGATCACGCTTTTTCTTTTTTTTAAAGCCTGAATGATTTGATCAGCACTAAATTCATTAATCACGGGCAGATCATGGAGAAAAGTTCTTGTTTCACAATCTTTTGGCTGGATCAAACCAATAGAGTTATTGGGAGATTTATGGGTGGATTCAAGGGCGCTTTCTGCTAAAAAGCGTATGAGGCTGCCATAGGGTTCTTTGGGCCTTAAAAAAACCAGAGAGTTTATATTCAGTCCTTTAAAAACATTTTCCAGAACACTGATCTCATCTGCCGGCCGGTTCCAGACAAGGGTATCATCCAGCCCGCCAATCAAGGGCCGGGAAGGGCCAAAAGTTTCTCCCAGTCCTGCTTGAATCAGTTTGTCTGCATATTTGTTTACAAGTTGTTCCATAAAAGTCCAAGTGTTTGTGCTTTTTTCTTTTTGGGCAGACCATTGGTGGTAAGCCCTCGAATATCATAATACTTTTTTCTGGCATCCAGAAATGCATCTCGGTTAATGGGGGGAATATGGATATTATTTGCGCTGGAACCAGACTCTGTGAAAAATCGATCCGGAAGATCATCGTCCTTGACGTCAAATTTGTTCAGCGCATTGATAATTCGTTCGTTATAATAAATGCATTCCCCTTTTCTAAGAAGATCCTGGGCACTGGTTTCAATTCCTGTAACCGCTTCATAGGCAGTTGCATACTCTTCCAGGCTCGCTGCAAAAAAAGTAAACTTACAGGCAATAAGCGAGTCCACAACGGCATTCAAATCTTCGGCAATCTTTATGATCCTGGCTTTGCCGCTGAAACTGAAACGATCAGTGGCCACAGGTTTCCTGAAAATTTCATGACTGATGGGATAGGCACGCAAATGACATCCGCCCCGGGTGGACAAGGCATATCCCAATGCCATGCCATAAGCCCCCCGGGGATCATAGGCCGGAAGCTCCATCCCTTTGACAGCCATAGCAGCTTGAGGGCTTCCCATTTTTTTTGCATAGTGTTCTGCGCCCATGGCAAGGTCTTTTCCTTCACCTCTTCCAAGCGCCATGTCATCTAAAAGAGATAAAAGACTGTCTGGTGTGTAATCAAGGCCGGTTATTTCACGCCTGCAGGCTAAAGTTGAAGCCGCAGATATGGTATCCATGCCAAAATAATTGCATCGTTCATTGGCCTTTACGACAAGCTCGGTATCCATGCAGCCGATCAGGGCTGTAAAATGAGACATGGTTTCAAACTCCGGCATGGCAAAAGACTTTTTATTTTTTGTTCCGATTTTTTTGCAAAGAATATGGCAGCCAAGGCACCCGTGTTTTTTAGGAGCATAGGTTTTGGTGTAGGCGGCTGCATTAAGTCTGGATGCATGCTCAAAACAAGTGCGGCGAAAATTATCCGTGGGCATCATTCTGCGGTTGTCCATAAGATCATATACCGCTCCTGTACCAAGGCAGGTAAACCCGAATTGGCCCATCAGTGCAGGGGAAGCAGCTGTAAGTCTTAAGATGTCCTCCCTTGCCTGCTTCAGTTTTTTTAGGTCTTTAACCTTACAATGACCAGTGCCATCCACCAGAAGATATTTGATTTTTTTTTGGGCAAGGCAAAGTCCAAGTCCGCTTCTGCCGGCAGCAAAATGGCGGTCCACTATTATGGAAGCAAACCGCACACCATTTTCAGCTGCAGGCCCAATGGATGCTAAAGATGCATTCCCCGGCCCGATTTGTTGATGGACAGCATTTGTATCAAGTCCCCATAATTCGGTGGCATCTTTAAACTCTACCAGGTTATCCTTTATTGTAATGCCCACAGGTGTTTTACTTTTGCCTTTGATGACAATGCCGTCCCAGCCTGCACGCTTAAGCCGGGTGGCAAGTTTCCCGCCAACCGAGGAATCTCCCACAAGTCCTGTGAGGGGTGATTTTGAAAGGATATGAGTTCGCCCTGAAGTGGGAGTAATAGTGCCTGTAAGAGGTCCTGTAAATATACAGATCATCATGTCGGGGTGATCCCAGGGCAGGGTTGCGCACTGTCTTAAGTATTTACCTCCAAATCCTTTACCGCCGACATATCGGTTGTAAACATCAAGGTCGGGTGTCTCAACCTCAATGTTTTTTTTTGTCAGATCAATTACCAGTATTTTTCCGGTCCATCCGTACATATGAGTTCAACCATAATTTGTTTTTTAGTCACTGAGGAAAATCATGGTACATTGGGCAGAGTCACCATATTTATCCCAGATCACCATCATCGGTTTTATTTTTTTATAAATATCATATGATGATAAGAAATGATACAAGGCCTGTAAAGATTTCAGGGATAATTTCAGTAGATTTTAAAGGTTTCAGATATCCCGGCCTGGGCAAAGGTAATATTTTGTTTTCAGGCACGCTTTTTTTAAAACCGATTAAAATTTGAATGGGTGGAGTACGGTCTAAAAATAAATAAAAAATAATGCTTGAGTTACTCCTGGTGCTCTATATATGTGGGGTCCTCAATTTTTGTTTGGTATGAGCACTACGAATGCCAGTCAACATAATCAAATCTTGTATTATTCTAAGCAATTATAGACAAAGAGGTCGCCTGTTTCCTATATGATATATACTCAATTTTTGTCATGTAAAAAGATTTTCAGAACATGTTTCTTAGGTGAATCTCTATCAATAAAGATTATCCATGAATCAATTATATTTCCACCAAAGTTGATCAGTCGAAATGCCTTTACAGGCTTCAGAAATGTTGATAAGGAATTCTTGATTCAATTTTTTATAAGCTTCTATGAAAAGATAGAAAGGCCTTTTTTTCTTGACAATAACATTTACTATAATTTATAAATTTTAATATTCAGGAATAAGAGAATTCTGAATTAAATCCCAAGATGTTTTTGATTTGGGATATACAAGTAACAAAATTATTATTTTTTCAAAAATTAGTCCCGATTATTAATTCAAACTAAAGGAGTTTCCAATGGAAGGTAACATTGGTTATATCAGGAATGTATCCTTGTTTAAAGCCCTTCAGGAAAATGAATTAAAGCTTTTGTCAAGCCATTTGAGCACTCATGAATTCAATGAAGGCGAAACCGTTATCCATGAGTTCGAGAAAAGTAACGCACTTTATATTCTGGTTGAAGGCAGAGTAAAGGTGGTTCTTAAAGAGGCCGACGGCAAGGAAATCGTCATGGAGGAGCTTGGTCCAGATCAATTTTTCGGAGAAATGGGTCTGCTGGACGGCAAACCGAGATCTGCTGATGTGGTCTGCATACCGCGTTGCAGGATGCTCAGGCTTGACCGTGAGGATTTTTATGAAGTGGTAAAGCGTAATCCTTCTATACTGCACAGTCTGGTCATTGAATTATGTGACCGCTTAAGACGGGCCAATGATATGATCAAGGGGGTCAATATTTCCCAAATGTACATTTATTGACTCAACTTTCTAAGTTATCATAAGGAGCATAACAATGGGGAATCTTCAATATAACAATACTGTTGCAGTTGTCGGCATGGCATGCTGGTATCCGGATGCGAAATCATTAAAAGAACTTTGGGAAAATATCCTGGCCCGGCGAATTCAGTTTAGAAAATTTTTAGATCAGCGAATGCCGATGGCCGAGTATCATCATCCAGATCGCAGTGAGCCGGATAAAACATATGGAAGCCGGGCTGCTTATATTGATGGCTTTTCCTTTGACTGGGCCGCTCATCGAATACCTTTGTCAACCTTTAAGGCCATGGATACCTCTCATTGGCTTGCATTGGATATTGCATTAAAGGCTGTGTCAGACGCGAGCTATGCAAAGGAAACCCTGCCACGGGACAAGACCGGGGTTATCATTGGAAATACATTGACCGGGGAACAGTCAAGAGCCGGTGTTATGAGGCTGAGATGGCCGTTCGTAAAAAAAGTTATATCAAAAACCCTGGTTTCCCAGGGCTGGTCTTCCCAGCAGATTCAGATGATAACACAAACAGCTGAATCCAATTTTAAATCCGTTTTTCCGCCCGCGAATGAGGATACACTGGCAGGGGGCCTTTCCAATACTATTGCCGGACGAATCTGTAACTATCTGGATTTGCATGGCGGCGGATATACGGTTGATGGTGCCTGTTCATCCTCAATGATAGCAGTGGCAACTGCTGCAAACGGCCTGATCAGTGGTGATCTTGATCTGGCACTGGCCGGAGGGGTGGATATCAGCCTTGATCCGTTTGAAATCATAGGGTTTGCCAAGACAAATGCTTTGACCATGCATGAAATGACGGTATACGATCGTCGTGGAAGCGGCTTTATTCCCGGCGAAGGCTGCGGATTTGTAGTGCTTAAACGATTGGAAGATGCAAAAAGGGACAAGGATTATATTTATGCGGTTATTAATGGATGGGGTATCTCATCAGACGGTGGTGGAACAGGCCTTACAGCACCTCTGGCACGTGGTCAGGCAAGATCAGTCCGGCGGGCTTATGACCGGGCGCCTTATGACATGGATTCTATTGATTTTATTGAGGGCCATGGCACAGGGACTACTGTAGGAGACAAGGTCGAACTGAGCTCAATATCACAGGCTTTGGAATCCGCACCCGAGGTAAAGGGTCGTTGCTGCGGTGTTACATCGCTTAAGTCCATCATCGGACATACAAAAGCGGCCAGCGGTATCGGGGCTTTTATTAAAGGAGTTCTGGCGGTTAACCGCCGTGTTATTCCGCCCATAGCCAACTGCAAGGAACCCCATGGCATATTTACAGATCAGGCACTTCATCTGTATCCGGTTTTAACCGGTGAATCAAGACCGGATGAATCCGTTATCCGGGCCGGTATATCCTCCATGGGATTTGGCGGGATCAATTGTCATATTACCATTGCATCTGAAGATCCTCCAAAATCCGAACTTAAGCCTCTTGTGGATGAAGATGCATTAATGGTTTCCAATCAGGACACGGAAATCTTTTTATTTTCCTATGATAAGCATGAAGACCTTTTTGATCGGATAAACGAAATTCTGGCTTATAGTAATGCCATCAGCCAGGCGGAATTGACGGATCTTTCCTTTAAACTTTGCGGGTTGGTTGATCCTGGTGTCAGGTTCAAAGCGGCTGTTGTCGCGGGGAATCCTGACGAATTGACAACCCGGCTGAATGATCTTTTAAAAATAATTGAAGAAAATCCAATCCCGCAACAGGTTGTTTTTAACCAGTCTCATACTGCTTTGTTTGGCTGTATAACCATGCCTCTTCGTATCGGCATGCTTTTCCCAGGGCAGGGATCCCAAAAAATGAATATGGCGCATGTACTGATAAGACGGTTTCAATGGGCAAAAAAAATGATGGACAAGGCGGATAAGCTGCTTGAAACTATTGGTGGTTCACCGGTCAGCCAGACCATCTATCATTCACTTGAAAGAGCAGCCGGTCCGGGGGTGGCAGAGAATTGGTTTAGAAATTTATCCAATACTCAAAATGCCCAGCCGGCTATTTGTGCGGTATCTGCGGTCTGGCTTGAATTTTTGAAAAAACTGGGGATTACGCCTGTTGCCTCAGGCGGGCACAGCCTGGGCGAATTAACCGCGTTTTATGCAGCACGCGCATTTGATTTTTCAGAACTGATTCAACTGGCGGCTGTCCGTGGCCGTGCCATGGCTGCCGGGGATGATCAGGCAGGCACCATGGCCAGTCTCAGATGTACAAGAGAAACAGCAGAAAAGCTTGTCGGAAAAGCAGCAGAATATGTTGTTCTTGCCAATATCAACGGGCCGGAGCAGATGGTCGTTTCAGGGAGCCTGGCCGGTGTGGATGAGGTGGCCAAACTGGCTGAAGAACAGCAGATCAAGATTACCAGACTGGAAGTTTCCAATGCCTTTCATTCCAGGATGATCCAGAATGCTGCCGACATTCTCGCGGATACGGATATACTTTCTGAGCATCCTGCGTCGCTTGATATTCAATTATTTTCCAGCAGAAATGGTCAGGAAGTGACATCATCCACATTATTAAAAAAACATTTTGCAGATCAGGTGGTGTCCCAGGTGGATTTTCCAGCCCTGATACAGGCAATGTCCAAGGCATGCGATTTGTTTATTGAGGTTGGATCGGGACGGGTGCTCAGCGGACTTACCAATGCAATTAACGGTGATAACGGCCCCAGGTGTCTGCCTGTGGAATCTTTGCCGGGTGCAGACAAGGATTTAAATCAGCTTTTGGCGGTTCTGTTTGTGCATAATGTCGACATTAACTGGGACATTCTGTTTGCAGAACGTCTGGTCAGACCCTTTGTTTCTCCAGACGATAAAGTGTTTATCGATAATCCCTGCGAGCGTGAGATCGAAGGTGAAACAGCAGCACCGGGCAGTTTGTCTGACAGTCCTGCTTCAGGAATGATAGACCAATATCTTATACAGACAGGACAATTTGATGAAGCCCAAATCAAAGACTATCTCATGGCCCGTGGAGGTTTTCTCGCGGATGTAATCCGGGCGGACGTTGATAATCAGGGTAAGGATGTAGAATGGGGGAGACCTGAAAAAGGGATTTTATCTAAAATGCTTGCATCTGAAGAAGCAAAATCTGAGGCTGAACCTTCCGATACATCCATTGAAGAGATTTTGTACAGTATTGTTCATGAAATTACAGGCTTTGCTTTGGAAACTCTTTCACCTGGATTAAGGCTTTTGGATGATTTAAACATGGATTCCATAAAAGCCGGAGACATGATTGTCAGATTTGCAGGCCGTGCCGGGGCAAAGGGGAATATTGATGCCGGACAGATGAGCAATGTCACGCTGGGTGAGGTTTTAAATACGGTTTCTGCCCTGATTCCTGACAACGTGTCGTCATTGGTGCAAAGTGATATAGATGTGGCAGACATACTGACAGCCCAGATTTCTGATATGACCGGGTATTCTCCGGATTCCCTCAAGAGCGGGATGCGGCTTCTGGATGATTTGAACATGGATTCCATCAAGGCCGGTGATCTGATGGTCAGACTGATTAAGAAAACCGGTATCCGTCAGGATCTTCTGGACACGTCGCGTTTGACAAATGCAAGTCTGGAAGAAATCGCACAGGCCTTTGATGCCTTGATGGATACAAAAGGGGCATCACAGCCGGTACCACAGCTGGATGCTGCATTATCCGCATTAGGCCCGGCACAGCTTGGGAAAACATGGGTGCGTGAATTCTCAGCAGAATTTATGGAAAAAGAACTGCCGTCAGGCATTGAAACCAGTGACTGGCAGAATGCCAATATTCTTATCCTGTACAGCAAAGGAATGCATACCTTAGCCGATACTCTGAAGGACAAGTTTTTGGACTGCAGCGCGCAGGTTAGAATTGAGGATTATGAGCACGCAATTGAAAACCAGTTGACCCAAAATCCTAATTTTTCTCATTTTATTGCGATATTACCGGCTGATCTGGAAGAGACGTCAAAGGATATTGAGGCGCTTGAACAGACCATATATTATCTTGCTTCGGTTGCCGGCCTGCCGTCAGCAATACAGCGGCCCATCACCCTGGCCTATATTCAATTCGGCCGCGGATTTTTCGGAAAATCTGGAGAATTGGTTGATTATCGAACATGTTGTGCAGCAGCACTTGCCAGGAGTATCCATCTGGAACGGACGGATCTGCTGGTCAGGGTTCTGGATTTTGATAAGGATGTCGATTCTGCCGAGGTTTCAGACAGGATTATTAAAGAATTGTCTTCAGAAGAATCCTTTGTGGATGCTGGCTATGATGCAGGGTTTGTTAGACGGGTATTTGTTCAGAAACCGCTTGATCCGTCCGGATATCAGCCCCGTGGCATTAAATGGAAGTCAAAAGATGTGATCCTGGTGACCGGAGGGGCTAAAGGTATTACGGCATCATGCGCTTTTGACCTGGCTCAAAATACCCGGACCCGTATGGCCCTGGTCGGACGATCGCCTCTGCCTGAAGAGGATGTGTCAGGCAATGAGATGGTTCAAGTACTTGCACGATATGAAGAAAACGGGCTTGAGGCCCGGTATTTTTCCTGTGATGTTTCAGATCCTGATGCAGTGGATGCGCTTGTCAGAACCATTGAAAAAGAAATGGGGACGGTCAGGGGTGTGGTCCATGGCGCGGGGTTGAATACTCCCCGTTTATGCCGGGATGTTTCAGCAAAAGATGCATTGTCAGAAGTCCATCCAAAAATTATGGGCGCCCTGAATATCATCCGGGCACTTTCGGACGAACCTTTGAAACTGTTTGCGGCCATGAATTCAATTATCGGGGTGACGGGCATGCCCGGTAATGCCTGGTACGGATTTTCCAATGAAGTTTTAGACCTGATTCTCAGGCATTATCAGGCTCAGCATGCTTCAACCCAGATCATTTCCGTTGCTTACAGTATCTGGGGAGAGGAAGGCATGGGCGCGCGCATGGGAAGTGTTAATGTGCTTAAACAAAAGGGTATTGATGCGATTCCTTCTGATGAGGGGATTAAACGGTTCACCCGTCTTTGCCTGAAATATCCAGGATCGGCTTTAGTGGCTGTTACAGCCCGCCTGGGCGGTCTGGATACATTCCGGATTCCCGCTCTTCCACGTCTGGCCAATGCCCGTTATCTTGAAAAAGAGGTGTATGCTATTCCGGGTGTGGAATCTGTGTTTCAAGCCCACCTGAACCTGGAAACAGATCTGTATCTGGTTGATCATAATTTTGACGGATCGCTGCTGCTGCCCACGGTTTTAGGATTGGAAGCCATGGCTCAGGTTGCAGCCTGTACTGCCGGACTTGCGCATTTTAGTTCACGGGTCAGGATAGAAAATATCCGTCTGGAACGTCCAGTTACGGTTGATCCAAGGGATGGCGCAGATATTTTGATTCGTGCTTTGGTGATGGAAAAACAAAACCTGGCGGCTCAGGATACTCTGAGAATCAGAACCTGGCTGTCAAAATCCATGAGTGATCTGGATGTTGGATACTTTTCCGCTGAGTTTGTTCTGGGATTAGAAGATGAACCAAACAATGGAATGATTGAAAAACCGGATCATCCATTACCTATTGATCCGGTTTTGGATCTTTACCGGCCGTCCCTGATGTTTCAGGGACCGCGTTTTCAGAGAATGCACAGGATCTGGCAGATCAATGAGAAAGGTGACGAAGCAAATGGAGCCATCTTTGAGACTCGCATCCTTGCTGACAAAGAAACACAGGCTCAAGCGTTTGACAGACCGGAACACCGGAATTTGGTGTTGCCTGATCCGTTTTTTAATGACACGCTTTTGCAGTCTGCGCAGATGCTGACGCCCAAAACAGCATCTTTGCCGGTTTTTATCAAACGCTGGGATATTTTTCCATGTGAAGAGCCAACACCTTTATCCGTCCTGGCCCAGGTAGAGATGGGTCAAAGACATGAAAAAGAATTTGATACCACAGTCACTGCAGTGGACAGCCAGGGACGCGTCATAGAGATGCTTGAACATTATACACTCAGAATTCTGAAAATGCATGATGATAATCCGTGTGCCAGGGATTTGACAGCGCCTGAAAACCGTGACATCCAAATTATTGAAAATACGTTAAAGGACTTGGGCCAAACCTTCGGGTTTGAGCAGCCTGCTTTGGATCTGATGTATATTCAAGGCATTCATGATCTTAAGAAAAAGGATCGTCATGAAAAACAAATGCCATTGATACAAAATATTCTGGAAAAGGTTCTTCAAGATGAATCTGATGACAAACATTCCTGGGAAGTGACATGGACTGATGATGGAAAACCCGTGATTAAAGGGCTTGAAAATATCATGATTTCATTGTCACATACGGACCGGTTATGCATCTGCTGCGCAGGACAAGGTTCCCAGGGGTGTGATATTGCTCCGGTCACTCCAAGGGAACGCGATCACTGGGAGTCACTTCTGGGAAAACCGTTTGCACCAGTGCTTAAGCAACTGAAAAAAGACTCAGATGACCTGGATATTGCCGGTACCCGGTTGTGGGCAGTAAAAGAGGTGCTCTATAAACTTGGTGAAAAAGACCCTGAACCGCCATCAATCGAAACAACAGGCGACAAGGCTGTGCTGTTTGAATCAGTCACTGCCAGGGGACCAGTTCACATTGTTACAATTTTATTGGAACTGACCTGGGGCTCTCAATTGATACTGGCATTAAAAGTTGTTCCAAAAGCGCTTGATCTTAAGGACATCCCGGAAGGACAAGGATATGATGCACTCAAACAACACATGGAGATTCTGACGGGCCCCCAGGGCCAGAACTGTATCTCCATACGGCTGCCTGTGACTTTCAGGCCCAATGCTCAACTCAGCCGGACAGTTTATTTTTCCAATTATATGTTCTGGGCCGGAGAAATCCGTGAAGCATCCATCTGGCCAATATTGAGAAAAGTCGGCGAGCAGTTCAGTTCAGGTGAATGGGGATCAGTGACCAATCATTCCCGGCTGCGTATTCTCGGGGAGGCCACAGCCCAGGATCAGATTGAAATCCGGTTGTGGGCGGATGACAACTACGGCCCGGCCGATTCCACCATGGATTTGAAATTTGATTTTTTAAAAGTTCTTCCCCATGGAAAATTCGAACGCCTGGCCTTTTGTGAACAGACTGTGACCTGGGTTAAAATTATTGATCACGGCATTGTAGCTCCAGAGCCGTATCCTGATTATTATTATGAATTTGTGAAAACAATGCTGCCGCAGAATGATAATCCCAAAACACCGCCTGCGTTTCCTGAACCATTAGAGGATCTGCATAAAGATGATCCGGATGACAAATTCCAGTATGAAGCCACACCAGGGCCCAAGGTTGAGCCGCTTTTATTTGAGCAGGTTATTGAAACCTCTCTGGATCACTCCAATCTGGTAGGAAATATTTATTTTGCTAATTATTACCTCTGGCAGGGAACGGCCCGGGATCGTTATTTTTATCAGCTGATTCCAGAGTATTATCAGGGCACTGGGGAAAAAGGGGAACTGCTGTGTCTGGAAACCCGCATAAACCATTTAAGGGAGGCTATGCCGTTTAACCGCATTATGGTGACCATGGCGCTTAAGACATTGACCCGGTCCAGGGCCATGTTTTATTTTGAATATTTCCGTGTGGATCAAGATGATACAAGGGTAAAACTGGCCTATGGTGAACAGGATGCAATCTGGGTAACCAGAGACAAACAAGGGAACCCCGCCCCTGCGCTTTTCCCTTTACAGGTGGTGAATGCCCTGGAAAAGGCCATATCCCCTGAAAAATTATAAAACCGGAAAGTTGAATTGTTTTTTAGAGATTAATGATTTTATCGACTAATTGCATTGATGTCACTACAACCAGCATGTTAGAGCCAGTTGTTTCACCTTAGTGCCCGACCGAAAACCGCAAATTTTTTCGATTACTGCGTTGGGCTCAAATTTTAATCCAATTTATTATTTCGATAAAAGCTTGTTAACGGGTAATTGATGCCGTCTTTCAGCCCCTTCCCACTGGGCTGGAGGTGGTGATTTTATAAAGCCTTTGATTCTATCCAGATAGGACTGATAAAGTTGGGTCGGATCATTTTTATGAAGTGAGTCAATAATTTTATAGGCATCATGAAAATTTTGGTGCTGATAGGCTATGATTCCCTTTTCAAACATTTTAACATTATTCAATATGTCCTGCGATGGGGCTTCTTTAGATATGGGTTCATACAGATCAACCGGTTCTTGACGGCCTTTTACCTGAACTTTGTCAATATACCGGCAAAAAAATGTGTTTTTAATAATATTTTTTGTGGCTCCTGATATTAATATGGTTGTGCCATAGTTTTTATTTGCACCCTCAGCCTGGATGCAAGATTTACATTATCTCCCATAACAGTATAATCAAACCGCTCTTTGCTGCCAAAATTTCCAACACTCATAAGTCCTGAATTAATCCCTATACCCACTGATATGTTTGGTAAATTTCTTTTTTTGCAAATGTTTTCCAGGTTGTTTAACTCTGATTTTAATGCCATGGCAGTATAAACTGCTTTGACTGCATGGTCCAGTTCTTCGTTTGGTGCTCCCCAAAAAGCCATGATAGCATCTCCGATAAATTTATCCACAGTGCCTTTGTTTTTCATGATGACTTGACTCATTCGGGTCAAATAATCATTCATGAAATTTCCAAGGTCCTTTGAATCCATTTTTTCCGAAATAGATGTAAACCCCCTGATATCGCAAAATAATACAGTTAATTCTTTTTCTTCTCCTTTTAAGGAAAGGGACTTCGGGTTCTTTAAAAGCTGAGAAACAACATCTGGTGAAACATAATGGGAAAAAGCTTTTTGTATATATCTTTTTTTTTTTTTCTCCCGGTAAGAATTGAATATACTGATAATCAATAAAATTCCTGCGCAGGTAATTATCGGATATGTAATTCCTAGAACGCGGTTATTTAGAAAGAAATAATAATAATTCCAGGTTATGGAGGCACAAAAAAAGATAACAGCTCCAATGCCGCCGGCCAATGGTCCCAGAACAGATAAAATCAAAGATAAAACAAGTCCGCCTGCAATGATAAGGGTATACGTTAAACCGATTTCTGTGTATATATCATAAATAAAAGGATCAGATTTTATGAGGTTGTCAATGATGTTGGCATTAATTTCAATACCTGGAACTGATTTTGAAAACGGTGTGGTCTTTAAATCAAACAATCCTATAGAAGAAGATCCGATCAGAACAAATTTATCTTTTATGACTGGTAAAGATGGTTTTGTTAATATATCTATAGCAGAAATATACTTGAACGTATTTACCGGGCCCCTGTAATTTACGAATATCTGACCCGAATGGTCAGTGCTTATAAATTTATCTCCAATATAAATTCCCAGGATGGGAATTTTGGGAGCTTTGATTTTGCCTGAGGCCTGTATGGTTAAAGCGGGAATTTTCATGCCGACCCTAAATGTCTCCAAAGCAAGTGATGGGTAGGGAATGTTATCCATTATCATCATTAAGGGAACCTGTCTGGTTGTACCTGAATCGTCTGTAGATACGTTGAAAAAACCTTCGCTTTCAGCCATGGAAACCAAAGGGTTGTTCACCACTGCCCGGTATGCAGGGATAAGACAAAGATCCTGAAAATTTACGTTATCCGGCTTAATTTTTATCATACTTGACGGGAAAGGAAGCTCTGTGTCCGATTTAAGACCGTCTTCCTGCGTCTGAAATACATATCCCAGGATCGTAGGCCCCATTGAAATGGCCTGTCCAAAAAGCGAATCATGATCCATAGACTCATTATTGAATAATTTTGAAAGTATATTTTCAGGGATTTGGCTTGTTATAGAGGGATCAAGATTTTTAAAATAATATATGGGTGAGGTGCGGTCTTTTTCTGCAAATACAATATCAAATCCTATGGCACGGGCATCATTTTTATATAGATTTTTTGTGATGTCAGCAAGGATATTTCTTGGCCATGGCCATTGGCCAATTTCTTTTAGGCTTTTTTCATCAATATCTACAATGATGATCTTACCCGAATCAGGCCTTGCCCCTCTTATTTTGAACATTATGTCCATGATTCGATTGTCTATGGCGTTTATGAGAGCCGGCTTCCGGTTGCCAAGACTGTAAAATCCCATGCATGAAATAAAGGTTATGACACAGCCTAAAAGAAAAGAAGATAGATTGAGATAATGCCTTAAGTGCTCATTCATAAGGAATTACGAGAAATTGAGACATGCTTATCGGTCTCCTGCAAAAATACCATGATAATGTCTGCCGTCAGACATTTTAGCTGCAAAATTACCACCCACACCTTCAGCGCCGGGACCATAAAACGTTCCGTTAACATTGCTTGAGGCTGCATTTGATATCATTGCCTTAAATCCTGAACTAGTGACATTTCCTGTTGTGCTTATCATTGGAAGGGTAATTTGATCAAATGAAATATTTCCTGAAACAGGTTCTAAGGCACCAGGATCAAAATCAATGAAAAGGTTGGTAGTGCCATGTGTCATTTTTATCATTTGACTTGTATTATTAAACATAACGCCCTGTGCCTTGCCTGTATATGTCCCGTTAAAAGAGGTTGCGATAAGGCTGTCGATAATAGTTGAAGCAGTTTGTTTGCCGCAAATCCATCTGGCACCCGGAACGTGGACATGGTAATCCTTCCCGGTTTCTGGGTCCGCGTAAGCGACTTCCCAGTATCCCCAGGTTGTATAATTCGAAAGATTGACCGTGTTTGATGTAACCATAAAATTGCCGTATGTTTTAAGTCCCCCTGTGGTTGAGCCGGCAGTTATTACATCGCTGCCGCTGAGAACGGCTGCAATAATTTTATCTGTTATATAGACTGAATCACTGCTGCTTCCGCCTATGGTTAATCCAGTGATTAGATTATTGGCATCATTAAAATCACTTCCGGACATTGATCCTGAAAATGTGCCGTTATCTTTATTTATAGTTAAAGTACAATCATCTGCACTGGTATTGAAAAAAATTCGTCTGTTTGTACTTGGTGAGGCCATATCTTCTGCAATACCAACAAAAAAACCTTTCCAGGTTTCAGTTCCAGAATAGGTGTCGGCAGTTTTACTATCCACTGTGGCTACAGCAATATCCGACCAGAATTGTTTTTCAGTCTGATTTTTTATATTGATGTCATAGCCTTCCATGGCAAGGCCGAGTCCTTCCTGGCCGGTTCCGTAAAAATGTCCAAATGTCTGTGATCCGGTAAGTGTCGTTATAGTTCCATTTTCCTGATGGCTATCTGAACCTAAAATTTTAATATCTGTAATGCTGCCTGATGAATTAACATTTCCAAAACCAAAACCATTATCGATATCTATATCGTCTAAATCCTGCGCAGTATCTTCAAATGCAATAATTCGCTGATTATCCCAGTTCACAATAAAATTTATATTTTCTAAAGGTTCATCAGATATAATATTAATTTCCTTTGTTTTACCGGCATAAAACCATATTCCGCTGGAAGGTATGGCTGTTGATTTGGATCCTGTAAACCCAAGATCCAATAGCATGGAAAGGATCTTTTGTTGTGTCTCAGTTTGAGCTATATTTGAATTCAGTTCGGTTTGTGCTGAAGTTAATACAGTATCATTAATGACAGAAGAGACATCTGTCAAACTGCCTGTGTCTTTATTCCCGGTTGATGTCGGCTCAGATGGGAGCGGCTCGGTATCTCCGGAACTGCTGGTTTCTTGACTTGACTCTTCTTTGGGCGTTGAGGTAAGTGTGTTTTCAAGCTCAAGCAGTTCTTGAGGAGCCATCTTACTTGGTTTTTCAGGTGCCTGTGTACTGCTTATTACCTTGGTGCCAAATCCGGGCCGTGTGATATTTACCATGCCGGCATCATTTTTAACATAGATTCCTCTGCCGCCTTGGAAAACAACTGAGAGCAAAGATCCTTTAACCATGCCGGCATATATTGAACCACGAATGCCAATGGTTCCGGAAGGGGTGTTTGTTTTAAAATTACTGGGCGCAATGCGGGTGATTGCACCTCCCATAATCCTGAAACTGCCTTCATTGATTTGAGTTTCCATGGCTGAGTCAGTATCACCCGGTTCCCATAAGTATTTGGTGATTTTCATTTGAGTATTGCGGCCAAGGGTAATCAAGGTATTATCTTCAAACATAAGCTGGATTCGTCCCTGTTCCGCCTTAATGGTGTCATGTAAAAAAACAGGTGCTTTTAAAAACAGTTTTTTTGATACCAAATCAGAGCTGATGGCTGTAACATTCCCCCGTATGGCAATCACTTTTCCAACCGGATCATTTTGAGCGGCAAAACCCGGAGACATAGATAATAGAATAAAGCCGAGACAGACGATTAACACAATATAAAATTTAATTTTAGCCTGTTTCATAATATGGCCTTTAAAAATTATAGATTAAGAATAATTGAAAAAGGTCTTTATCAAATTCATACAGTTCAATATTTGAATTGGCCCAGGTATGTTGATAATTTAACCTTAGTGAAATATTTTTATTTGGTTTTAATAAGGATTTCCATATTTTCTTTTCCAGGCTGCATCCGGCAGAATGCTGATAATCCTTGCGTTTTTTATTAAAAAGGGCTGTTGGTTCATCATAATATAAATATTGATACTCGTAATTTACAGATCCAATTATTTTTAATGGTAATTCACGGGTAATGGATAAGTTTGAAATAAAACGTTTGTAACTATACTCATCATCAGACGCGTCCTCTTTTTCTGCTTTAAGGCCGAGGCTGTACCAGTTTTTTTTAAAACCCAGACCCACATCGAAGGACAAGGATTTATTGTTAGAATCCATCTCAGGATAGCCGGGAAAATTTTTTGCTTCATATTTCAATTCCATACTGGTCACTAAATGTGGCTTAACAGCGTGATTCAGTACACCTTTAAAACCAACACTATTTTGATATTGTGTATTTCCAAGTTCAATCTGGTTTAATAAAAATTTAAAACCAAATTTGTTTTTTCCGGATATAAACTCAGGCCCTGTATGTCCACCGATATAGCGGATATCAAGAGTGTTGATTCTATCATAAATTGCCTTATAAAAACTTGTTTTAGTTTTCCAGAAATAATTTGAATAAGGGAACTTATAGGTATGATCAATTCCGATTGTGGTATTATAGATCCAGTCCTGTGTTTTTTTTGAAAAAGGCCCTGTTAAGTTCACGTCCCCGATAATTGTTTTTATTATGCCGGTTGATGGTGACGCGTAAACATTATTATTCCAGTCAACACCCATCATGACCTGGCCGGTTAAAAAATGTTTTTGTTCTGTTTTATCAATATAGATTAAAAATTTTTTTATATTGTTTTTCACAGCTTCTGGAGGATTTGTTGCCAAAACCTCATTGCAATATTGTTTGGCAGTGTTATTTGCCCCTAATTTTTGAAAGGCTCTTGCAATTTCTAATTTTACACGGTGTTCAAAAGGAGATGTTATCAATATTCTTTCAAAAGCCATGATTGCCATTTCATAGTTCCCTGTCTCAAATGCGGCCCTGCCAAGGTAAAAGTTTAATTCCTGGTTTTCGGGAAAAAGCTCAAAGGCCTTTACCAGTCTTTCATATGATTCTTTAAATTGTTTGGATTTGAATAATTCAATTCCTATGGACAGGTGGTCCTCGTTACTATTGGACAATGGATTGCCCATCACGAAATTACAGTGTAAACAAATGAGAATAAATACGATAAAAGATTTCATTTTTTCACTAAATGCGGCCTAACCTGAATAGATTAAAAAATGATTTTTTAAAAAAAAATAACAGACCGCGGATAATAAGTCAATATGCTTTTGGATTCATAATGGCAATTTGAATTTCATTGTGATTCCACCGGTGTTCTTATTTATAGTATCTGTATTTAATACTTCAGGCGGTCATCAAAATATTCATCAGGGGCAATGTCGGGTAAAATCACATTTAGTACTGTAGTTTCGTTTGCAAACTTACAAATCCGGTAAAGCTGTAAGATCTGGAACAGAATCCCAGTAATCATAGCCATTGAAGCCTGGCCATGTATGAGAACTTTTCTACGTGGATCAAGCTCGATATTTTCATCAATGATTTTGGTAATAGCGCATCGTACAAAATAATGCTTCAGAATCGGTGCAAAACCGACTGGTTGCGTTTTTACAGATTTTACAACTGACTTTGTCATATATAGCCTTTCTATGTATTTGAAATCATTATACATATTGAAAATGTTTAAGCCTATTTTTATTTACAATGATTACAGGCACTTACACGAGGATAATTGCGAATACTGCCTTGATATAGTATGTTTTTATTGATTTCTTTTGATTTTTTCGGGATTTGTGCTATTTCCTAATTCATAAACTTAATATTTGAACAAGCGAAATGTGAGATTAAAGTAAGTACATCGGAAATTATTGCAGTTTTGAGGATATCGGTATTTTGAGGCAACCAGGCAGGTGGCAAGGTAAAGATTAACCTATACAAATTAGTTTTTTTGGTTTAGAAATAAATGGATAAATACCAGCAGACATACCATTTTATGTAAACATTGCGGCATTATTTCAGGAGGAACATTCATGGCAATACAGCGAGTGGGAATATTAACCGGAGGTGGGGATTGTTCGGGACTCAACGGGGTGATACGAGCGGTCACCCGTGCTGCCATTATTCAGTGTGATGCAAAAGTCATTGGTATTGAAGGGGGTTTTGAAGGCCTTATCTCAGGACAGACCCAGGAGCTTACGATACGATCGACAAAAGACATATTGACATTGGGAGGTACCATACTTGGAACAACCAACAAAGGAAATCCATTTGATTATCGTGAACTTGATACGGATGGCAGCATCAAAACAACTGATTATTCCGATAAAGCAGTTGAAACATTTAAGGCACTGAAGCTTGACTGTCTTTTTGTCGTAGGTGGGGAAGGAACCCTTGAAATCGGGTATAAATTTTATAAAAAAGGTATACCTGTTATTGGAATTCCCAAGACCATTGATAATGATCTTGAAAAAACTGATTATACATTTGGGTTCCAAACCGCTGTCCAGGTGGCCTGCGATGCCATGGACCGTTTGCAGACAACGGGCAAAAGCCACCATCGGGTAATGATTTTGGAAGTGATGGGCAGGAATGCCGGATGGATTGCCCTTGAAGCCGGTATTGCCGGCGGCGCTCATATTATTCTTATACCGGAAATCGAGTATAAAATTGAGAATGTAATTAAAAAAATTCAACTCAGGAAAAAGGGCGGCAGCCCCTTCAGTATTATTATGATTGCAGAAGGGGCAAAACAAAAAGGAGGGGACACCATCAAGGCCCAAGAAGCGGCAGGCAGGCTTCAGGGAGTTGAAAAATTAGGTGGTGTCGGGTTTTATCTTGCCAGCCAGATTGAAAAAGAGATTGATCTTGAAGTCCGCACAACCGTTCTCGGACATATCCAGAGAGGAGGATCTCCCAATTCGTTTGACAGGGTTCTGGGTACCCGCCTGGGAAGTTTTGCCGTGGATGCAGCGGCACAGGGGAAATTTGGAACCATGACTGCCCTTAAAACTCCTGATATTGTGCTGGTGGACTTAAAGGATCTTGCAGGGAAAGTAAGAAGCGTATCTGTTGATTCTCAGCTCATTGCCTGTGCAGAATCCATTGGTATTAACATGGGTCGGAAGGCTATGTAAAGAAAGGTATTTCATGAATTTATTTGCCATATTGTCAAATATCAGGTTGCCGGATATTCTTGATATCCTGTTTATTTCCATTGTCTCCTATCAATTCTATATCTGGTTCTGGGGCACCAAAGCCTTTAAAGCCATTATTGGTATTGTTCTTTTAAGCGGGGTTTTTATTCTGGCCAAATCCTGGGGACTTTTTTTGACCACCTGGGTGTTCCAGATTTTGTGGCAGGTCTTTGTGATCCTTTTGATTATTTTGTTTCAAAAAGAAATCAGGCAAATGCTTGAGCGGTTTAATCCTTTGAAGACGTTTGGGTTTAAACACAGATTAACTGCAGATGGCTGGGTTCCGGCATTTTCCAACTGGGCGTTTGATGTGGCAAAAAAAAGAATCGGTGTAATCATTGTTTTTGAAAGAATGGATCTTGTGTTTGATTTGATCACCAAGGGGATTGCCATGGAATGTGATCCTCAGCCTGAAATATTGAATTCAATATTTTATAAAGAATCTCCTTTGCATGATGGGGCTTCCATCATTTCCCACGGTAAAATTTTAAAAACATCCTGCTATCTGCCCTTAACAGCAAGAGAAGATCTGCCCCAGGAATGGGGAACAAGACATAGAGCAGCCCTGGGACTGACTGAACAATGCGATGCCTGGGTGATGATTGTTTCAGAAGAAAGAGGGGAAGTATCATTTGCTGTTGATAATGATATGAGAAAAATAAAAGATGAAAAGGAGTTGTCCAGTCTTCTTGAGGATGCAGTCCTTGAGTTCAAAGAGGCTGATATAGATGTTAAAGAAAAAATAAAATCCTGGTTTACCAGGCGGTACCAAATTAAAGCTGCTGTTTTTGCATTGGTTTTTATTATGTGGCTGGCCTTTGCAGGGCAACAGAATTTTGAAAAGAAAATCGACCTTCCGTTGAACTTCAGAAATATTCCAACAGGGTTGGTTGTATCTTTACCTGCTGAACCTAAAATTTCCATTACCTGTCGGGGCTTAAGGAAAGATGTCAGCCTGTTGAATGAAAATAATATTATTACTTTTATTGATTTGTTTTCAGCAAGGATAGGCAAATCCTCTTACACTATTACCACGGGTAATCTGATCCTGCCCAATGACAGAATTCATATTGTACATATCACACCTTCAAGGATGGAACTGATACTTGAAGAGAGCCTGGAAGCAAAAGAATCCCATATAGACACCCAGTGATTTATGGTGTGATATATCAGCAGCACCCGCCGTTGCCACAGGATGCGTTTTCTTTTCCTTTTATCCAGACCTGGATAATATAGGAAGCTCAGCCGACCCCCGGACTGACGGATATAGCCTGGGAGGGACAATTGTTAACACATGCACCGCATTCCATGCAGGCATTAAAGTCAACAATATGGGCCTTGTTCTGGCTCATTTCAAAAACGGCCTGGGGACAGACTTCAGTGCACAAGCTGCAGCCGATACATTTTTCTTCATCAAGTACCAGGGTTGATACATTATCTAAATGTCTTAAATCTTGCATGATTATATCTTTCACAGTTAAAGTCAAAATGCAGAATAAATCCATAGCCCGGATGAAATCACCAGGCAAACCAATTGCACAGGAATGTACCGTTTCATTTCTTTTTCAACCCCTGAAGGTGATGTAAACGGTGTTGTCCCTGTGAAATTCATGGCCAGAAAAGAGCTGATGGTCACGCTGAACAAAAAGAGAGCCAGACAGTCGGCTATTCCATGAATAGCAGATGTCATGAATACCAGCAGGAGAATAGCGAACATACTTCCTGAGATGATCCCTTTGAGAGCAAATTCCCTGGAGGGGATAAAGGGAAGCAGGACCGGAGTAACAAATGCGCCTGAAAATATTCCTGCTGCAAGGGCAAAAAAAGAAACAACGCCTCTTTCCCAGGCCATGGAAAAAGAAAAAATACCCGGTCCGAAACCTGAAATGATAAACAGGACAAGTGCTGTGATCAGTGCTGGTTTCAGCACGATTTGAATCTCCACAGGTGTCAGGATAAATCGTTCATACAGATCAAAGGTGACCTGTCTCATTTTTTTGTCTGCTTTTTTGTTATTCTTTAAAAAAAACGGGATATCCTTTGCCCGTATGGGGCCATAGATCACCCTGAATCCTGACTGCTTTTTGACATCTTTAGCCGATATACCGGTTGCTCCCAGTTGGGGAACAATGATCTGTTTATGGTCTACAATATTTTCAAGGGAACTATCTTTAATCCTCTTCACGAGTTCCCGGGTTGAAAAAGTTCCCTTTCCTGCTGCGCACCAGACATTGATCCCTTTTGTATCCAGTACCAGAATCCATGCATTGATGTCGGCCAGCTCTTTTCTCAAATGATCAAACGTCAATTTAAAATTTGCGGTTACAAGTACCTCACAATTTTTATCCGGTTTTCCAATGGCATAAAGCCCGGGAGCCACCGTATATTTATACCGGTTGATACCGCATCTGACATAAAAGCTTGAAAAAAGGTCATCTTTTCCCAGCTTTGGTTTAATGACAGGAATAAGTCCCGCATTAGTTTTTATAAACTTGTCCACATAGGAGCACAACTTATAGCCTGGTTCTTCATAGTCTGCCATGGGGTTGGAAGGTTCAGCCGAACAGCTTGAACTGATCTCATCCATGGAGGACATGAGATTAACCCCGGAGGTTGATATTTTCAGACCTTTCTGAGAAGGGGGCCCATTACACCCCCAGCCCTCTATTTTGTTCATTTGTTTCTCCATCCTTATAAGTTTTGGATATATTGCTTAAATTTATTTAAAACGGTTTTATCTACACAAAAGTAGGTTTTGGGGCCTTCGACTTCTCCACAGACAATTCCGGATTCTTTTAACAGTTTCAGATGCTGGCTGATAGTGGATTGGGAATAAGGAAAGATATTGACAATTTCTCCACAAACGCAGGTGTTGATATCAATAAGGTGCTCAACAATTTTCATCCGTGTCGGATGTCCCAGTGCTTTAAATATTTTTGCAAGTTGTTCCGTGTTCATATGCCGTCACCATAGGGGCAGGCACAGGTGCACAACTTGGTTTCTTTGCAATGGCATTTAGCGGTATTGATAATAATTTTCAAAAATTCTTCCTTTTTATCGTTTATCGACTATTAACGATAAGCCATTGTTTGAGAATTGTCAACCAGAAATTTTATACAGAATTATTCATACCATTAACCAGTCTGAAAGTTTTTATTTGTCAGAATTATTATAGAAAAAATAGCATATCAGACCGGATAAGAAATTAAGATTAATTATTTGATGCCTTGTAGCCGGCTTCATTCAAAAAGATATCTATTGAATCCTCCCCTATAGATGTATAATAATGATACAAAATGATCGTCAACATATTGGCAATAAGTTAGCTATGTTGATATTTGAAAAAAGGAAACTTGTCAGGAATGAAAGGCCGTACCGATATCCCCTGGTGTTCTGCTGAAGAATGGAACCAGGTTTTTTTATTCATAAAAAGAATTGACGACTTGCATGGACAAAAACTTGTTAATGTTTATAAAACAGCGAATCAGATCAGACACAGATTTGAAGAGATGTCAGGGTCAATAGAAAAGGTTTGCTCCCACACCTGTGTATATTGTGAGGATATCTGCTGCATAAGAGCAACCATATGGTTTGATTTAAAAGATCTGCTCTATATTTATTTTGGGCTGAATAAATTTCCTGCATCTCAAATCATAAAGAATTCATCTGGAAATCGAAAAAAAGCCTGCTGCCATTTTTTTGAAAAAGGGTGTGCACTTTCAAGGCTTGAACGTCCTTTTATCTGTACCTGGTATTTTTGTTCGGAACAAAAAAGATATCTGACCCGCCATCATCAAAAAATAAAGCAAAATTTTGAGCAAATTTTGATTGAAATTAAAAATCTTCGCAATAAAATGGAAGAAGAATTTATCCGGATATCCTATCCAAATCTATAAATCCAATCTTTTTTGTGATATGATATGGACTTTAAAAATAAACAGGTAAGGATATTGGTTTGAAAGAATTAAAAGGATCACAAAAAAAGTATTTACGAGGACTTGCTCACAATTTGAATCCATCTGCTTTTGTCGGTCAGAAAGGCATTACCGAGGCATTGATAGGAGAGATTGATAAGGCTCTTAAAGCCAGTGAGCTTATCAAAGTCAAATTCAATGATTATAAGGAAAAAGAACAAAAAAATGCATTGATAAAAGAGATTGCAAAAGCCACTCAATCCCATATTGCCGGCATGATCGGGCATGTTGCCATTTTGTACCGGCAAAACAGTGATGTGGAAAAGCAGCATATCAGGTTGCCATAACGATGGGGAAATTACCATTGCGATTTTTAGCATTAAAAGGAAACTATATGAAGCTTGATGGCGGCGCCATGTTCGGCAATGCTCCAAAAGCCCTCTGGAGTCGTTGGATGCAGCCTGATGATCGCAATATGATCACCATCGGATCAAGAGCCCTTTTAATTGAAATACCGGATCATAAGATCTTGTTTGAAACAGG
>NZ_JAIOSW010000413.1 GCF_021107415.1 Desulfobacula sp.
CATCTGCCACAACAGCCAGTTTTTCAAGAGGGATATTTCCACGATCTTTAACTTCGCAAAGATCAATGGCAGGAACAGGAATATGGCTTGAGTTTCCGCCGTAAATACCCATGCTGTTGCCCGGCATTTTCTGGGCAAGGCATCGGTTTCCCCTGCCTGTCTTGCAAAGATAACACTGCCGGCACGGCATGACAGCCGGAATGATCACTTCCTTCCCGTTCCATGCATCCACGTCATCTGCCGTGTCCACAACTATGCCTGAAATTTCATGCCCTAGTGTTAAAGGGGGTTTATTCACAGTGGGCACGCCATAATAGAAATATCCAAGGTCTGTATGACAGACACCGCAGCCTGCCACTTCAACCAGAACCTCTCCCGGTTTCAGTTCAGGCACATCTATCTGTGTTTTTTCAAGCTTTCCAGGAGTGACTTCTCCTGTTTCCCTGTCTTTTTTAAAGGGACTGACCATTTGCCAAGTTTGAATTTTGTCCGGTATATTCGCCATTTCATACTCCTTATTATATTAACATTTAACCACTTTAACTTTTGTACCAATCCACTCAGGCGGCAGATAAATCCTCCCACTGTTACCGCTTGAATTAACCGTTTTTTCGATCATTTCATCGCCATAAATTTCAAATTTTACCTTTTTGCGAATGAAATCTTTCTCCAATTTATCAAGCCGTTCATTTTCGGTAATCATTAGATCTCAATACTCCTCATTTACAACATAGCCATATCTATAATATAATTCAGCTATGTCTTAGATACCTTATAGATACATTGCAGCTACCTGTCAAGAATTTATTTTTACTTATTTTTAGTACCGATCATCATCTAATTAAGAAGGATAAAACACGACTTATTCTGAAAAAAGGAAAAAATAAAGTCACTTAAC
Source organism: Desulfobacula sp. (assembly GCF_021107415.1). Next base: position 899 of record NZ_JAIOSW010000413.1, read on the forward strand.
TTAAAATCATAGCTTTATATTAGTTGATATATCAACTTTATCTAAAACTATTCTTATGATTAAAAAACTCTGATAACGGTTGAAATAAAGTAACTTTAAGGTTTTTGTAACTCAGCTATCAAATAATCATATTATAGCCATGAATCCCATTAGATTTGAGTCCGTCCCAACACCACAAGCTCCCATAATAAAGGAATAGTTGATATGTCAACGATATAAATCCTGCTTTTATTTTCCAAATTAAACTTTTTCCTTGACAGGGTTTCTTTCTTTTAAATATAGTTGTTTATCATAGCTGATTTATAGTTACATTGTGACACTATTAAAACGGTTTCGTTGAAAGGAGGTGGAAAGCCTGGCAGAACACATGGTCACATGATTAAAATTATAGGGTCCCAAGTAAGCTTTTGGCTCCATACAAACACTTTTAGGAGGTCAACAAAATGAAGAGAATTACAATTCTGGCTTTTTTGATTTTTTGTTTTAGTACATTTTTTACTTTCAATGCAACGGCGAAAACCCAATTTACCTATGCTAATTTTTTCCCCCCCACACATATTCAAAGCATACTTGCAGAAAGCTGGTGTAAAGAAGTAGAAAAAAGAACCAATGGTGAAATTATTATTAAATATTTTCCTGCAGGCACCCTTACAAAAGCCCCGCAAACTTATGATGGTGTGGTTAAGGGTATTGCAGATATCGGCATGACCGTTCTTGCATATTCAAGGGGTCGTTTTACTGTAGCATCCGCCATTGACCTTCCCTTGGGCTACAAAAGCGGTGTACAGGCAACAGCCGTTGCCAATGCTGTTTTAAACAAATTCCAACCCAAAGAATTTAATGATTCAAAAATTATGTTTGTCCATGGTCATGGCCCAGGGCTTATTCATACCCGTGACAAAGCCGTCTCTACCATGGCGGGCCTGAAGGGTCTTAAACTCAGGGGTACCGGAACCAGCGGTCTTGTCGCCGCCGCCCTTGGTGCATCTCCTGTTGGTAAATCCATGCGAGAATGCTACCAGATGCTTCAAAAAGGTGTTGTCGACGGATCACTCCACCCTGCTGAAGCCAACAAGGGGTGGAAACTAGGCGAGGTTGTTGATTATCTGACTGAAAATTATTCAACAGCCTATACCACCACATTTGCTGTTTTCATGAACAAAGGCAAATGGAACAAATTGTCTCCTGCTACACAGAGGACAATCAAAGATATCAACGCAGAATGGTCTATTAAACACGGCGAAGCATGGGATGAAGCAGACAAATTAGGTCTTGCGTTCTTTACATCTCAAGGCGGAAAAGTGGTCAGCCTTTCCAAATCAGAATCCAAAAAATGGGAAGCTGCTGTTGCTCCGGTAATTGATGGATATATCAAGAAAGCAAATGCAAAAGGTGTTGATGGAAAAGCGGTTGTGGATTTCATCAAAGCGAATATGTAATATTTAAACATTCATTTACAATAAATGACCGGCTTTGATAAAATCCGGTCATTTATTGATAGTTTAATTTTTAAGCAGGATATTTTATGAACAATATCTCCAAAGCGCTGGACAAATTTTCCGGTCTGTTAAAAATCATCGGTGCTGTAGCCCTGACCGCCATGATGCTGTTGACTGTTGTTGATGTGATTGGTCGTTTTTTCAAGCATCCCATATTCGGCTCTGTTGAGCTTGTCGGTTTTCTGGCCACCATCCTGGTTGCTGCAGCCTTGCCTTATACCTATAAGGTTGACGGGCACGTTGGTGTGGAAATACTGGTTCGCCTGCTGTCTAAAAAAATACAGCTTATCATTGACCTTTTTACCCGCACCTTAAGCCTTGTTCTGTTTTGCCTGGTAACCTGGCAGATGTTTCTTTATGCAAAGGATATACGTGAAACAGGAGAAGTCTCCATGAACCTGGAATTTCCCATTTATTACATTATATACCTTCTGGCTTTTGGACTACTGGTCTTCTCTGTTACCATAATAGAGATTATTATTAAAGATATTAAGCAATTGAGAGAATTAAAAACAAAATGAGTCCAACAATTATTGGCATAATCGGTATTGTAATCATGATCCTCATGTTTCTGACAAGAATGCCTGTTGCATTTGTTATGGGCATCGTCGGCTTTGTTGGATTCAGCACCATGGTAACACCTAACGCCGGCCTGGTTCTTTTGTCCAGAAATGTGTATGATGTTTTTGGATCATACGATTTAACAACAATCCCTTTATTCATCCTCATGGGGCAGCTCGGGTTTAACTCGGGAATCAGCAAACGTCTTTATGACGTTGGCTATAAATTCCTGGGAAGCACCAGGGGCGGTCTTGCCATGGCCACGGTATCCGCCTGCACGGCCTTTGGAGCGGTCTGCGGCTCCAGTCCTGCAACGGCAGCAACCATGGCAACGGTGGGTCTTCCTGAAATGAAACGATATAATTATGATGATGAGCTGGCCACAGGATCTGTTGCATCCGGCGGCGGAATCGGTATGATCATGCCTCCCAGTGTTGTTCTGATCATTTACGGTATCCTGACGGAACAGTCCATTGGTCAATTATTTGTTGCCGGAATTTTTCCGGCCCTGCTTGTCACTCTTCTTTTCATTATTGCCATTTACATCAAATGCCGCTTTAATCCTGAACAAGGTCCTTGCGGTGAAACATTCACCTGGGCGGAAAAATTCAAGGCATTGTTCGGTCTCGGTGAAACACTTGCTGTGTTTACACTGGTTATAGGCGGTATTTTTATAGGCCTTTTTACACCAACGGAAGCGGCGGCGATCGGTGCGTTCGGTATACTTGTCATTGCGGTACTCAGAAAACAGATCACCTGGGCCGGATTTATCAAATCCCTGATGGAAACCTTGAGAACCTCGTGCATGGTCATGATGCTCATTGCCGGTGCGGTTATTTTTGGAAAATTCTTAGCCGTCACAAGAATTCCCTTTGAAATTGCCGGCTGGGTCGCCGAGCTTCAAATGGCGCCGTTCCTGGTTATGGCGGTGGTCATTATGATTTATTTTATCGGCGGCTGTTTCATGGATGCCCTGGCCTTTGTCACCTTAACTGTTCCCATTTTCTTTCCGGTTGTCATGGAACTTGGATATGATCCCATCTGGTTTGGTATCATTATCGTTATGGTGACGGAAATGGGGGTCATCACACCACCGGTTGGTATTAACGTATATGTTGTCTACGGGGTGGCAAAAAATGTACTGGAACAGGAAATTCCTCTGGAAAAAATATTCAAGGGTATTTTACCTTTTCTTATTGCCGTGATTGTCGGTGTGATGATCTTGATCATCTTCCCGAAAATTATACTATTTTTACCCCATCTCATGTATTGACCCTAACCTCAAAAGGTTGAAAATTTTTTATTTTCAACCTTTTTGCATATTCAATCCCTCTGTCAGTATTTATAACAATGGAGGAGTTTTTTTATTCTTCATTAAAAAATGTGCGGTTTTCACCCGTGCAAGTGATTAAAAACCGCACAAAAATAATTCTGTCTGCTTTTAATTTTATCAACTATCGTATTAATCCTTTGGAATAAAAGGGTAACCATCCTTATTTTATTCTCTGGCATCATGCTTGCTTACCTTTTAAAAATATAGATTTCAACATGATATATTTTTTTTAAGGAAAAACTTTGACTCAATTTGACTTTGCAGTGATTGGCGGTGGGATTGTGGGGGTTGCAACCGCACTGACATTAAAACAGCGTTATCCTTCTACAAGTGTTGCCTTAATAGAAAAAGAAACTTTTTTTGCCTCCCATCAAACAGGTCATAACTCAGGGGTAATTCATGCAGGGGTATATTATCAACCCGGCAGCCTGAAAGCAAAATTTTGCAAACGCGGGGCTGCACTGATGTTATCATTCTGTAAAGAACACCATTTACCCTATAAGCAATGCGGCAAATTACTGGTAGCAACAGACCTGCTGGAATTCCAGAGAATGACGGCACTGGAAAAGCGATGTGCATTAAATAAAATTACAACCCATCGAATCGAAGAAAACCGGTTACGTCAAGTGGAACCCAATATCACAGGTTTGGGTGCATTACTGGTCCCTGAAACGGCCATAACCGATTATAAACGCATTACTCACAAAATGGTTGATCTTTTTTTGGCATCCAAAGGCATTGTAAAAACAGGAAGACCTGTCACATCTATCAAGGAAAAATCTAATAAGGTGGTGATATATCTTGGCTCGGAAGCGGTTCACACCCGATACCTGATTGTTTGCGGGGGATTACAGGCAGACAGATTAGCCAGAATGATGAACATTGATATTGATTTTATGATCATACCGTTTCGCGGTGAGTATTATCAACTGCCAAAGCAGCATTTTAATATTGTCTCTCGCCTGATCTACCCCATACCTGATCCGGACTTGCCGTTTTTAGGTGTTCACCTGACACCCATGGTGAATGGTTCTGTTACGGTAGGCCCCAATGCAGTACTAGGATGGAAACGCGAGGGATATCATCAACTTAATTTGAATATAAAAGATACGGCACAAATGCTGTGCTTTCCGGGATTTTGGCATATTATCCGCCAAAATGTCATATCCGGAATCAAAGAACTGGTGGATTCCAATTACAAACCCGGATATTTAAAAAGAATTCAGAAATACTGCCCTTTAATGAATCTTAAGGATCTAAAACCATATCCTGCCGGAATAAGGGCACAAGCTGTAAAAAAGGATGGCACGCTTGTTCATGATTTTCTCTTTGCAGAAAGCCCACGATCCTTGCATGTATGCAATGCGCCATCCCCGGCTGCGACATCGGCCATACCGATCAGCGAATATCTTTGCGATAAAGCCGAGGCAAAATTTAAGCATATAGGTTAAGGTAGGCCAATCCAATATTTTAATTGACTATTCCAAGGACAGGTAGTAACGAATTTAAGACGAACAGGCTAAAAATACCATGGGGGGTGTTATTTGAAAAACAGTTTTTTTTCCAGTATTCGTTCAAAGTTCATTGCCATCTTTGTCATTTTAGGTGTGATACCGCTGATTATTGTGGGATACTTTGCCTATAAAAGTGCATCAAATGCACTCTTATTACAGACCAGGGAACAATTGGGCAATCTTGCAGACAAAACTGCCCAACAGATTGATACATTTTTCGAGGTGATCGAAAAAGATATCAATCTTTTATCAAATTTCCCTTTTATTCAGCTTTCTTTTCTCCAGTTTGAATTTTGTCAAAAACTGGATACAGCCAAAAGACTGGTTGAAGAATATGAAAAAACAAACCAATACTATAAACGGATTCACCTGATCAATCTTCAGGGCAGATCCATATTAACCATCCCTCAAAACAACAAAGAACGGGACAGCAATAAAAATCCTGAATTGTTTAATACCCATGACTGGTTCAATGCTGCTCTTAGAAATGAAATCTTTTTATCAGACATCATCATGGATGAATCCTTTACCGATGCCACTCTGATTCTTACAAAAAAAATATATGATTTTGAGGATAAAACAA
>NZ_JAIOSW010000443.1 GCF_021107415.1 Desulfobacula sp.
CAAAGCAAAGATGAGCTCCCTGGGCTTTGAGTACAGAATAAAAATTTCGAAGACCGTTGCGCTGTTTTTTTGCTATGTCGGGGTTGGTAATATTGTCTAATATAGGTTTGTCATATTCATCAACAAGAACGGCAACGCGCTGCCCAGTTTTTTCGTGCAGCTTGCGGATAAGTTCTGAAAAAACAAGATGAATATCCTGTCTTTTCAGGGTTATGTTAAAGGATTCGGCTGCAGCATCCAGCATTTCCATAATGGCTGACTCTAATTGCTGTCCGGACTGTAATATTACTTGTGCAAAATCAATGCGTATTACAGCATGTTGTTTGCTCCAGTCCCACTCGTTTTCAAGGTACAGACCTTTAAATAATTTTTTATTTCCCAGGAAAGCCTCAGCAATGGTATCTATGAGCAGGCTTTTACCAAAACGACGGGGCCGGGATAAAAAATAAAATTTCCCCTGGTCTGTTAATTGGGCAATAAGTCCGGTTTTATCGGCATAGCAATAGTTTCCTGTTCGTATATCAGAAAATGTTTGAATGCCTATTGGTAATTTTTGCATATTTTACTATTCCTAATAATTTCGATTTCCGATTTCCGATTTCCGCATTTCCGGGCGATTTCCCGATTTCCGGGGACACCTTACTTATCTTCTTTTTTTGGCCCGGGTTTCTGAGGTTTGAGTTTTCGGTCTAAAAGGAGTTCTATTTTTTCAACAAAAGAATCCATACCTAAAGGTCTGCCGGTCCGTTCATGTTTTTTAAATAACTCTTTTTCTGATTCCTGAGCATCAAACGTTAAAAATTTTATCCAAGGTTTGTTTACCATTTGCAACAATGGCTTTGTATTTACGAGGATATCATCTTGACCTGTCATATGTGGTCCGGCACTGCTCCAGAACCAGTCTTCAGGTTTGCTTGCCAATCCACTACGGATCGGATTTAATTCCACATATCTCGTACATGCCAGTAGGTATCGTTCATCCATAATAAAAGATGAAAATCTTCCCTGCCATAGATGGCCACGCCATCCTTCCCGAAAATTGATCCGTCTAGTGTATCGTCTATGTGCTTCACCAATTGCCTGCTTTAAACCATCCTTTGTTTTGGGTACGGCAATTAGGTGCACGTGGTTGGGCATAAGACAATAAGCCCAAATATCTACTTGAAATTTTTTACACCATTCTGACATCAATTCTAAATAGAACTGATAATCTTCATCGTTAAAAAAAGTTTGTTGCCGTCTGTTTCCACGCTGAGTGATATGATGCGGAATTCCTGGTGCTACTGCTCTTGCTATTCGTGCCATGTTTGATAAAAACATATAATTGGGATTTTGTCAATAATTAAATAAGGTGTCCCCCTAATCCTGATTAATTAATTTGGCTATAAGTCTGGTTTTATCAGCATAACAATAATTGCCTTTGCGGATTTTACTGAATGTTTGAATGCCTATTGGTAATTTTTTCATAGTTTTTCCCATTCAAACCGGGTTATGTTTTTGTCTTTCTTACTGAATTCAATGCCGATGAGGTATGTTTCCTGGTCTGCATATTTTTCATGGTATTTTTTTTCTTTTATCTGGGATAGAGCTTTGCCTGGATTTGTAAGTTCATTTACTTTGAATTCAATTATGTAAACACAATTGTTAAACAATACTGCCATATCAAGCTGTCCATGGTTTGTGGATTCTTCTGCATGGACTTCAAGACCAAGGGCCGTAAAATAGCAGTAAACTATGGAGCAGTAGTAGCCCTCGTATTGGGCAATATCGTTTTTGCGGTACCATTCATGGGGGATGGATGCAAAAAAATTGTGGAAGAGATCTTTTAATTTGTCCAACCGGTTGTTTTGCAGGATGCGCATTAAGGCAAGTTTATATTTGTCCTGGCTTTGGGCATTTTTGCTTAGTTTAAGCAGGATGGCATTGTTAAAAGCATATCGTACTTCATGATTGGGGAAGCCAAGTGTATAGAAAAGACCGCCAGGGTATGTTTCTTCCTTTAGAATAGTTAAATATCCTGTCTGAAATAAAAGAGGTTCCGGCTCTATGGAATCCACATCAAAGCTTCCCATAAAGGTGTCTGTGATTTCAAGGTTTTCGAGTGAAGTGGTTAATAGTTTTTTTTCATGTATGAGATCCACAAGAAAAGTTGGCGTTCCTGTTTCAAACCAGTGGGGTTTGAATTGGCGGGTATCAAGATAGAGCAGGACATCAAATGGATTGTAAACTGGATCAGAAAGAAAATTATATCCATTGTACCACTTTTTTATCTGGTTTAGATCAATGTTTTCAAGGTGTTCATGGAAAATAGTTTCAAGTTCTTTTTGAGTATAACCGCATATGGTTCCGTATCGTTTATCAAGGGTTATATCCTGTAAGTTGTTTAAGCCTGAAAACAAGGATACTTTAGAGAATTTTGATACGCCTGTGAGCATGACAAAGCAAAGATGAGCTCCCTGGGCTTTGAGTACAGAATAAAAATTTCGAAGACCGTTGCGCTGTTTTTTTGCTATGTCGGGGTTGGTAATATTGTCTAATATAGGTTTGTCATATTCATCAACAAG
>NZ_JAIOSW010000091.1 GCF_021107415.1 Desulfobacula sp.
AGTAGGCAATATGTTTAACATCAAAGCATCATGTTTGGCAAAGATCATGTAAGCTATTGATATAATAAGAAATATTAAGTTTTGTTACGTCAAGTGATGTATTAAATTGAATGAGCAATTCATAGTGCTAAACTATGTAATTTTTTTCACAATACTATGTAATTTTTTTCACAATACTATGTAATTTTTTTCACAATACTATGTAATTTTTTCTATAGAAAAAATTACCACAAATTAGTGTAAATACTATAAAATAACGTTCTTGCTACAGAAAAATACAATGGCACACATATTGCGTTAATAAAAACAATAATATTGAAAAAGCCAAACCTGTTTTGAAGCAGGGACGGAAAGCCGAAGGGTCTTGCAGGAAGATGGCCTGGTTGCCTATCAGAAATAATATTAAGGAGGAGTAATAAATGAAAAATTATTTATTAGGATTAATCGTTTTAATATCTGCTTTTGCTTTTACTACCAATGTGTTTGGATACACTTTAGGAGCGACATATGGATGGACCAGCACAACCGATCCATACTATCTCACATCTGCCAATATCCATAATGGTACCATTGATACAGGCGATGTAACTCTTGGAGATTTTATACAACGTGGCTCTGGTAGTACCAGTGCCGGAGGTTTCGGCAGCAGCGGTAGTGCCGTTGGCTGGGATGATACTTGGGTAGGCGGGGTAGGAAATGCAAATACCAATGGTGATTTTCTTGATGGACTTTGGTCTCAAATTTACAGTGACGGTGGCTGGTGGGATTTAGGCTCTGCATTTAGTGAAGTTGCTGTTTTTTCTTCACAGGATCATGGGCCATACCCTGCTGAGGGAATTGAGTACTATATATACGGAGCAAATAGTATTGGGGGTACTTTGTCATTAGCAGCAACACTTACTGACATTTATCTTGATGGGTGGCGTACTCATAACAGTGCCGAGGATTCTAATGGAAATGGGTGGTTAAGCGATGACCTCTCTACAGTTTTTGATCTCGGTAGTTCATACCAATACATCAAACTCGTTGCTTGGGGTGGAGGGAGTTTTACCGAACCAGAAATAGATGCTGTTGGTGGTTTCTCAAGTGCCCCTGTACCAGAACCAACCACAATGCTCCTCTTTGGTCTTGGTCTTCTCGGCCTTGCTGGAGTAAGCAGAAAGAAACAGTAATAAGGTCACATGAAGACAACTGCTGTATCGATCGATAATGATGGTAGACGTTTAGGGAAAGATAGACGGATATTCTCATATGCCGAGTATTTCCCTGAAAGAAGGTCCGGTACTGACCGAAGATCTGGTCTCGATAGACGCTGTAAACCGAGATAGGTATTAAATCATTATAGAAGGCAGGGTCATTAAGTTGGCTCTGCCTTTTTTTGTCCATTCCACTTACCAAATATATAGAGATTAATTTCTCCGAATCACCTGATATAGATTTTGAAAATAAGGGAAGTCTTCAAATATCCTTGATAAAGATATTTATCACAGAAAGGGAATTGGTCACAGGCGTGTGGGCATATTTTCTGAAAACATCAGGAACGGCTTCAGATTTGATCCGATTGAAGTGGAGCCATTAATGTAACGCAAAAAGCCGCCCTGCTGATTTAAACATTCGGCCTTCAATCCACAGAATCCTGTTGACATTAGGCAAACGTTCTATTAAGAGTTTTTAAAAACAATAATTCCAATTAAATAAAACTTTTTAATATCTGGACAAATCTATGCAATTAAAATCAAAAATCTTTTGTATATCAATTATATTGTTCTTTGCTGCTCCTTTGATCTGTTTACATGGAGACCCGTTGACTGAACAGATATCTGAACAGGCATCTGGCCGTCATTTCCCCTCATTAATACAAAGCATTCAGTTTAAAGATGATATTGAGTATTGTAACATTAAAATTCCCCTTGATCGTCAGGAGATAAAAGAAAGGCTGGAAAAAGAGATGCTATTGGCATTGGGGGATCGGCCACAGGTGATTCTCTGGATCAAAAGGGCAGCAAGATTTTTCCCCCATGTTGAAAATATTTTAAAAAAATATGAATTACCCCTTGATTTGAAATATGTTCCTTTAATTGAAAGCGCCTTAAGACCCCATGCAGGTTCCTCAAAAGGTGCGGTTGGATATTGGCAATTTTTAAGGTCTACCGGGAGACGTTATGGCCTCAGGATTGATTCACAAGTAGATGAACGAAGGAATATTTTTAAATCAACCCATGCAGCCTGTAAATATTTAAAGGCTTTGGAAAAGCAATTTGGAACATATTTACTTGCCCTTTCTGCATATAATATGGGTGAATATGGCCTGAAAAAAGAAATTGAGGCTCAAAATAATAATAATTTTTTTTCATTGTATCTTCCATTGCAAACCCAAAGATATGCTTTTAAAATTATCTCCGCTAAATTAATTCTCGAAAATCAGGAATCCTATGGTTTTTTCTTGAAGAAATCAGATTTATATCCGCTTTTTACTTTTGACAAAGTAAATTTCAAATCTGATTTTCAAATACCTATTTCCTTGATTGCAAAAGCAGCTGATATACCCTTTAAAACGATTAAAGATTATAATCCTGAGTTACGCGGGTATTACCTGGATAAAGGTGCCATTACCATCTTGATTCCAAAAGGGAAAGCAAAAGGGTTTAAGCAAAGCTTTACAGTACATTATAAAAATTGGGAAAAGACTGTTAAAACGAGATTTCACATTGTTAAAAGAGGAGAGAGTTTGATTGGAATTGCTAAAAAATACCGGATATCTTTTTCTTCTTTGTTAAAATTAAATAATCTTTCTACAAAAGGTATGATTCACCCGGGTGACAGGCTGGTGATTGAATAAAAATTATGAGGATGTGTTGTTTGAGTTCGAGTTTGAGTTCAAGTTTGAGTTCGAGTTTGAGCTTGAATTCTCTTTTTTGGGCTTTTGTTGTTTTTTTAAACAAATTTTGTCATCGCGTATGATAGCACATAGTTTTGGATTGTGTAATTCTCTGCAAGTTGCGTGATTATAAAGCGGGCATTCTGGGTATTGTTTAGACATTTCTATTCCTTTTTAATTGTATCCCCTAAGAATGTGCTATATATACCTTAATTTCCCCAATCTTTCAACCCATTTTCCTTGGCTATTCTATCAAAGATTCTTCTTTAATATTAACAGGCTCGGATGAATCAATGTTTATTTGCGGTTTTGGTTTACTGTTGGTTGGTATTATATTGGATGGTGAAGATTTAGAAAGTTGATCAAGATCTTTTTGAAGCCGGGATAGATTTGCGGTAAGTCTTTGATTTAACTTATTTACCTGTTGATCAAAATTTTTTATATGATTGTTTAAATCAGTGTTCAATAGATTGATTTTTTCATCAAGCGCGACCTGCGAGACTATGTCCTGTTCAAGTCCTTTAAATTTTTTATCCAGAAGACTTACATTCTTTCTAAGCTCACCAAGCAGCTGCTCATAGTCTGATAACTCAAGCAGCCTGGCATCAAATTCTTCTTTGAAAAGGCTGGTCTCTTCTTTTATTTGTCGGGCAGTTTTATCAAATTGATTCTGATTTTCTTTAATGGTGGAAAGGGTTTGTTTGTTGATCCTTTCAATGGTCTGGAGTGTTGTTTTATCCTGATTTGTATTATTGGCAACACGTTTTTCAAGTTTAGTGAACCGATTTTTAATGGTTTTGGTATCAGCCTTAATGGTCTTAGTGTCGGCTTTTGTGGTTGTTAATTTAGCGATTCGCCCTTCAAGCAAAACATTTTTTTTATCAAGTTCAGGCAGTTTGTTTTCAAGGTCAAATTTGTTTTTAGCTATTTTTACATCCAGGGTATTTAATTTTTCTTCCAATTGTTGAAAGATTCTTTCGACCTGGTTTTGTTTGGTCAGATCAACATCAACCATCCTTTCTTTCATATCAAGGTAGGCAAAGATGACAATGACACCGATCAGGCAGGGAAGTATGATGGAAATTATCGTGACTCTGTTGGAAAGTTTATCTATTTTCAAGGTATTGATCTCTTCGTGATATGTCGAAGTCGGAAGTTCACTGTCAGTTTGTTTAAGTAAGTCTTCATCCTCAATAAAATCCGGGTTATCAGGTCTGAAATCTTTTAATTTTGTTGAATCCATTTTTTATATATCCTGTTTTTAATATTTTATTCCCATTCAATCGTTCCGGGAGGTTTGGATGTGATATCAAAAACAACCCTGTTAATATTTTCGACTTCATTGATAATCCTGTTGGAAATTTTACCCAGAAGATCATGGGGCAGCTTTGCCCAGTCGGCAGTCATTGCATCATTGCTGGTGACGGCTCTGATAGCAATACAATTTGCAAAGGTTCTTTTATCTCCCATCACCCCCACGCTTTTAACAGGCAGCAGAACTGCAAAAGATTGCCATAACTTTCTGTAAAGTCCGGCTTTTCTGATTTCTTCAAGTAAAATAGCATCGGCCTCTCTTAAAACGTCAAGCCTATCAATGGTTATTGCTCCCATGATCCTGATGGCAAGGCCAGGGCCGGGAAAAGGTTGGCGCCATATTAAATCATCGTTGATGCCAAGTTCCGCGCCAAGCTTCCTTACTTCATCCTTGAAAAGAAGTTGTAAAGGTTCAATTAGTTTAAGTTTCATTTTTTCCGGCAATCCACCGACGTTGTGATGAGATTTGATAATAGAGGTGGGGCCGCCAAAGGCAGATTTGGATTCAATAATATCAGGGTACAAGGTTCCCTGGCCAAGAAACTGCGCTCCATCTATTTTATTGGCTTCGGTTTCAAACACCTCAATAAAGAGGTTGCCGATAATTTTGCGTTTTTCTTCAGGATCAATCACATCTTTTAATGCAGTTAAAAATTTATCTTTTTCATCAACAAA
>NZ_JAIOSW010000020.1 GCF_021107415.1 Desulfobacula sp.
ACCCCAGAAAACAATTATTCACCCTGGAAGATATCAATTCTTTTAAACGATATCAATTTCGTCTGGATAATGAACTTAAAAGAGGAAACCTGAATACTGGTTTCAAGATATTTAATTTATATATGGCACGATCAAAGGAAAGGTTGGAATATATCTCTTTAATGATAAAAACCTGGGAAAAAGAGTTGGATTTCAATAAAACCGACTTCATGATCATTGACAATGATTTGCGCCAATGGAAACCCAATACCCAAACGCTATATTCTCTTTGGGAAAAAGAGTTGAAAAATCATATTATTTCAATGATTCTGGATGATCAGGAAAAATCTTCGATCAAAGATAATCTTGACAGAATTTATTCAAACCGCCTTAAACGATTATTGCAAACCGATTCCAATGATATTTTTCAAGTTTTTATGAATACTATTACGGCAAGTTTTGATCCACATACTCAATTTTTTCCTCCCAGGGCTTCGGAGGATTTTGATATCCATATGAGTTTATCTCTTGAAGGTATTGGAGCCGTACTCCAAACAGAGTATGAATATACCAAGGTTGTAAGATTAATTCCAAAAGGACCTGCTGATAAATCAAATTTACTCATGCCCGGTGATAAAATTGTTGGTGTGGGACAAGGGAAAAATGGAGAAATTAAAGATACAATGGGCCAGCGCATAGATCATGTTGTCAAACTGATCAGGGGGCCTAAAAATACATTTGTACGACTGAAAATTATCCCTGCTAAAAAAAGCGATTCAACTAAGACAATTCAAATAAAAAGAGACAAGGTTAAATTAGAAGAACAATCTGCTAAAAAAAGTATCATAACCATTGATCACAACAACAAAGCCTTGAAAATCGGTATTATTGAAATTCCCAATTTTTATATTGATTTTAATGCCTATCACAAAGGGGAGAAAGACTATAAAAGCACAACAAAAGACGTTAAAAAATTACTATTTGAACTAAAAGAAGAGAACATTGATGGATTAATTATTGATTTAAGGGATAATGGCGGCGGTTCCTTAAAAGAAGCAAGTCAACTGACCGGACTTTTTCTTAAATCAGGTCCGACGGTACAAATTAAAACAAAATACAGAATCACACGATTATATGATGATGACCCAACCATTGAATATTCCGGCCCTCTTATCGTCTTAATCAATCGAATGAGTGCCTCGGCTTCCGAGATTTTTGCCGGAGCAATTAAAGATTATAATCGAGGCGTGATTGTCGGTACAAGAAGCTTTGGTAAAGGAACCGTTCAGGAATTGCAGCCACTTGGAAAAGGGAAACTTAAAATTACCAGTGCAAAATTTTATCGTGTGTCAGGAGAAAGCACTCAAAACCTTGGTGTTGTTCCGGATTTGAAATATCCGCAAATATATAAAATTGAAGATACGGGGGAAAGTTCTTTAGATGGCGCCCTGCCATGGGATACAACGGTCAGAACATCCTACAATTCTTATCGGAAACTGCAAGGCATTCATTCAAAAATTTTCGTGCAGTACCAAAAAAGATCTCTTAAAGATCCCGGTTTAAACTATCTTAATAAAAGAATCGAAATGATATCTAAACTGAATTCCCAAACTTCGATCTCATTAAACCTGAATGCACGAAAATCAAGAAAAAAATATTATGAGCAATTAGAACTTGATATTGAAAATGACTATTTAAAAGCTATCGGAAAAGACCCAATAGAAAAATTTGATCAGGACGGAGCGAAAACAAGTGACTTCAAAAAAATTCTAATGAATCAAACCCATCTTGTAATGGCTGATTTTATTGATATTTCCAGTGATTTTGGTTTTTTATGGTAATTGTTAATGGCATCTTTTTTCAAAATAGGAATTAAAAGGTCTGTTTTTTATAGCATTGTCTTAATCCTTGTTCTATTATTATCATCTCCTTTCATTATTAACCGGGTCATCAATACCTCTTATATAAAAAATAAAATATCTTCCTTTATATATCAAAAAACCGGTTTAAATATTGATTCTTCTAAATTTTGCTTTACCATAATTCCACAAGCAAGCATCACTATAAACAATTTTAATTTCATCCCTGATGATAGAATTAATATAAATATTGAATCTTTAAAATTAGATATTGATATTCAAAAACTTTTGAAAGGCAAAATAAATATAGATCAAATAACAATTGATCATCCCCAAATTAAAACCCAAATTAAAACCAGGGTTAGCACCGGCACTTTAAAAGAAAATCAAGCTGCATTACCAGGTGATTTTTCAGTTTCAAAATTTATCTCCAAATTAAGCCCGACCCTAAAAAAATTATTTGCTTTATTGCCCGAACACCAGAGATCCGTCGAGCTTAGGTTCAAAAATATAATATCCCAATATTTTAGACGATTGGATGGCTCGCTTTATCTGTCACGAAAAAAAAAAGAGATTATTTTAAACGCAACAATAAAAAATATAGCATTCAACCCATCAACATTATCTGACACCACATTTGAAAAATATCTTGATTTGGAATCCATTGAGCTTGATCAGCTAAAATGCATTATTAAGTTTAGTTCGGAAGGCAAAATAAACGGATACTGCAACTTCATTGCTCCAAAGCTTAAATCTAAAAGCAATCACATTCTTTTTGATTCAAATATCATTGAGTCGTCTTTTAAATTGTCTGATGCTTTTTATCAAATTGATATAAAACCCTTTAAACTCAATTATCCGGAAGGGTTGGTTGCGATTTACTTTAAAGATAATCAAATCCAAGAAAAAACAGAGATTCGATTTACCGGAACCAATATTCATATTGACCAGGCAAAAGAAATGTCCTTATTGTTATTTAAGGATAATGAGATCACAAAAAACCTTTTTAACATTCTCCATAAAGGTATTGCACCCAAAGTCAATGTGTCTTTTCAAAGCAAATCGCTTAAAGATCTTTTTGATGAGAATCATTTAACACTTATGGGAAATATTAAGAATGGTTCGGTAAAGATTCCCGAAACAAATTTGATTGCCTCACATGTATTCGGTGATGCCAATATACATAATGGTGTTCTTAATATAAATACGAACAATGCGATGATTCAAAGTTCAAAAATTGAAAGTGGTATTCTTTCAATCGCTCTTTTAAATTATGTAGACTTTCCGTTCCAAGGTGAGTTTTTACTGGATGTCGATCTTTCAATGATTCCGCAAGCGTAGATATCACTCTTACCTGACACTCTTCTATCCCGGGAATTAGCACTTGTTCATGGTGTGACCGGACGTACTAAAGCCAGATTGAATCTTTCATTGGAAACCAAGTCTAATGAGCTTAAAGTTAAAATTAATACAGATGATTTCTCTGTTACCGGCAAATATGACAGGATTCCCGGTGATATTTTCCTTAAAAATGTAAATTTCAACTATGAGCCGGACATAGTATCTCTCAAACGCCTTAATGGGATTATTAACGGTAATACGATTTATGATCTTAATGCATTACTTGATTTTAAGAATGAAGAAACAATTAAAGTCCAATCAGGTGCTGCCATGATTTACCTGGATTCAATGATACCCTGGTTGATGTCCTATGAAAAAAGCAAAGCGTTTATTTCACCCATTAAAAAGGGAAGCGGCAAAATCTATGTCACCTCAATTGATCTATCCGGGCCCATATTAAAACCAAATCTATGGAAATATGATTTAAAAGGTACTGGAGTCGAAATGGGTATTTCGACACATTTGGATCAAAAACAAATAGAAAACATGTCCTGCCAATATCACATATCTGATGATCTTTTTAATTTGAAAAAAATTCATGTAAAAATAACTGATCTTTCGTGGATGGAACCTTTCATTGAAAAAAAATATCTTAATTGCATTTTAGTTCCATTTGATATGGAAAATGGCAATTTTCATATCAGTACAAAGAATTGTGTTTTCCACAGTGACCTTAAATTCACTACAGGACCGGAACTTTTTATTGACATGAAAGGTGAAACACTTTCGTCATTAGCCTTAAATTCAATAAAATTTCTTGATAAGGGATTTTCAAAGGGCTCTATATCTTTCAATCACAACAAGGACAAACCCCTGTTTGATTTTAATGGAATTTTAGACACAACAACATTAAATAAAATTGTTATACCTGATACTTGCCTGGCTGAAAAGATTGATACCCTTTCTGAAAGACAACCCATAGTAATATATACGGATAAGGATTCTGCTTTAAATATCATCACTAAGACCATAAATCTAAATTCACTTATTTCTCATTCCAAAGCATTCCCAACTGACAGCCGCCTGTTACCAAATAATCTCATCAATTTTAAAGCAGAAAAGCTTAAATACAAAAACCTGACCGTTACAAATATTGACAGTAGATTATCTTTTAAAAAGGATCATTCATATATCAGATTGAAAAAAGCCCATTTATGTGACCTGGTAACAAGCGGGTATATCAATTTCAAAAATGATCTTGTTTATGCAAATTTTCCTATAGAGGCCAAGAACAAAGCCAATATTCAGGATCTATTGACCTGCCTTTTCCAGAAAAACGAATTTATGGATGGTCGTTATTCCTTGATATGCGATCTTGAGTCCAAAGACACCAAAATAAATTTTTTAAACAAATTCACGGGTTCATTAATATTTAACGCTGAAAAAGGGCGTATTTACAAATTAACTCTTCTATCAAGGATCCTTTCCGTTTTAAATGTTTCAAAAATTTTTAAAGGGAATATTCCAAATGTGACACAAAAAGGGTTTGCTTATAAATCTATTTCCATAGAAGCGGATATCAAGGATAGTATAATCTATCTTACCAAAGCAATAATTGATGGAAAAGACATGACACTAATATTTAGTGGGTGGATTGACCCAGTTAATGATAAAATAAATTTAACTTGTCTTGTTGCTCCTTTTAAAACTGTTGATCTTATTATTGAATATATTCCAGTTATAAACACACTTCTTGGAGGGCGTCTGGTATCTATTCCGATAAAAGCGACCGGAAAACTCTCTGATCCGATTGTTATCCCTCTGCACCCTTCTGCGGTTGGCACAGGTCTTATAAATATGATGGCCACTATCTTAAAAACTCCTATCACATTATGGGATAAAATATATGGTGAATAATATTAAATCGATTAAATCGCCTTTGAATTTTGCCATAAAATACTTGTCCTACAAGCCAAGAACTATTCATGAAATGCAGAAATACATTAAAAAGAAAGGATTTAGTGAAGATATTATTGAAAAAGTGATTGCAACCTTATTGGAAAAAAATTATTTAAATGATAAGGATTTCGCAAGATTATTCATTGAAAGTAAAGTAAGAAATAAACCCAAATCAAAATTTGCCCTTCAATATGAACTCAAGAAAAAAGGAATTAGCCCTTCAATCATTGATGCTATTTTAGAGCAATATAACGATCAGGCTCTTGCTTTAAAAGCAGTAACGCCTAAGATTAAGATGTGGAAAAATCTTGATGATGAAAAATTTAAAAAAAAGATGATGAATTATCTACGATACAGAGGGTTTAATTATGATATTTTCATATCAACGCTGAACCATTTTATAGAATCAAAAGATTAAATGAAAAAGGATTAAAATGAAAATTAAATTTTTTGCTGTGGGCGGAACCATTGATAAGGTGTATTTTGATGCCTTAAGTAAATATGAAGTCGGGGAATCCAACATTAGCAATATTTTAAAAGATGCAAGGGTCAATTTTGACTATGATGTCTCTTCCTTACTAAAAAAAGATTCTCTTGAAATGACAGATCAAGATCGGTTAATTGTTCAACAGGCTGTAAAAAATGAATCCAATGATAAAATTATTATCACTCACGGCACAGATACCATGATTGAAACGGCACAGATACTGGGTAATGTTAAAAATAAGGTCATTGTTCTTACCGGCGCCATGGAGCCTGCAAAATTTAAATCAAGTGACGCTATTTTTAATTTAGGTTCTGCTGTTGCCGCAGTTCAAACATTGCCTCATGGTATATACCTTGCCATTAGTGGCAGAATTTTTACACCGGATAATGTTAAGAAAAATAGAACCTTAAAAGTATTTGAGAAAAAAATGTAATAATTTTAGGAAAAAAAATACCTAGTTTTATAACATTTTTTTCCTTTATTCCATCAAATGTCAAAAAAAACTATCGTTTTTGTCAATCAATTGACCCTGCCCATATAAAATTCTAAAATTAATTTTGATGTCTTGCTTTTATCTGATTGATATAATAGGCTTTCCACAAAATATTTTACAAACGACTATTTGGACAGTTTGAATGGCATATTTTGTGCATCCTCTATAAGCAAACTTAATATTGAAATACATATGGCTAAAAGGGAAAATATTTATGGTGGGTAGAAAAAGAACCGTTGAAAGACGAAAAAACAAACGATACAAAGCTGTTGAGGGAGCCTATGCTGCCATAAGCCCTAATTCTCACAAATTAGGGCAAATCATTGATCTTAGCATGGGAGGACTTGCATTCAAATATATTGACACAAGTGGGGATGATACAGAAAACGAACAACTTCCGGAAGAAACGATCTTTTTAAGTAGTATGGGATACTATGTAGGTGATCTTCCTTTTAAAACCATTGCAGATTATGAAGAAACAAATGCGCCCTCATTCAGCTCAATGAAGGTTAGAAAAAGACACGTGCAGTTTGCGGATTTAAGTTTTAAACAACTTTTTGATCTGGATTATTACCTTAGGAACAATGTTTCTGAACCAGTGGAGAAACTTCCTCAACAATACAAAGCATAATATAATTAATATAAAATAAAAATCTTTCCCTTTTGATTCTCTGATAAATTTAAAGGAGAGTCAGTCTTTTAATCTGTATTACTTCCCGATTTTATTATAATCAGCGCACTTTTATCGATATTCAGGTACTTTTTTGCAAGCAATATTAAATCATCTTTGGTAATGGTATTATAGCCATTCATCATATTATTGGCCCAGTCAAATTTTTGTGGATAAGTTGAAGAGTTGGCCATAACGGAATTTAACCAATAGCCATTGGTCTTTTGAAAAACTTTTAGATGATTTAAAACCGGCTTTAAAGCTAAATCCTTCTCTTTTTTTGAAATACCCTCTGTAGTTAAAGAAGTAATAATTTCTTTAATTTTTTGGTAAATAAATTTATGCCTTTCAGGTTTCACATTGACAACTACATGCAGTATTCCATAGTCATTAAACCTCATGGACGGATCATTATATACATAAGGAGAATATGTTTCACCCAGCTCTTCTCTTATGACAATTCTCAGTCTCTCTGAAAAAATCCTGGATAGAATAGATAGCTTCCGGGTTTGCATAATATCCCAAAAATCATCCGTTAGAAAGGCTATATGGACAACACCTGTATCAATTTTTGTATCTATATTCAGTTCAAGCTGTTCTCCTATTGGGAAAAATATTTTTCCGGGATTGACGTGGTTACTCTGGTCATTTGGATCACTTGAAAAATTTTTCCTTTTTTTAAATACTCCCATGTATTTTCTAGCAAGATCAATCATATTTTCAAGATCAAAATCACCAACAATGGATACCTCAACCAGTGAATTTGGAAAATATGGGGTCAAATAATTTTTAATATCCTTTAAAGTATAACGATTAATTACCCCAGGCTCAGGCAAACCAAATCTTGTATCGTTTTTGGCAAGGAATCGATCTCCTTTTATCTGCATGATACCTTCGGGTGTTCGGATAAGACTGTCATATTGCTGTTGATAACGAATTTTTGCAAGATTCAGAGCTTCAGGTCTGTATCCCGGATCAATAAAATAATGATAGATGAGTTGGAAAATAAGCTCAGCTTCTTTTGGATCACCAGAACCGGATAAAGAGAAATAATTCTCATTAATTCCAAATCCAATACTAACCTTTTTCCCGGCCAGGGCTTCTTCCAACTGGTCTGTATCAAGATTTCCAAGCCCACTTGTCCTAAAAACACTCTTAGCGAGAAGTGCTAAACCAGGGCTTGATACAGGCTCAGATTTTTTCCCTTCTCCAAAACAAACCTTAAATCGGAATTCATTTTGTTTATAATCTGTCTTTTTTAAATTCAATCTAACATTATTATGAAAATCGATTGTTGTAATGCCAAGACCTTTGACATTATCTTCTCTTGTTCTTATCCCGGCTCTTGCAGCCGGCAATTCAAGATAAGGAAATTTTTTTGATTCAAAGTCTTTATACCGGCTCACCTTATTAATATGACTTTTCTGATATACATTTAGAATATTTGTTTCAGGTTCTTTTGCATTCATATCAACATTACCGGTTACCAGAACCAGCCTGTGATCTTTTGACCAGGCTTCTTTTAATGCCTCATGGGCATCCTGCAATGAAATCGATTCAATATAGGGCTGTAAAAAATATTTTCTCTGTTCAGGAGATAAAAGCAGCCCTTTTCGATTAATGGTTCTCAAAATTTTATTGGAAAGATCCGAACTTTTTCGTGTTTCTACCTGATTCACCTGCCTTTCAAGGGAAGAAATAAAATCAGCCTTAACCCTATCCAACTCTTTTGTTGTGAACCCGTATGTAAGCCCCTGTCTTAAAGCATTTTCGATTTGATAAAGACCTCTTTCCCACTTATCAGGGTCACAAACAGCACTAATGGCAGACAATGAAATATGGTGCAGAAATGAGCCTGAAAAAACAGAGCTTTCAGAAAAATCAGCTGTTTGTTTGCTTACCATTCTTGAAAGCCTGTTTTGCAGCATTGAATTTGCAATATGATTCAATGCTCTTTTTTTTACGGACTCCAGGGTTTGTGTTTCAAATGGTATCCAGGAGATAGTCTCTATTGTAATATCAGTACTGCCGGCTTCAGGCTCATAATGATAAAAGGCTTTTGTCCCCTTATGTTCCTTCCATTGGGTAGACAAAGAACTTTTAAAGGAAAGAGTTCGGGGTTTAAGCTTAGAAAACCTTTGAATAATCATAGGCTGAACCATCTTGGTATCAAAGTCACCTACAACAATCAACGCCATATTATCAGGCCGATACCATTGGTCATAATATGCTTTTAATAGTTTTCGATCCGCTTTTTTTATGACCTCGTCAATCCCAATGGGAAACCTTTTATTAAAAAGAGAACCCGGAAGTTCAAATTCCAATGACTTTTTAAAGGTCCTGTAAGATACAGAGTCTCTCTGTCTTTTTTCAGCTAAAATAATTCCTCGCTCACGAGCAACTTCGGTTTCCAGAAGAAGTGCACCCTTTGCATAATCCTGAATTACAACAAAGGCTTCATCCATATGCCTTTGATCGGAGTTTGGCAGAGACAGATCATAAACAGTATTAAAAAAAGAGGTGTGGGCGTTGGCGTCTGCACCAAAGTCCATACCAATGGATTGAAAATATTCTATTAATTCTCCGGGTTTAAAGTGCTCTGATCCGTTAAACACCAAGTGTTCCAAATAATGGGCAACGCCTTGTTGTTCATTTGTCTCATTCATTGAACCCGCAAAAACATTCAGATGAATATTAACCCTGTTCTCAGGTGTGGAATTCTCCATGAGGATATATTGAAATCCATTGGAAAGAACACCGTATACGATGGCAGGATCGGTTTGGATACCCTTATTAGGTACAATAACAGGATGTTTCGGCCCACATGAAAATAGGAGTAAGAATCCTACTAGAATTACAGCCCTAAAGGTAACGACACTATGCTTCATAGCAAACCTTAGTTCAAAACTTGAGGATCATAATTAATTTTATTATGTTTTTTTAATTCATTGATCCATGCCTGAAAAGATTGTGTCTGTTTTCTCCGGCTGATTTCATTTTTTATCTTTTTGATATTTTCTGAAATTTCAGATTCTTCAGGGAACTTTTTTTCTTTAAATCCGATAATATAATATTTGGATGAAGTTTCAATAATTTCAGGATGGATTTTATTATTCTGATTCAATGCAAAACTTGCCTGATTGAATTCGGAAGAATTTCCCACACCTTCAATATTACTATTTCTTGTGAATAATTTTGTGGATTTGAGTTTTAGCTGATATTCTTTGGCAAGTTGATCCAGCATTTTTGTGTCAACGGCTTTTTTTAAATACAAATGAGCATCATTTTTTGCCTGTTCTTTTTGAAGCTTTGCTGTAAGTTCTTTTAAAACCCTGTCTTTAACAAGATCAAGCTCCTGAACAACCGGTTCGATTTTTAAAACTGATTTAATCAAATAATAAGAATCGCCAAATTGTTTTACATCACTGATATCATCCAAAGAAAGCTCAAAAGCAGCTCTTGCAAACCCTGTATTGTCTGCAATGTCAAGTCCTTCACCCTTCATGGTAAATTCTTGGGTTTTAACAATTTTTTTATCAGCAATGAGCGCTACCTGTTCAAAATCGTCACCGTCAATCACTGCATCAAACGCCTCTCCCGCTTTATCATAGGCAAGGTTCTTCATTTCCTGTTGTTCAAGTTCTTTTTTTATTTTTCCTGAAACCTGGACCAAGGTCTGGGTGGAAGCCTCAAATTTAGCCATCACTTTAATGATGTGCCAGCCAAACATTGTTCTTACAGGATTGCTGATTTCGCCGGTTTTCATAGAGAATGCCTTGTCGGCAAAAGGTTTTACCATGGCTTTTTTTTCAAAAATACCCAGGTATCCACCCCCCTTTTTAGAAGGGCCTTCTGAATATTGTTTGGCAAGCTGTTCAAAGTCCTGATCTTTTACAGCCATCTCATAAATCTGCTGGGCTCTTTTTTGGGCTGCCTTAACTTTTTCTTCTTCGGCACCTTCGGCAACTTTAATTAAAATATGTCTGGCTTCAACCTTTTGAGGTATTTTAAATTTTTCCTGATGCTCTTGGTAATAGTCTTTGACATGGGCTTCACTGACGATTACTTCATCTTTATGATCTTCGGGAGAAAACTTTAAATACCATGTCTTTATTTTAGGATCGGATTTATACTTATCTTTATTTTCAATATAAAAATCTTTGATCTGTTCTTCGCCGGGATGAATATCGGAATAGCTGTCAGGTTCAAACAACAGGTAATCGACTGCAATTTTTGTATTTTGGAATAAATACCAGTTCCTGGCTTCAAGGTCTGATACATTGACCGTACTTAACACCATATTCCTGACTTTTTGCTGTCTTAAAGAATTGATTTGGTTTTGTTCAAAAATTTCAGGATTTAAAGAATTTAAACTTAAAACCTTTTTATATTGATCTAAATTAAATATTCCATCTTTCTGAAAGGCTTTAATTGAAAGCAAAGATTGTTGAAGTTCTTTATCGGAAATATTAATTTCCAGTATATCTGCCTGGGCTAAAACCAGTTTTTGTTCAATTAAAGAATCCAGAGCCTGTTGTTTTACATTGAGTGCCTTCAGGATGTCATCATTTAAGTTTTTCCCGAATCTTGCTCTCATTTGATCAACAATAACCTTATAAGCCTGCTGATATTCCTCTATGGTAATGGGCTCATCATTAATGGTTGCAATTGAATTATTCCTTTTTGATCCAAACGACCCCACACCGAGAAACACGAATACAACAACAATAATTCCAAGAAATATTTTAATAATCCAATTCCCGGTATTTTCACGCAAATAACGCAGCATCACTTTCTCCTTAACTCTCTTGTAAAATAAACATATTTTAATTAAACGAACAGAGTATAATATCTTTTCATAAAACCCTGTGTCAACATTTTATTAATTCAAAATTCAACTTTAATGCTTTATAAACAATTTTTTGTTGACACAACAGGTTCAATCTATTATCTAAGTAGTGCTTTTAGCGTGGGGCTGTAGCTCAGCTGGGAGAGCGTACGGCTGGCAGCCGTAAGGTCAGGGGTTCGATCCCCCTCAGCTCCACCATCTCTTTTTTTCAAACAATCGTTATATGCTTGGAGTTTAAGCCTTCCTTAAAATTTAAGAAAAGTCTTCGATGGAATATAAAAAATGCATTAAAGGTGTTGAAAAGGCTTTGGTAATATCCTGAAATTCTGCTCCAATGGAAAGCTGCCCCTGCCCTCTTCTAACATTTCTAACACATGCCATGGCACCGATCTCATCGGAAACTCCGGGAAACTGGCAGTAAACCCTTAAAAGATCCCCCTCTCTCAAGGAATTTAAATTGCTTTTATCATCACGATATTTAAACCGACAACCCTTCTTGCTGATATCAAATACAACCACTGAAAATTCAGTCTTTTTTGCTTCAACCCTTCCAGGAATAACGACATTATTTCTTTTAAGAACTCTCAGTTCTCTTTCTTGAACCACTTTGGGATATTCAATGGCCAGTGCTCTGATAGGGGTGGTGATCATTTCTATAACACTGGTTTGAAATGCATATACACAACCATCATGTAAATATTTGATCACCATTTTATTGGCAGGAAATAATTTGTTTTTAACGCTTTTATATCTTTTCGGAAGCGTAACGATCATAAATTCATCTCTAAGCATACCAATGAATATGCTAGTGACGGAAAAATTAACGCCTTCTATTTCAAGGTAAACTTTAGTGCCGATATCAATATAGATGCCTTCTGATTTATTGAGCGCTAAAATTCCTTCTAATTCCTCCATCAGCCATTCCTTTCCATGTGCTTAAAAGATCATTCCTCTTATGTTTGGAGCCTGAGTGAAAGCCATAATTCAAATTCATTAAATTTAAGTATTGTTTCACATAGTTTTTGTCAAGAACTAAAACGGCATTCGTCCATGGGAAGAATGCCGTTTATGAATAAAAAAATATCCGTTGCTATGGTTTTTCAAAACTCACAACAAAAACATTACTATTGCCTCTTCTGAACAAAAGCTGAACCATGCCGCCCTTATTTATTTGTTTCAAATAGTGTCGATACGCTTCAATGTCGGCAATTTTATGACGATTAACTTCCAGTAACAGGTCCCCATGACGGACGCTTGTATCTGCGGCCTGACTGCCTGATTCCATATCAATGACGACAAGCCCTTTGACATCTTCGGGATAACCAAGTCTTTTTGCAATAACAGAATCCATCTGTTTCAACCTGAAACCGAATAAATCATACCCATCATTTGTATGAATATTTTCAGAATCCTGGTCCGGCCTTTTTCCAAGTTTAACTTTTACCTTTTTTTCTTTACCATCACGTATCAGCTTGACATTAACCCTTTCACCAACAGATGAACGTGCAATGGTCAAAGTAAGGTCCCTGGATGAATCAATTTTTTTATCATTGATCATAAAAATAACATCCCCGACTTTGATACCCGCCTTATCTGCCGGATCACCCTCATACACCTTGGCGACATATACGCCTTTGGTCTCTTTAATTCCATAGTATTCTGCCAGTTGTTCCGTGACATTTTGAATGGCCACTCCCATCCAACCCCGGGACACGGTTTTTTGTTCTGTCAGCTGATCAATAATACCTGTTGCAAGATCCGAAGGGATTGCAAATCCGATGCCCTGACCTGACCTGATAATCGCTGTGTTGATACCAATCACTTCACCATCAAGGTTCAACAGGGGACCACCGGAATTTCCCGGATTAATGGAAGCATCGGTCTGGATAAAATCATCATAGGGTCCAGACCCGAGGATTCTTCCCTTTGCACTGACAATTCCTGCCGTCACTGTTTGCTCAAGTCCGAATGGGCTGCCAATGGCCACCACCCATGATCCAACTTCAGTTTCAGAGGAACTCCCGAATTTTAAAGGTATTAAATCCTTTGTTTTAATTTTTATTAATGCCAGATCCGTCATTGGATCAGTCCCTATGATGGTTGCATCATATTCTTTTTTATTATGTAATATCACCTTAATTTGATCCGCATCTTTAATCACATGGTTATTGGTTACAATATATCCGTCTTTACTGATAATAAACCCGGAACCCAGACTTTGTTCTTTTCTGTTTTGCGGCCTTTGATTAAAAAAGGGGGCAAAAAATTCATCAAATGGATTTTGTTTCCCACCAAAGGGTTGACCAAAAAAATGTTTATAAACCCTTCCACCACCTTCAATAGTCTTGACAGTCTGTATATTTACAACACCGGGTTTTGCCTGTTTGGCAAGCTCGGTGAAACTTATCGGTACCATTCTTGTATTTTTATAATTTTTTTCAGCAATTGCCGGTGCAGCCATCAGAGCGATAACTATAATGATAAAAAATATTTTATTTACCTGTTTCATCACAACCTCCTGTAGTAGTTAAATCAATACTTTCCTTACTGATTGTAATAATAAACCATAAATATGACGATTAAATGACCTCAAGATTACTATATGGTAATCTAACCACAAAAATTGAGCCTTTGCCCTTTTGATCTGATTGTTGATCTGATTGTTCGCTTGATTGTCGGCTTGACACAAAAACATCCCCTTTGTGCTGTCGGACAATGGTTCTTGCAAGACTAAGACCCAAACCGGTTCCTGCACTTGTTCTGGATGATTCAGCCCTGTAAAATCTTTCAAATATTTTTTCAAAGTATTCTTGTGCTATACCGATTCCTGTATCCTCAATTTTAATTGTCACCTGCTGTTTTTCTTTAAATACAAGAACACTTACTTTCCCGTCTTCAGGTGTATATTTGATTGCATTATCCAGCAGGTTGGAAAATGCCCTTTGAAGCATTTTTATATCCGCAACAATTAAAATTTTTTCTTCAATAGTTTGGACAAAACGTATATTCTTATCTTCTGCAAGAGGAGCAAAAAGATCACACGCCTCTTTGATCATGTCTGAAAGATTGATTTTTTTAAACTCAAAATCGCCTTCTCCTGCCTCTGCTCTTGAAATCACCAGCATTGTATTGATCATATCCAGGAGACGGTCAGACTCTTCAATGGTATTAGAGGCCATGATACGGTAGTCTTCCAGGTTTTCCTCATGGACAAGTGTCAATTCTGCAAACCCTCTGATCCTTGTAATGGGAGTTTTTAGATCATGGGCAATATTATCACTCATCTCCCTGATGCTTTTTACCAGTTCTTCTATTCTGTCAAGCATTGAATTAAAGGTTATTACCAGATAATCAAGCTCATCTTTATTGCCGATTCCTGCAACTCTGGCTTCAAGGTTACTGCCGGTAATATTTTGAGCTGTCTTTGTAATGGTTGCAACACCGGACAAGGCTTTACGTATCAAAAGCCAGCCGGACAAGGCAGAAAAAATAATAATAAAGCCCATTGCACCGATAAAAACCTTTTTAAAAGCCAATAAAAATTTGGAATAAAAATCCATTGCTATCCCGGTTTGTAAAATGACATTTGGCGCGACATAACTATAAAGGATTCTTGCTTTTTGCTGGGTTAATGGAATTTGGACGGTTTCAAAAACGCTGCTTTTATCTATAATAAGCTTTGTTAAAGCATATTTGCTGACATGTACATGTTTCCAATAAGACATATGGGAAGAAGCAAACACTTCTCCTGTCGGATAAACAAGCCTGAAAAAAATTACCTTTTCTCCCGCTGCCTGGGCTTCTACCACAGCAAGTTCTCTTGCGCCCACCAATCCGTTTCTGCGAATAATAGTAGAAAATTTTGATGCATTATCTAAAAGTTGTTGATCAGTTTGAGTCTGAATGGTTTGAACGGCAAGAAAATAGAATAAAATAAAAGTGACACCGGAACAGATCGTAAAAATTCCTGTAAACCAAAGTGTTAATCTAAATGCTATTGTATTAAAAATTTTATAAATCATTTAATTTTCAACACATAGCCTGCACTCCGAACCGTATGAATCAATTTGGGTTCAAAGTCTTTATCGATTTTATCTCTTAGTCTGCAAATTCTTGCTTCAACAACATTGGTCATTGGATCAAAATTGTAATCCCAGACATGCTCCATTATCATAGTTCTTGACACCACCCGCTCTCTGTTGCGCAATAAATACTCCAGAAGGGAAAATTCAAGGGGTTGTAATTCTATGATTTCATTATTTCTTTTTACCTGACGCTTCAACATATCAATGTTTAAGTCAGAATATGAAAGACTTACAGGATCTGTAACGTTCCCTGCTCGCCGGATAAGTGCCTGTATTCTTGCAAGAAACTCAGAAAAGGCAAACGGTTTTGTCAAATAATCATCTGCACCGGCCTGAAGACCGTTTACCCTGTCATCCACCCGGTCCCTGGCACTCAAAATAATGATCGGCGTATTATTATTTTTTCCCCGGATCTTTTTAATTAAAGATATGCCATCCATTTCCGGCAGCATGATATCCACAACCATGGTATCGTAAGGTTCTTCAAATGCCATATCAAACCCCTGGGTTCCGGTTACGGCATGATCAACCGCAAACCCTGATGATTTAAGGCCCTTTTGAATAAATTCTGCAATTTTTAAATCGTCTTCCACAACCAGGATTCTCATAAGCCTGCTCCAGTTCTATTCTTCTTTATTTAATGCATTATAATGTCTCAGGCGTACAAATCAATGGGTTTATTCAGGGCAATCTCATGTAAAACAAAAAAATTATTCTTAATATTCTCCATAAAAAGTACATGTTTTAAAATGGTAATTTTACTATAATCCGGCCGGGGCATGAGTTGCGATGAATCCGATTGAGAATCTGTTCATTTATTTTTGTTTTTTCCCTATATATTTGAATTTCATTTTCCAAAAAAATAAAGTCCACAAAAACCTTTAGGAAAATATTTACCCAAAAGTTTTACATTTTTTTCTCATTTTAGCACATTCCTTTCCTAATTCCAAAAACCACCGAGTTACTGAATATCATTCATATATATAATACTACTAACCCCCATGCCCTGGCGGGCACAACAAAAAATGAAAGACCATGGTTAAAACACCAAAAGGTTTGACCATTTGTAAGATTTTGAAATAACAACATTTAAAAACTCTTTCATATAAAAGATGGGGCGGCCCTATGGGCAGATTTTGCAATAGCAAAATCTGGGATAATGAGAGGGCTGCTGAAATGAATTGGACCAAAAGGTCTCTATCACAATCCAATATCTGAGAATTAACCGGAGAATTAACCTTGACGCACAATAAATTTTTTCCTATATTCCCTTGTCAGAAAAAAAAATTCTCACCACCATTATTTATAAGCCTAAACGTAAGAAAAGGAGGATGTTATGAGAAGATCGCTGGTCATTATCATGGCACTATTCGCTGTCGTCTTTTTTACAGGAGAAGTTTTCTCAGCCACTTATGATTTAACAGGCACATGGAATTGCAATGTGCTCGATATACAAGGCACTTGCACAATCACCCAAAACGGTGATAATTTTACTTTGGCTTTGGACCCTGGTGCTTTTGTTTGCGACCCTCCAGGTAGCTGCAACTTTGCTGGGGCTGTAGCCGGTGCAGAATACACAGGCACCACCGGCCATGTCCCCACCGATGATGAAGGTGGAATAACAGTATGTACGTTGATCTTCACTGCTTCATCAAGCACGTCCGCTGCCGGTTATGGCACGGCCACTTATATTCATCCTGAGGGTCAAATACCTTGGTCAGGTTCTATCACTCTATCAAAAGATGGAGGTGCTCTCCCCGAAAATCATCCCCCAAATAAACCAGCATTGCTTGCACCTGAAAATGGCGCAGCTAACGCAGCCTTGACCCCTCTAATGAAGACTGGTAGTTTTTCCGACCCTGATTTGGGCAACACTCACCTCAAGACAGATTGGCAAATCAGTACCGAAACCGGTTTTTCTACTCCCTTACTTCAGATTACAAGTGCTAATCAACTAACATCAATGACAGTGCCAATTTTTGTCCTTAACGAAGGAAACACCTATTATTGGCGAGTAAGGTTTTATGACAATCATTCTGCTGCATCAGAGTGGTCCGATATATACTCATTCAGTACACTGACCACTTCTAATGACCAAAACTCAAACGGAATTCCGGATAGCCAAGAGGTTGATGATTCGGTGGATCTGGATAATGACGGAACACCAGATATTGAGCAAAACGATATCAAGAGCGTGGATACGGTGGTGGGAGATGGTCAAATGGGGGTTTCTCGCAAGGATCATTCAACGGTCACCTCCATCTCCATGATCGAGTCTATTGACCCGGCCGCTATTTCTGCTTTGGGTGGGCCGAGTATGCCCTTTGGCCTCATTGCCATTAAACTGGAAGTCACCAATCCTGGTGACACTGCCGAAGCAACCGTCTACTTCTCAAAGGCAGCCCCCGATGGAGCAAAATGGTATAAATATGACGCAATTAGTGACTGGTCAGATTATTCAGAGTATGCAACATTCAGTAATGACAGAAAATCTGCGGTGTTGCAGTTTAAGGACGGCGGCTATGGCGATGCAGACGGTGTAGCAAACGGAATCATAGTTGATCCTAGCGGATTTGGATTGGGCACAATGGTCACATCTAACCTCTGGATCAGGGCGGTTATAAATACCGTTGAAAAGGGTGCCATTGATGCTGTCTGGCAAAAGGGTGGTGAAGACACAACATCCCGTGGGGACCGAGTAGTTTGGGGATATTTTTATGCAGATCCGAATGATGTCTCTTGGGGCAGCATAAATAACCCAGAAGTGTTCGTGAAAGTCTGGTATGATGCTGGTGGAAGAGTCGATGTAAACTTTTTTCATGTGTCTGTTCCGGATATTGAAGTGTATTCAGAATACAATGGTGTTCAATTGCAGGGAACGACAACAACGAATACAAGATATATTCGACAATATTATAATGATTACGGAAATAATGGCTTAGACGAAAACTTTGAAGATGGTATCCCGGTATCAGGATACACTCAGACAAACAGCCCCGTGGGCTATTCAACCATAAACAATCTGAGCATTGGTGCCATGATTAATACTGTTGAAGCAATAGGCTCAATCGATGCTCTCTGGACTTTGGGTGGAACCGATACCACATCACGTGGTGACCAGGTGGTCTGGGGTCATTTTTACGCCAACCCCAATGATGTTTCATGGGGCAGCCAAAACAACCCTGAACTCTTTGTAAAAATCTGGTTTGATGCCAGTGGCAGGATTGACGTGAATTATTTTCACGTATCTGTTCCAGATATTGAAGTTTATTCGGATTATGGCTCAGATGGAATCTATGATACAAAAGGAACGACTATCATGGATGACCGGTATATAAGGCATGAATATACCAAACAATAACTATGAATAGTAAAAAGAACAAAGGAATTTTTCCCAGGTCCATTTTATTCAATTAGATAAACTAGGAACAGCATTTTAAGCTAATCTTTCATATTCAACCAATATATATAGCACATCCTGTAGAAATGCTTGGTAAAATTTAGGACTTATGTTGCGATAACCCTGATGGATTTATCTTTCTCCTTGTAATATTTTTTAAAAACAGTGTCCATCTTTGGATCATAAGGCAGACACTAAAATGTTTGTGGACAGAGTAGGCATTCTGTATTTTTTAAAACTATTTATGCACGCCCAGAGGGATAAAGGGCGCTCAAGACTTGGGTTATCACCCCATACCATCCCCATTGCCGGCAGCCAAGGCTCTTTTGCCCTGTTGAATGCACCGGGTACATATGAAGGCTATGCATATGTTGTTGGCAATTCCGATTCTTTTATTAATGAAGTCTGTGCCAGATTATTAGTTGAGCCGGGCCCGTCAAACTTTAAAGAACCGGCTAAAAATATCAATTGCCCGGTTATGCTGTTAATATGTAAAAAAGATAATCTTGCATCACCAGATTCATACAGGGATATTCAAAAAACTTTAGGATCTCTGGCAACAATAAAAAAATATCCTATCGGCCATTTTGATATATATAAACAAAACTATTTTGATCAATCATTCAAAGACCAGATACAATTTTTAGCCTTGCTTTAAGCGTATAGGAGAGCTGTAACTCTGTTTCATAAACACAATCGCAAAAATAAGGGTCACCAACTCAGATAGAGGATAGCCGAGCAAATCAGACCCGTGATAAAAGAAGAGATAAGAGCAATTTTCCTAATACGTTTAATATGATCGGTTTTCCCAGCCCCAAAACCATACCCGACAATAGGACCCAGCCCTGTTGCAAAACCCGTAATTATCATGATCTGAACGAATGCGACATACCCCACTATGGTGTAGGCAGCCACTCCCTCAATTCCCATGCGGGATAAAATGACCATATTAAATACCCATATACTACTCTTTTATCAGCATCAAAAATTTTAGTTAAATATTTTTCAATCGCCAATTCAACGGGTTTGCAGTATTTCATGTCAATGGTTCCAGCAGGTTAGCAGTGCGAAACAATCCTCTCCCATTCATCATGATCTTTTGAAGAATCGAAGATAACCTCGATAATTTTATCAACAGCAGTTTGTAAATCTTTCATTTTATCGGATATCATTTTATGGCTAATGACAAAATCTGCGGTTCGTCCACAGCATTTTTATTGTCGAACGAAAGGTACCGGTTGCTTTACTTAAAACCTTATGCGACTTCCAGTCGAAGCCTTTTACCAAGTGCATTAGCAAATTTCTCTAAGGTTGATAATTTTATATCCTCTGCATGATTTTCAATTCTAGAAATAGCAGATTTTTTTGTGTTTAAGCGGGAAGCCAATTCTTCTTGTGTAAGACCAGACTCTTCTCGTGCTTGTCTTAGCAGTATTCCTATTTTAAAATGCTCATATCCTGTATCAAAGTTTTCCGCAAATACTGGGTCCTTTTTTTTTCTTTTTTCAATATACTTTTGGAGATCACTCATGATTTTTTCCTCCTTAAATAGTCTTTCATACGTTTCTCAGCAGTCTTAATTGCTTGTTTTGGGATTTACTGCCTAATGTTAACATGCAGGTTAACAAAATCAAGAATGGATTTTTAATTATAACGTGATATTCACCTATCCAAACCAATTACTCCAGATTGAGGCTCATGTAAGAAGGAGGTTGAGGGCACGTTTTGTAGATCAACAAAAGAGACGTCGTTTTTTCGTCAAACGAGGTGTATCCTGGAAAGCAGCAGCTAAAGCGAGCTTCTCAAATAAAGGACGTTGGGCATTATCCTGGACAAGTGCCTTACACCGGGCCTATCCCAACCGTATTTTTATCAACAGGTATGGACAGTGGATAAGGACAACGGACAGAATGAAACATTGGTTTAATATTCGTCGATGGTTAAAAGTGACATGAGGAGCCGTGTACGGACCCGTACGCACGGTTCTGTGGGCGAACGGAGGCCGATGGACCTCCTCCGACCCGATTTTTTGCCGGTTAGCGCAACGGAATTTAGAATATGTAAGAAGCTCAATCGGATTCATCGCAATCCACACCCCGGCCGGGTTAAAGCAAAGTTAATATTTTAAAGGATTAATAAATGGATTTGATTTTTTGAAGGTATCCCTGTAGACTTGCCCCTGATTTTATAACTATTAAGATTTTTAAGAAGGAAATTTTCTCTTTATGAAATATACGTGGTGGCTTTTCCAGATGATCATGATGCTTGTATCTGGTTTTTTTTTAATTTTCGGAGTTGATCTGATAATTGGCTCCTATTCTTTGAAGGACCCTTTCAGCTTTATCATGGTATTTTTTTCAGCAAGCTTTATTATACTGATCAGTTTAACTTTGTTGATCACCTTTTTGATCAAAATGGTCAGAGTCTATCGCCATATCAAACATCAAACCAATAATAAACACCCGTCATGAGCCTTATTTTCAGTCTGAAAAATGTTTCAAAGACCTATGGGGACGATACGCTTTTTTACGACCTTTCCATTGATTTCAAATTACATGAGCAGCTGGGACTTGTGGGAATGAATGGTTCCGGCAAATCCACACTGCTAAAACTGATTGCAAATGAAATTCAACCGGATACAGGAGAGTTAATTACCAAAACCGGGTTAAAATTTATATATCTTTCCCAGGAAGATCTTCTTAATCCTGACAAAACAGTGGAACAGCTTTTATATGACAGTATAAAAGACAGCCCTTTTGATGATCAAGAGAGCCATAAAATAGTTCAACAATCTTTGGGCAAAGGTGGATTTGAAGACCCCAGTATGCGGGTTGGCAATTTATCCGGCGGATGGAAAAAAAAATTAGCCATCACAAGAGCACTTTGTTCTAAACCGGATATACTTTTGTTGGACGAGCCGACCAATCACCTTGATATTAATGGTATTTTATGGCTGGAGGGTCTATTAAAATCTGCATTATTTTCATTTGTTGTTGTCAGCCATGATCGGACCTTTCTTGAAAATGTCTGTTTCAATGTCATGGAAATCGCAAAATATTATCCTTTGGGATATTTTAAAATTGCCGGCCAGTATAAAAAATTTGACAAAGAGAGAAAAAAGTTCTTAACAGGGCAGCAAAAAAAGCAGGCCTCCTTATCCAGTAAAATGAGAAGAGAAGACGAATGGCTCAGACAAGGACCCAAAGCCAGAACCTCAAAATCAAAATTTCGAATTGAACAAGCCCAAAAACTTAAGATGGAACTGCTTACATTAAAAGACAGGAATAAAGGTACAGCTTCGGTGGATATTGACTTTCACGCCACCGGCAGACAGACCAAAAAACTATTAAGGGCTTATCACCTTAAAAAAAGTATTGATGGTAAAAAACTATTTTCTGATCTTTCCTTTGAACTTGGACCCAGGTTTTGTCTCGGTGTTGTTGGAAAAAACGGCAGTGGCAAGTCTACTTTTTTATCCATCCTTGAAAAAAAAATTCTCCCGGATGAAGGTAAGGTACAATGGGCGGAGAATTTAAAGATTGCAGTCTTCGATCAAAATCGTTCTAAATTAAATCTTGAATTGACATTAAAAGAAGCCCTCAACCCGGGTGGCGGAGACAGTGTTAATTACAAAGGACACTCCATCCATGTGGTGACCTGGGCAAAACGATTTTTATTTATGCCGGATCAGCTTGATATGCCGGTTAAAA
>NZ_JAIOSW010000291.1 GCF_021107415.1 Desulfobacula sp.
TGGATACTCCCCTGATGAAATGATAGGTAAGACACTCTTTGAGTTTATGCCTCCCTATGAAGCTGAAAAGATTGGTGAGGCGTTCAATAAAATTGTTGCCCAAAAAAAACCAATAACAAATCTGGAAAACTGGAATATCAGCAAGGAAGGGCGACGTGTGTGTCTTCTGACTAATGGTGTGCCATTCCTGAACGAAAACGGATGGTTACTTGGATTTCGTGGTGTTGATAGAGACATCACCGAGCTCAAGCATGCAGAGGAGGTGCTGAAAAGATCGGAAGAAAAATTTGCCAAGGCATTCCACCATGGACCCCTACTGATGGCAATAAGTTCAATAGAAGACGGTAACTACCAAGAGGTGAATGAAAATTTTGTTCGTGTTACCGGATACAGTAAAGAAGAGTCTATTGGGACCACATCGGTTGATCTGGGTTTTATATCTGAAGAGGATCGAGATAGGTTGAAACAGGAATTAATGCAAAACGGGCGTGTCGATGGAATTGAGATGAAGCTGTACAAGAAGGGCGGAGACACATTGTATTGCCAATATTTTGGCGAAATAATAATGGTTGCCGGGGAACAAAAGCTGCTCTCTATTGCAAGCGATATCTCTGACCGCAGGCAGACGGAGGAGGCGCTGCGGGAGAGTGAGGCACATTTGCGTACATTGATCGAGACGATACCGGATCTTGTATGGTTGAAAGATCCGGATGGCGTTTATATTTCCTGTAATCCAAAATTTGAACGTTTTTTTGGAGCAAAAGAAGCGGATATTAGGGGTAAAACAGATTATGATTTTGTAGATAAAGAATTAGCGGATTTTTTCCGAGAGAAGGACAAGGCAGCTATGGCCGCCGCCATCCCTGTCGTTAACGAAGAAGAAGTAACTTATGCTGATGATGGGCATAAAGAGCTATTAGAAACTATAAAGACACCAATGTATGATTCAGAAGGAAAGCTTGTCGGTGTGTTGGGTATCGCCAGAGACATTACCGAGCGAAAGCATGCAGAAAATTTTATGCGGGATCTTTCGCAAATGTTGATGCAGGCCCAGGAACGCGAGCGGCAAATGATTTCCTGTGAATTGCACGACAGTATCGCCCAAGATCTTTCCACATTGAAATTATACTGTAACAGGCTGTTTGAAAAGCAATCATCCCCTGAATCAGACATCAAGGGATTACCGGAAGATGTGTCCACACTCATAGATCAAACCATTACCTCGGTCAGGGATCTGGCTTATGATTTGAGGCCCCCCAGTCTGGATCACTTGGGTCTTGTTTATGCCCTTAAAGTTTTTTGTGAAGAGTTTACTGAAAAAAATAATATCATGATTGATTTTCAAGTTGCCGGTATCCACGAGTCAACACTGAATTCTGATACTCAAATCAATTTATACCGTCTGGTGACGGAAGGACTGAACAATGTCCGGAAACATGCTGTTGCTTCCAAAGCGATGATAAGACTTGTGGGGGCATCCCCGAATATCATCCTTCGAATTGAAGATAACGGCAAAGGGTTTGATGTAAAGGAACGGGAACGCTTAATAGGCAATGAAAAACGAATGGGCCTTCGAAGCATGAAAGAAAGGGTCAACCTGCTTCAGGGTCAGATGTCAATCCATTCACAATTAAATAAAGGGACAAAAATAATCATCAAGCTGCCTTTATAAGGATTAACAACAATGGATCAAAAAAAGCGTATTTTAATCATTGAAGATCATCCCCTTTTCAGAGAAGGTATTAAAACCATCATACAGAGTGATAGTCGGTATGAGGTGATTGGTGAAGCGGGAAACGCAGGCCAGGGGCTCAAATTAGCCAAAAAACTCAGGCCGGATCTTGCTGTTGTGGATATTTCCCTTCCGGATATAAGCGGTTTTGATCTTATCCGGGATATGCAAAAATATTCCCCGGACATACCAATCCTGGTGTTG
The DNA here is from genome assembly GCF_021107415.1 of Desulfobacula sp. The sequence goes on from NZ_JAIOSW010000291.1 coordinate 1,937, forward strand.
AGTATGCATTCCAAAGTAGACTATATCGTAAAAGCGTTTCAGGCCGGTGCCAGTGGTTATCTTGCCAAAGAATCCGCCGCAGATATGCTGATCCGTGGAATTGAGCATACCTTAAAAGGTGATTATTTTATGGACACTTCAATATCCCGGCAGGTGGTAAGAAAACTGGCCCAATTGCCGGATAAGAAGCCTGTTGCTATTGTTAAAGGCTATGATACACTAACCCCCAGGGAACAAGAGGTCATGGCCCTGGTGGCCAATGGGCTGCCATCCCAAAAGATTGCAGACAAATTGTTCATCAGCCCAAAAACAGTTGAGAACCACCGTTCCAGAATAATGCGCAAGCTTGATGTAAGCAGTGTCATTGACCTGGCGCGCCATGCTGTCAAGATAGGCCTCATTGACCTGGATCTCTGGAAAAAATGATAACGCATCACCCATCAATCTTCCGGGAAATACTCCTCTATCATTTTTGGGAAATTCTCCCGACCATGATTTTTTACCGGTAAAAATAAGCATTTTCACCTATTTACACTAAAAATCAATTTCAGTAATATTCTTTGTATTGTAAAAAATTTATTTATTGTTTGTTTAATCAGTGCCTGACCGAAAACTGGAAAACAAAAATGACTGATGACAAAAAAGATCCTATCAACGGATATCCGGATTTGACACAGTTTATTCGCAGTATTCAGCGTATTGAAGGAAAGCCGGATTGTTTTGCCAGGACTGCCACAGATTGCGATAATCCGGCCTGTCAGTGGCACAGCTATTGCGTTAAGGAACTAAAAAAAAAAAAGGAAAAAGCCATGAGCAGTAAAAAACACTATCTTGAAATTAAGCCGGTATGCAAGGATTTATCACATGCTCCCTGATTCTGAAAAACCCAGAATTCTGATTGTTACACCTGAGGTTTCTTACCTGCCCAAAGGGATGAGTGCCATATCCAATCTCCTTAGTGCCATGGCAAGCCGGATTTGACAATAGCAGCACATTATATTGAATTGTATTGCAAAATGTTGAAACGCCCATTTATCAATGCTTAACCCATGAAAAGAATAAAAAAGGAGAAGACAAGAATGACCAATGGAACAGTAAAATGGTTTAATGACAGCAAAGGTTTTGGCTTTATTGAACAGGAAGATGGTGGCCCGGATATATTTGTTCATCATTCGGCAATTAACGCATCCGGTTTTAAGTCTCTTAACGAAGGTGATAGAGTGACATTTGATATCGAACAAGGGCAAAAAGGACCTGCCGCTGCAAATGTCACTATTACTTAGTTCAACACAAACACAGACAGAGTCCTCAAGACCATGGGCTCTGTCTCAAATCTTCCAGGGAGAAAGGTAAAATGGTATCAAAAAAAATATATATAAAACGATCTGTAATAGATCGAAGATCTCTTTTGGATAGGAGAATGTTTGATCTTGGTCCTAAATATCCAGGTAAAGACCGAAGAATGAGACAAGGCAGGAGGCAAGGCTGGGAAAAAAGATATGAATGGGAATCGATAGATCGGTTGACCGACTTTCCCATATATTTTAAAATTCCTCAACCATACAAATCGTTATGATAGCATAGTTTAGCTCTTTGTAAGGTATGATGTTCGACCTATTTGTTCTGAAACGATATTTTTCCATAATTTAGGGAGGTGTTATATGGAAGGCTACTTGCCAAATAAAGATTTAATTTTTTTTAATCCGGGAAACTCAGGCATAGTATTTATCCATCCTGCAAAACACTACATAACTGTGGAGCAACTCTTGAAAGCACAAGAATGCCTGGTGCAAGAAACTACTAATCCAGTAGTTTATATTGAAGATCGCAGGGCTAAACAACGACGACAACGAGTTATTTTAACTGACTCTCCGTCCAGGAGCAAGGGGGACCGGGATTCAGAAGCCATAGATTTTAAGCCATCTTTGAAATAGATATAGAGAGCTAAAAAAATGGCAATAATATGGCACAAATCAACATGCCCGGTCTGCGGTCTGGGATGCGGTTTGATCTTACATTTCGCACGAACATAAAAAAAATTGGAGCCAAACACGAGAACCCTCTATTTATTATACAACCCATTGATATCGTAGTAGATAATAAATCTAGACTTTTCTATTCGATTGTTCTATAACA
>NZ_JAIOSW010000139.1 GCF_021107415.1 Desulfobacula sp.
CAAAGCAAAGATGAGCTCCCTGGGCTTTGAGTACAGAATAAAAATTTCGAAGACCGTTGCGCTGTTTTTTTGCTATGTCGGGGTTGGTAATATTGTCTAATATAGGTTTGTCATATTCATCAACAAGGACGGCAACACGCTGCCCTGTTTTTTCGTGCAGCTTGCGGATAAGTTCATGGAGTTGATCTGAAGGTTCTTTTCGTTTTAATTGAATTCTATAAAGGGTTGCGCAGTCTTCTATCTGGTGCAGAAGTTTTTCATTTAGTCTATCAGCAGAATTAAGGAGTGATGCAGCAAAATCAATGCGTATTACAGGATATTTTTTGCTCCAGTCCCAGTGGTTTTCAAGATAGAGACCTTGAAATAGTTTTTTATTTCCCAGAAAAGCTTCTGCAATTGTATCTATGAGCAGGCTTTTACCAAAACGGCGGGGCCGGGATAGAAAATAAAATTCTCCGTGATTAATTAATTTGGCTATAAGTTTGGTTTTATCAGCATAACAATAATTGCCTTTGCGGATTTTACTGAATGTTTGAATGCCTATTGGTAATTTTTGCATACTTTACTTACCTTTAAGTTATTGCTGTAACTTCTTATACTTAATAGATTAAATTTAATAGTATATAATCGGGGTGTCAAGGAGAATATTCTTCTGTTTTGTGTTTGATTATGCCTTTTACTGTTTGTATAATAACGCACATAATGCTACTAAAATACATTTGAAACTGGAAGACTAAAAGAGTACAATTTCAATATTTACAAGATAAATCATACCGCAATTATGCCTTTAAAAAGATTTTATAAAGATAGCCGATTTCTGGTATTATTAAGTATTATTTTATTTTGCCATATTTCCTGTGCGAAAAGTCCGGAAACCCGTTTCAAAGATCTGGTTACTGAAGGTAACAGCAGTTTTGCACACAGGGAATATAAAAAGGCTCTTTCTTTCTGGAAGGATGCATTAAAAATTCAGCCGGCATCGATTGCGGTTCTAAAAAATATTGCCAAGGCATATCTGCGGCTGGCTGAATTTTCAAAAGCTGAAAAAACGTTTAATCAGATTATTCAGATACAGCCGAAAGCAGATGACATATTACTAGAGTTGACAAAACTTCAATTGGTTACAGGAAAATTTAACGATGCTGTAAACAATTGGAATAAACTTAACACCAGACATCCTGATGATCCTCATGTAAAAGCTTTATATGGAGATTTGCTGATTTTAGAAGGTCGTTTTGAGGATGCGGAAACTGCATATAAAAAGGCCATTAGAATATCGTCGGATAACGAGATTGTATTGATTAAGCTGGCGGCTTGTTATATAGCGCAAGATAAGATTGATATGGCTCAACAGACGTTTGAAACAGCAATATCAAACAAGACTCAGTCAACAGATGTACTGCTCCAGATTGCGAATTACTGGAAACTTAAAGACAGGATGGAAGATGCTGAAGTGTCGATCCAAAAAGCCATTCAACTGGAGCCTGAAGATTTATCGATTCAAATGATATTGGCACGATTCTATTTTAATACCAACCAATATCAAGATTCTCGGATAATTGTTGAAAAACTGATCGACCAGGCTCCGGAAAACAGGCCTTTAAAAAAATATTTGATTAAAATACTTCTTGCCCAAAATCAGTTAGAAAAGATACCTTTACTTTTGGAAAATTATAAAGCTGAAATGAAAAATGATCTTGAATTCAATCTTCTGGCCGGTAAATATTATCTTTTCATCAAAAATCCAATAATCGCTGAAGAGCATTTTAAACGGGTGACCCGGGAAAAATCCGATCACTTTCTGGCACATTATCTTCTGGGTGTTACATATCTTTTAGGCGAGCATGTCTACCTTGCACAGCAGAGCCTTATTAAATCACTTTCCCTTAATCCGTCATTTTCTGAAGCGCAAATGGCACTTGCCGGAATTTATGGGAAAAATAACAACTGGGAAAAACAGACGGATATTCTGAAATTATGTTTAAAAAATGTTCCTGATTATTTGGATGGATATATTAAACTTGCTGAGCTTTATATACAAAAAGACAAATCAATCATCTGAAAAATGCATGCATCCTGTCACCTGAAAACCCCATCACCCATTATCATTTAGGTCAAGCCCAGCTGGGTGCCGGAAGAAATGATGAAGGTCGACTCAGTTTGCAACAGGCAATATCCTTGAATCTGTCCTCTCCTTATCTTGAAAAAGCTGAGAAGCTTTTGGAATGATTTGTAAACTTCTGATCTATGCTTTGATCATTTGGCGCAGCACATAGTGAAGGATACCGCCGTTTCTAAGATAATCAATTTCAATGTCTGTGTTGAGCTTAACAATGACTTGAAAAGTATTCTCTTTGCCGTCCTTCAAGGCTTTAACACTTAAAATGCCATTGGACTATGTGTTTTCTTCTTTTCTTAAATCCTTTCTTAAAATTTTACCCACATTGGATTTTGGCAGCTCCTGCCGGAATTCAATCTCAATGGGTAATTTGTATTTGGCAAGCTTTGTATCGCAATAGTCAATAACTTCACGTTCAGTCATTTCTTCACCTTCCTTGAGGATAACAAATGCTTTTACTGCTTCACCGCGTTTTTCATGGGGGATACCAACACAGCAGGCTTCAAGGATCTTGGGATGTTCGAACAGGACTTCGTCAATATCCCTTGGATATACATTAAATCCTCCGGAGATAATCATGTCCTTGATACGATCTACAATATAGAAGTATCCGTCTTCATCCATTTTGGCCACATCCCCGGTGCAAAGGAAGCCATCTTGGGTTAATGTTTTTTCTGTTTCATCCGGTTTCTTGAGATAGCCTTTCATGATCTGGGGCCCCCGCATGAGAAGTTCTCCTGGTTCACCAATGGGCATTTCGCGGGTTATATCTTTCAGATCAACAATCTTGCATTCGGTTTCTGGGATGGGAATACCGATACTGCCTTGTTTTCTAACCCCGTTAAAGGGATTGATATGGGTTACCGGTGTGGATTCTGTCAGGCCGAATCCTTCAACAATGATTGAGCCTGTTTTTTCCTGGAAATTGTTAATCACTTCCAAAGGCAGAGGGGCACTGCCTGAAAAACATCCTTTAATGCTTGTAAGATCAGTATGTTCAAAATCAGGATGGTCCAGCATACCGATATACATGGTGGGGACCAATGGGGCAAAAGTAACCTTGAATTTACTGATGGCTTCGAGCAAAGGTTCAGGTTGGGGTTTGGGTACCAGTACATTGGCCCATCCCATCTTGATGGCAAAATTCATTGAAACCGTCATTCCAAAAACATGAAAGATCGGCAGGGCACCCAGCATGATTTCAGCGCCTTTTTCAAAGGTCGGAAACCAGGCTACGGCCTGTTGGATCTGATAGCTGATATTTTTATGCGTCAGCATGACACCCTTAGAGACGCCTGTTGTTCCACCCGTGTATTGGTACATGGCCACATCATCAATATTCACGTCTGCCTGGGTATAGTCAGGAGTGACCTTTGCAATGACATCTTTGAATTTGTAAAGATCCTTTGCCGGCGTTACATCTGCTGCAAGACCTTTCTTTTTTGCTACAAGTGGGAATAAAAGGCGTTTAACAAAGGGAAGATAGTCACCGATTGAGCAATAAACAATGGTTTTAATATTTGTTTTTTCTCGAAGTTTGACCATCCGGTTTGCAAGAAGGTCAAGTGTAATCAAAAAAGTTGAATTAGAATCGGTAAACTGGTGTTCCAATTCCCTGTCGGAGTAGAGGGGATTATTAAGAACAACAATGCCGCCGATTCTAAGGGTGGCATAATAGGCGACAACACAGGGGATAACATTGGGAAGCAGTATGGCAACACTGTCTCCTTTTTTTATTCCGAAATCTTTTAAGACCGCAGTAAACCTTGCTACCATTTCATTGAGTTCTTTGAAAGTGAGTGTAAACCCCTGGAAAATCAAGGCCGGGTAATTCGGGAAATTTTGAGTAGATTCTTCAAGATATTGGGGAATCAGAATATCCTCAAAGTCAATAGAGCTTTTTACACCTTGTTCATAGGAGTCGAGCCATATTTTTTTTGCATAATCGTTTTCGTTGGACATTTTCATCTCCTTCCGATTTTTATGAGTTAAAAAAGGATACTTTTGTTTTGTTTGATAGAAAGAAATAATGCCTTATGTCAAGAAAAAAATAAAAAAGTAAACATTGTTTATGCGGTTGAATGGAATTTATTAAAAGAAATATAAGAATCTGATTTTTATCAATTCATTTATCTTGAAAAAATATATTTTTTTGTGGTAGGTTGCTGGCCATGAAAGTTATTAAAATAGGTGGTGGTTGCCTTAAAGACGGACCGGCTGCCGGAAAGATTATAAAGCTGATTGCAAAAAGAGGTGAGGGAGATATTTTTGTTGTGTCAGCCTTTTATGGTGTAACAGATATCTTGATTTCCGGTATTGAAAAAGCCCTGGATAACGAAGATAATATCCCGTCGATTATTACCAGTCTAAAGACATTGCACAATACTATCATCAAGAGTCTTATTGATGATATAAATAAGAGAAAGCAATTGTCCAAAGATCTTTCCGGATTTTTCCAAAAACTGGAAAGATATTATTATGGTGTCAGCTTTACCAGGGAAGCAACGCCAAGGATGAAGGATATGATTGCCACCTATGGTGAACGGATATCTGCACATATTCTTTCAAAATCCTTATCAAGCATGGGCAAGGAAAGTTGCTGTCTTTTGCCTGAAGATGCAGGAATCATTTCCGACGGCAAGTTCATGGATGCATCGGCTCTTATGACAAAAACATCAAGAAATCTAATAGCTGCAATGGATTCCACCATGACGCCTGAAAAGATTGTTTTTATCCCTGGTTTTTACGGGATGAGTGAATCCGGGGATATCACAACCTTTGGCCGGGGTGGATCTGATTATTCTGCTGCGGTTGTGGCGGCATCCATCAAGGCGGATGTGCTGGAAATCTGGAAGGATACCCAGGGGTTTATGACAGCCGATCCTGATAATATTCCCCATTGTAAACTGATTCCGGAACTCACTTATGAAGAAGCAGCAGAACTCTCCTATACAGGAGCCGGCATTTTACACCCCCGAACGGTTGAACCAGTAAAAAAGGCAGGGATTGATATTGTCATTAAAAACACCTATCATCCGAATGCTCCCGGAAGCCGTATCACAAAAAATGCCTATACTGCCCCAAAAATCATTAAAAGTGTTTCCTATACAACAGATGTGTCTGTATTGAAAATTTATGCAACAGGCATTGGGGCAAGATTCGGGATTTTATCCCAGATTACGGAGAACCTGGCATCATCAGGAATCAATATTAAATCCGTGGTCACATCTCAAACCTGCATCAGCCTGTTGCTGTCCAGAAATGATATTGAAAAAGGACATCAAAGTATTAGAAAAATCCGACCCACCCCCTACAGGAAATCATCCACGATAACCAAGGTGGCATTGGTCAGTATTGTGGGTGAAGGGCTTCAAAATAACAGGGGGATTGCTGCAAAGTGTTTTACAGCAGTTTCCGACGCCAATGTTAATATTGAGATGATCTCATCTGGTACATCCAATGCAGCATTGTATTTTCTTGTTCATGAAGACAAGCTGGATACAACTATTAATGCACTGCATAATATATTTTTTGATTAGCCCAAAAGAGAGGAGGAACCTCGTTTTTTTGAAGATACACTCTGTCCGATAACCCACCCTATCAGCAAAACACCGACCCCGGATAGAAACCATTTTATCATGCCGGTTTTAAAAAGGTCTTTATTTTTTGTCTTTAGTATCTCAAGCTCCTTGGAAAGTGTCGAACTCTTCTCCTGAAGTATCTTGTTTTCTTTAACAATTTTCTGGATGTTTCTGGATTGTTCAATCAAGGTATTGTATTTACCCCGACTATCTGACAGTGAACTGCTTAACCTTTCTTTTTCATCCAGAGCAGTTTTTAAAGAGGTTTCAAGAGACTCGTTTTTTTGAGAATATTCACTTTCTCTGAAGTTGATTTTATCTTTAATCGTCTGAGTAAGGGATTCTAATTTTGAAATTTTGTTTTCAAGCGTTTTGTTTTCCTGCTTTAATTGGTCGATAATAAGGTTTTTCGGCAGTTCAAAAATGATAAATTTTTTATCAACCCATCCGATTTCCTTAGATCGGAGTTCAACCTTGTAGAACTCATTTTCTTCCTCCAGAATAGAGACAGGGGTATTGCTTTTCAAGGTTTTTATTACAGCATAAGAGTTGCCAGGGCCCTGTCTGAAAGTTAACAGCAGCATGTCTGAAACATAGCCGGTTTTAGCAAAACTAAGCTGTGGGAATAAACAAATTGTCATAATAAATATCATCAAATGGAAAAGTAATTTTCTCATAATTTTGTATGCCTCCATTGGTTTTTTTATTTCAATAGCAATCCTTGCACTATTTTACAATAAAAAACTCTTGCCAAGATGTATACAACAAGAGTATCAATTAAGTTTACGTGTGACCTTCAGGTTACGCGTGACCTTTAGGTCACGAAGGTAAAATTAAAAAGTTACTTAGGATTAAATGAACCAGTCGTTTTATCAGAAATTGTGTATTACAAATATTCTCAACGGGGTAGCAGAAGGGCTTTCCAAATTTTCTCATCCCAGCAAGGTCGCTTTAATCTTTGCTGCAGGAGAAGGTGATCCCGTCTCTGTTTTTGATCCCCAAAATATTTTAAGATGGCATGAATCAAAACTAAAAGAGATTTTTTATGATAATCAGGATAAATGGCGCAAGAGTATTAAAGAAAAGATTTCAGGCCAGCCTCTGGAGTATATGGTGCCTGAAAATGATCTGGCATTGTCGGGCTTAATTTCTTATGGCGGCAGTTGCAAGGATTTTTTTTACCAGATGTGGCTGACGGATCACCACCCGGATATGTGTTCTATCCATCCCACTGAAAGATGGCTGGAACAGGCAGCCTGTCTGCTGGTTCATGATTATAATTCAAGAAGGGTTGCCGTAAATTCTTCTGATTATGTATTAAAAAATTATTCCCTGCAGGCCATTGCAGATTTCATCGTTGATGAAAGAGACAAAAATTTCGGATTTGACAGCAAAATTTTGATCCCGCCCATTTTAAATAATATCTTAAATATTTCCAAGACACGGGAAGAGGGTGCCTGGTCCAGAGGAACTCTTTTTTTTACAGATTCACAAAGGCTTAAAGAGATATCATTCATAGCCAAAATTCAAAAACACGAACGCCCGGTCATCAGCAATATAAAGCATATCAGGAAACTTCTGGTGGCAGTTGAAAATTCCGAAAGAAAACTGGTGTCGGACGGGCTTACCATTATTGGGATTACAGACCATGACATCCCGGACTATGCCATAACAGCAGATTTCAATGGGGATCACGGGTTTTTAAAGTTGGGAAATGAAAAGATTGCCTCTTTTTTTGACGGCAGTTTTCATTCAACTACCCGGGAAGC
>NZ_JAIOSW010000181.1 GCF_021107415.1 Desulfobacula sp.
CAAAATAATTCCTTGCCATTTAAGGAATTACAAGTAACACTATCATAAAAATAGGCTCAAATCAAGTTGTTTTTATGGAAGATAAATTGCCAGTTTAATAGTCAGAATTTTTGGGACGGGATACTAGACGTTTGACTATCCCTGCAAAAAAAATGAGATGCAAACATAGAAAGGAAATAAAAAAAGGATGCTGACCCGTATAACATCAATACTGCTTTTTTTGTTTGCCTTTGTCTGTACTGAAGCACTTGCCGGGTATCAACTTCCCGAAGGGTGGGAGATCATCCGTTCAGGTAACGACAAAAGCACTCTTTCGGTCTTTGATGAGGAGACAACGGTATTCACCGTCTTTCAGGGCGGTGAACTGGGGCTTTCCCAAAAAATTGACAGCGAATATGTCCAGATCAGCGTCCGTTTTACGGTTTTGCCGAAACAGGAGGGCTCATCCTGCGCCATCTATTTTTACACAAATAACGGTGTGCTTTTAAAATTTATCTGGGAGCGTACGCCGGATGGCCCCCGGGCAAGTCTTGTCACCTCACGGCACGGCAAGCAATTTTTCGCAAAAAGCATACCCTGGACCGCCGACATAACCACTTTTCGACTCCTGCGTAAAAATGATTATTTTACTGCTGTCGCTGAAGAGGATGGCAAAAGCCCGGTCAAAGTAGGGGGCTTCAAGTGGCCGGGTCTTTCAAAAGATGGCGGCGTTGGCATTGTTGCGGAATACAAGCCCCGGCCCGGCGCCCCCGGGCAGCAGCACATTGGTTTTACCGATCTCTATATTCTCAGTTTGGAAGGCATGGTGGCGGAAGCGGAATATGTCTTGAGAATGGGAGACTACAACAGATCTGAATGGGCGATCGGGTATGGGATGCAGCTTTTCGGCGAGCATGCCCGCTTTTTCCTGTTGATCGCAAGCATGTACCAGGCAAACGGCGGTATTGACAAAATGATTACCGCCCTGGAAAAAGCCGTAGCCTTGGATGATAAGAGCACAAAGGCCCTGAGCCGGCTCGGTTTTGCCTTGATTGAACATGGCAGGAACCAGGACACGGGTCTGGGGTATTTGAACAGGGCTGTTGCCCTTGAACCAGATAACGTCGTCTGTCTGGATAACCTGGGCTGGGGTTATTTCAAGCAAGGCGATATAACCAGGGCGAGGGCTGCACTGGAAAAGGGGATGTCTGTCGTGCGAAAGCAACCGGCTGAATTATCCCTTGCGAGCATTGGACTGTTTGAGCATATTGATCAGCTTTACACGGCGCAGAAAGATTTGTCGGCAAAAACAAAGCATCTTGATGAGGTTATCGGGCTGCTCAGGAACTTGCCGGCACCGCAGGATGACCCATATTTGAGATCGGGACTGGGATGGTTCCTGTTTCGGGCCGGCAGGTTACAAGAAGCGGTGCGGGAAACAGAACAAGCCCTTGCCCAGATTGAACAAAGCGAGGTTTACGGCAGCTATGATTCGGTGGTACAAAAACGCGCAGGCGACATTTATTCAGCGCTCAATCAAAAAGGAAAGGCGTTTGATTCCTATACACGTGCCTTGGAAAACAGCCAACGCTTTCACAGGATCAGAGAAACCAGTGAGATCAAAAACAAAATGGGGTTAATCGTCCAATAGGTAGTAAGAGACTGCACTGATCAGCTATTTTGTCTTAAGAAAACAGGAAAAATTGATAACATATCTCGTGGTGTTTACAGATGGGAGATCTAACCTTTTTATTCAGATGAGTTTTTCATTTGTATTTTGACAAAATTATTAATTTTTGATAGTATTTTTTTAGTTTTTGACTGTTAATAAGTTAAAATAAGGAAATACTATGCCCTTTTTGAATGAACTTGAACATACGCTTCCGGATGTAAAAGCGTACAGGCTCATGCAAAAACTATTCAAGGATAACCCGGGTCTTAAAGATATCATTGATAATTCAAATACCATTCATCAGGTAAAAAAGAAAATAAAAATCTGGGCTTTGCAGGTCCTTCAAGAAAACAAGGATGCATATTTATATTACACTGAAGAAAAAACCTGGAAAGATCAGCTTGAAAAATTAAATTTCAAAGACTATGCTGCCATTCGTATTCTGGATTATATCACGCATTCCGGCAGGCAATTTGAGGATCCAAATCTCAATGGAGAGATGGTGGAAAATGATCCCTTTGCTATTCTCATGCAATGCGCCCGTAAAGGAACCGGCGGAGGCAAGCCTGCTTTTTTTTACGATATGATTCACCTTTTCATGCAGTTTTCAGGACATGAATATCCTGTGCCGGCCAAGCCTGAAATTAAATCATGGATGGACAGGCATTCATCAGGCCTTGATCCTGAAGTGGTTAAACAAAGGGGAAAAAATAAACTCCGCATACTTAAAATTATCATAAAAAATATTGAAAAAAGAAAAGTTAAAAGCAAGCGGTATAAATTTACAAAGAATCTGTCCACCCGGAAAAAGATAGCCCTTGCCAAAACATGGTGGAATGATCATAAGTTTCATCTCAAATTTGCAGTCAGAACACCTGAAGACCTGAATGAAATGCTTGATTATTCCCTTGATCGGGAAACAATGATCAACCTGAAGCAGGCCAGGAAGGTCGGAATCCCCTTCTTTGTCAACCCATACTACCTGTCGCTTCTGGACACCCGGGCTTCTTCCGGTTCTTTGGGTGCTGATCTTGCCATCAGGCAGTATGTTATCTATTCAAAAGAATTGATCAATGAATTCGGCAATATTATTGCCTGGGAAAAAGAAGATATCGTGGAACCTGGGAAACCCAATGCTGCCGGCTGGATTATTCCGGATGACTGCATTCACAGACGATACCCCAAGGTCGCTATTTTGATTCCTAAAACCATGGGGAGGGCCTGCGGCGGACTTTGTTCCATCTGCCAGAGAATGTATGGTTTTCAGCATGGGGATTTGAATTTTGACCTTGAAAAATTAAAGGCCAGGGGGTCCTGGGAGGATCGTCTGGAAGCATCCATCGATTATTTTGAAAATGACTCACAGTTAAGGGACATTCTTATCACAGGCGGTGATGCACTGATGACCACCAATAAAATTCTTAAAAGAATTCTTCAAAGCGTTTATAAAATGGCCAAAAGAAAGCTTAAGGCCAATAAGAGAAGAAAAGACGGGGAAAAATACGCACAGATCATAAGGGTAAGACTGGGCACCAGGCTTCCTGTTTATCTTCCCATGAGGATCCAGTCGGGCCTTGTTCAAATACTTTCCGATTTTAAAGAAAAAGCATTAAGAATCGGCATTCAGCAATTTATTTTCCAGACCCATTTTGAATCTCCCATGGAAATAACCCCTGAAACCCGGTTTTGTGTACAGCAGTTGAATAAGGCCGGCTGGCTTGTAACCAATCAGCTGGTCTTCACCACTGCTGCTTCAAGAAGGGGGCACACGGCCAAACTCAGAAAAACACTCAATGATATCGGCATTCTTCCCTATTATTCCTTTACAGTTAAAGGGTTTATGGAAAACAATGCCGCGTTTTCACCCAATGCACGGCTGGTTCAGGAATGTATGGAAGAAAAGATTATCGGCCTTTTGCCTGATAAATTTTATCCTGACATCAGGGAGCTGCCCTTACATGCTGAAAATGCAGTCGATAAAATTTATCAGTTAAGAAAAGATGCCCATTTATCATTTCTGGCCTCAGACCGGAATGTTCTTAATCTTCCGGGTGTCGGCAAGAGTCTTACATTCAGGACCATCGGTATTACCCATGATGGCAGAAGAATTCTTGAATTTGATCATGATTCCACAAGAACTCACAGTCCGATTATAGAAAAAATGGGGAAAGTCACTATTATTGAATCCAAAAGCATTTATGATTACCTCCTTCAGCTTGACAATATGGGAGAGGATGTATCAGAGTATGCATCAATTTATGGATATTCATTAAGTGAAACAGAGCCCAGGATGCCGATCTATGAACATCCAACCTTTGATTACCGAGTCACTGAAAAGATTACAAACCTGGCTATCCAATAAAATTCAAAACCCACTATCCTTTAGTCACCATCCAGCATTCTGCCAAGGCCTCCAAGGATAGAGCCTTCTCCTTTGCTGCTGCCGCCGGCTGACGGTGCGTGCTGGAGTACCCGGTCCGCCAGTCGTGAGAATGGCAGGCTTTGAAGGTAAATAGTCCCATGGCCACTCAAGGTTGCCAGAAACAGACCTTCTCCACCAAAAAACATTGATTTTAGATTTCCGGCTCTCTGGATATCATAGTCAATCCCCGGGCTGAATCCCACAATACAGCCGGTGTCCACCCGGATGGTTTCACCCTGAATTTCCTTTTTGACAATGGTTCCGCCGGCATGAACAAATGCCATACCATCGCCCACAAGGCGTTGGAGGATAAATCCTTCCCCTCCGAAAAATCCGGTACCGAGTTTTTTGCTGAATGCAATACTGACCTGGGTTCCCAGGGCTGCACACAAAAAAGCATCTTTCTGGCAGATCAGCTCTCCGTCGATTGTCGTCATATCTACAGGGATGATTTTACCGGGATAAGGTGCGCTGAAAGCAACTCTTTTTTTGCCCTGTCCCTGATTCGTAAAATGAGTCATGAACAGGGATTCCCCAGTTAGTTTGCGTTTGCCAGCCTCAAACAATTTGCCCATAAATCCTTTGTCCGGCTGGGAACCATCCCCCATTTTGGCTTCAAAATTAATACCGTCTTCCATCCAGTTCATGGCACCGGCCTCGGCAATAACGGTTTCACCCGGATCAAGTTCCACTTCCACGGTCTGCATATCATTGCCAAATATTTGATAATCGACTTCATGGCATTTCATAAATTCCTCCGAAAATTTAAGTTTATTAATTGATCAAACAGGTTTAAACTTTTTAATACACCTTTTTGGGGGAATTGTATAATAAATTTATGAAGATTTGGTTTAATAATATTATTTTATGATATAAGAAGGATTAGTAAAGAGAAGATTGATTGATGATAATATGGATAAAAACTTTAATAGTTTGGAGGGTGGATGGAATCCATTGCTTTTGAAAACAGGGTTGCCATTGTAACGGGTGCAGGAGAAGGGATTGGAAGAGAATATGCATTGGATCTTGCAAAAAGAGGGGCCAGCGTTGTGGTCAATGATATCGGCCGTCATCCTGAACAGGGCCGGACAGCAGATCTGGTGGTGGAAGAGATTAAAAAGGCAGGCGGTCAGGCAGTCGCGAGTTTCGATTCCGTGGCAACCATGACAGGTGGTCAGCATATTGTTGACACAGCTATGGATCATTTCGGGAAGGTGGATATTTTGATTAGTAATGCCGGGATACTGCGGGACCGGACATTTATGAAAATGACGGAACAAGAGTGGGATGACGTCATTGGTGTTCATTTGAAAGGAGCCTTTTGTGTCACCCAGCCAACTATAAAAATTATGAAGGAGAATCAATACGGGCGAATTGTATTTACAGCCTCGTCCTCGGGCATGTATGGAAATTTTGGCCAGTCAAATTATGGGGCTGCCAAAATGGGTGTTATCGGCATCATGAACACCTTGAAGCTGGAAACAGCCAGATACAATATTAAAATTAATACAGTGGCGCCCAATGCCTCCACCGCCATGACCCACGGGGTTTTCCCCGATGAAGTGGCCAAAAGAATCAAGCCTGCATTTAACACGCCTATTGTGACTTTTTTATGTTCTGAAGAGAACCGGGAATCCGGGATGATTTTTTCCATGAGTGCAGGTTGGTTTGCCCGTTCGGCAATGGTTTCCGGTAAAGGCTGTTGCATAGGAGATACAAAAAGACTGATAAAGGCAGAAGAAATCCGGGATAAGTTTGATCAGATAAAAAGCCTTGAGAATGCACTTCCCTATGAAGATTGCGGTAAAATTTACAGCCTGGGAAGACCTTTGACCGGCAGATAGGAGTTTGCCGTATGAATTATTATTCATGACTGCAAATCCATAAATTTCCATAAGTTCATCGATCAGGCGGAGCTATGCGTTGCCATATCTTTGAGCAAGAAGCTTTTTGACCTTATCTACCTGGGAATGAATATCGGCCAAAATAGTTTTTATCAATATTAATATCCAAAACTTCTTTATACAAAAAAATAATAGCATTCAATGCCTGTTTTTGTGTGGCAGCAGATACTGAACGTTTGACTGTAAGGTAGCTTAAAAATTTTTCAATTTCATTTTTTCCCATTTCTCTGGCGTGTTTTTTTAAATTAAAAATTTCAAATATTGAGCAATCCACCTACAATATGTTTCCTCAGTCCGATACGCATAATGATGATAGCGTAAAACCTGTCGAACCTGATCCATGAGTTCTAATGATGAATCAGGCTTTAATTTTTGATTGACTTCCATGGTTTCATATTGTACTGACAAGGGAAGAAAAGTCAATAGAAAATTTTCTACTTTTTAGTAATATTATTACAATAAATAGAAAAATTGTCTATTGTATATAGGTAGTACATAGATTTTTTTCTATTTATTTACACTGTTGCGTGCCATAAGGATTCAAGTTTATGAAAAATTTGCAAAAAACTTTTTTGACCATGGTGGCACAATATGATACTATATGTATATTATGAAAGCAAAACACCGGAAGACATTGTCGGCTATATTTACCAAACCTACCAAGGCAAATATTAAATTCAGCGATATTGAGTCTCTGGTCAAGGCACTTGGCGGTACGGTTCGAGAGTGCGATGGATCACGGGTGGTCTTGGAGCTTTTCGGGACAAGAGAATACGCTCATAGACCGCACCCGGGAAAAGAAGCAAAGAAGTATATGGTTGAAAAAATTCGTGAATGGTTAATAGGTTTGGAGGTAACGCCATGAACAGTATGACTTATAAAGGATATTTTGCAAAAATCAACTTTGACGAAAGGGATAGTATCTTTTGGGGCAAAGTGATTGGAATAAAAGATAGTATTACCTTTGAGGGTGAAACTGTCGCAAAGCTCACCGAAGATTTTCACAACGCTATTGACCATTATCTTGCCGACTGTAAAAATGAAAACCTCCTCCCTGCTAAACCATATTCCGGCAAGCTGACTTTGCGCGTTCCCCCTGGCATACATGCTGAAATAGCCGCTGCCGCAGCTCACGCCGGAAAAAGTCTTAACAAATGGGTAGCTGATACACTGGATCAGGTTGTACATTCTCCTTAACTGTTTACTTCCATTGTAATTTAAGTCCATAATTTCAATCGAAGCCCGGCATTTCCAACAAACCGCTTGAGTGGATCGGGGGCTACTGAGCGGTTCTCGGAAGTTTCAGCTTTAACATACTTTTAACTATGCAAAGGTTGTCGCCATTAAGCCCCCGACCACTCAGCTTTGCGTTCTGCAAAATTGAAATATATAATTTTTAACAAACGCAGTGGAACCCTGGCAGCACCTGACTTCTGTGATAGATTTTACCATATAATAAGCCATATAAATATATTGACAACATTTAAATATAGCATTATACTCTTTTTATGGAAAACAGAGCTGATTTTGAGTGGGACATGGATAAAGACAAGACCAATCAAGACCAATCAAGAGAAACACGGTGTGTCATTCGCTTTTGCCCAATTAGCTTTTTTAGACCACAGTCGTCTAATTTTAGAGGATTTGGGACATAGCATTGATGAAAAAAGATACTATTGTTTAGGAAGAGTTTCTGGCGGTATCTTGACTGTAAGGTTTACATACCGTTCAAACAAAATCAGAATTTTTGGCGCTGGATATTGGCGGAAAGGAAAAAGAATCTATGAAAAAGAAAATAAAATACACTGATGAACCGATGGGTAAAGTCAGAGTCGTTTCTGATTTTCTGCCATCTCCTGAAGAACTGGCATTAAAGGATGAAACCATAAAGGTCACGATTGCGCTCAGTAAGGCTAGTGTCGATTTTTTCAAGAATGAAGCCCAAAAGTACAATACACAATATCAGAAAATGATTCGTCGTCTTCTGGATGAGTATGCAACCCATCAAGCATAAACTGTAAACAATTTATAACCTGTCAGTTCAGGTGACAGCCAGGGTCTTCGCCGTTTTGGCAGGTTGTTGTGAAATTGTAATATATAATTTTAAGCAGAGGTTGTGGTAACCCTGGCCGCACCTGACTTCTGCGTTATCTATAAAAATGAATAAACCAAAATTAAATAAAAACATATCAATTAATGATTTCAATAATTGGTACTGGTATAAAAAAGAACTTGTTGAATTCTGCAAACAAAATAAATTGAAAACTACGGGCAGAAAACCTGAATTAACAACACGTATTGCTTATTTCTTAAAAACTGGTCACGCACCAAAAGAAAGCAATATAAAAAGCTTAAAAACTAAAAATTCCATTCAAGTTTTACCTAACTCTATGAATAACCCCATTCCAGAAAATTATACAAGTTCAGAATTATATAGAAAGTATTTTAAATCTATAATTGGAAACCATTTCCATTTCACCGCCTACATGATGCAATATATAAAGGCAACTCCAGGCATTACATTCAAGCAATATATAAATGAATGGAAAAAAGAGCATGAAAGAAGAAAAGAAAAAAATTATAAACCTGATATAATGAAGTCATGTGAGTATAATCAATATATACGAAATTTTTTTGAAAAGAATAAAAATCTGTCTTTAAAGGACGCAATAAAATGCTGGAAACATAAGAAGTCTCAGCCGGGAAAGAATAAATACTCTGACACAGATCTGAAAATACTATGAAGATAACACACAAGGCGCTGGAGATGGACTGGGCAAAGCCGTGCCGTTCTTTGAAAGGCAGTATTTAACCGGTAGTTTTTACCTTTGTCATAGTTTCTCGGTTATCGTTGCCCAGCCCCGCAGCCTGGCTGCGGGGAGTAGAATCTTCCGGAATCACCATAATTGCCGCTTTAATGGGATACAGGCCACTAAAAGGTGATGATCTGGTAACCCTTTTCAATAAAGCTTCCCATGGAAGGATGACCTGACATGTCGCCGATAAGGGGTATCCCTTCTTTTTCAATCTCTTTGTCAACTTTAAGCTTAATGGAGCATGCTTTGCAGGCTGCATGCAATATGCCAAGGTTTTTTGCTTTCTGGTAAAGACTTGAAAGAAAATGCCCCGGCTTGCTCATCTCGGGAACGAGTGTCACGGCTTCACCTTCTATGATAATTAATCCTTCCTGGCCGCGTTCATTCAGATCAATGCCATTGAGAAGAACATGGATAAAGCACAGGGGATCACCACGGAATGCAAAGATAACTTTTCTTTGATTTTCCATTTTTGAAAATTCCTTAAATCTATTTTGATAACATAGTTTCCGGCATCCGGACAGCTACAACAACTCCTATTGCGCAGGTTTTATTGTTCGCCAGTACTTTTGCCTCAATCACTACTTTTTTCCCTTTTATTTCTACAACTTTACCGCGGATTTCAAGTTCTACATTCAGTGGGGTCGGGGCAATATAATCCACTTTTATAGATGCCGTGACAAACCGCAGGGGCGGTTCGGTATCCATATCCCTGCCTTCCTTTTGATAGGAGGCCGCCGCTGCAGTTCCTGTACAATGGCAGTCAATCAGAGAGGCGATCAGACCGCCATATACAAATCCGGGAATGGCAATATGGTGTTCATTGGGAAGGTATTTTGCAACACTTTCCTTGCCATCCCAATAGCTTTTTATCTGCAATCCATGCTCATTCAGCCTGCCACACCCGTAACAATGACTGAAATCGTCCGAATAATAATCCTGAAATGCTTTTTGTGCCATCTTCTATTTCTCCTTTTGAATAGGCTTGTCTTTATTATGCTGTTCAATCCAATTTTTTATTATCTTTGGATTTTAATTGTTTTGCAATTCTTTTTTATTTTGTCGGTGCGATAAATTTGAAAAAATGGCAGGTAATCGCATTTAAAATAGAAAAGTATTAAAATGATTGCAGTGCTTTGATCCGGCCGGGGCATGGATTGCGACTCACATGATGAATGATTTCTACAGGCTCTAACCTCTGCCGCGCTGACCGGAAAAACTCATTTCATTCAGACACTTTCCGGTCTTAACGCGCAACATTCGGTAAGAGCCTGTACAAAAATCGCAATCAACCGTTCCCTGCAACCCATACCCCGAACTCCCAGGCAGTTTCAACCCTATCAGTACTTCAATCAAAGAAACTCAAAACCTTTGTAATTTTAGCAGGCAATATCAGAAATTTAAAATTTTCATCATGGATTAAATTCCATTTTTGTATGTACTTGACGTAACAAAAATATAATTGATCTTTGAATGGTCAAAGGCGATTATCTACTTGATATTTCTACAAAAAATAGGAATGGAGGTCGATATGAACCCTGACTTAAAGTCACAA
>NZ_JAIOSW010000106.1 GCF_021107415.1 Desulfobacula sp.
TAACAAAAAGGCATAATAAACCAACGACACCGTTTATGGCGGCAGGCTTAACTGACCATGTCTGGACGATGAAAGACTTGTTAACATTCAGACCGGGAAATTATTGCAGATAAACTGGACCACGACCTGGAAAAGCTATATATTCTATATCAATAAAGTCTGAGTTGTATTGGGAATTGATAAAAGGGGAACACCCTGGTTCCAAAAAAGGCCATGAAAAATATTATGTTAGCAAAGTATCAGATGGGATTATTTTTATCTCCTGGGTAGAGAGCAATGGTTTGGGATTATATAATGTGATGAATTTTAATACCAATGAATTAACTACCCATGGTAGCGAAAAAAGAATGACATATATTTATAAGGGAACAGTAAAAAAAAATCTCATTGTGATAATAGATGAAACCTTATAAAAAGGAGTTATTAAATGAGGATAGTGCTATGGGGTGCAACGGGTTTGACTGGCCGTGAGGTGCTGGCCCAGGCATTAGAAGCAGGACATGAAGTAAAAGCAATCGTTCGTAATCCTGAATATATAATGATAAATTTATGATACGTAATCAACATTTCTTATTTCTCTGGTTTATCAATACCATCACAACCCTTGCTATTGAATTGTTTACGGTCACAATTCTGGTAACAATCTTTGAACAGACGGGATCCACTTTGCAGGCAGCCGGTACGATGGTAGCGCGAACACTGCCGGCCTTTTTGCTGGGTCCTGCTGCGGGTGTGTTCGTCGATCGCTTTCCCCGCAAAAATATGCTCATCAGCATGGATTTGCTTCGATTGGTGCTGGTTGGTATTGCAATATGGTTTTTACAGGGGGATGGAAAAGTGTCGGTTGCCGGCATTTATCTCATTTTAGCCGGTCTCTCAGCAGCTGATGTTTTCCACAGACCCGCCCGTATAGCTCTTATTCCCTCATTGGTCACGTATGCGCAATTGGTCAAAGCCAACAGCTATATTCTAGCGTCCAATCAAATCATGGTGGCTATCTCTTATACTGTTGGCGGCTGGCTCATTTTAGCGGTACCATTACGCAAAATTGCCTTGGGTGTGCTCCTTTTATTCACGCTGGCTGCTGTCACAGCTATTTTCATAAAGGTGCCCGGACGTCAGGAAGCAGAAATTACTGGTGGAAGAGAATCCTTTTGGAAATCGTTAGTATCCGGATGGAATTATTTACGTCAACACCCCATCGCCAGACCACTGACTATTATGGAAACAATAGAACATTGGCCCCATGGTATTTGGACCGGGGCCTTGATGTTGGCTTTTACCACCAAAGCTTTGCAAGGTGATGCATCCGATTGGGGCTATCAGGTGACGGGTTATTTTACGGGTATGATCATAGGCTCCCTTGGGGCACTGGCCATTAATGATTGGCTGCGCCGCTATCCAGGTCGTATTATTGTAGTGAATGCCTGTATTTCCGGATTATTTACACTGGGTTTTGCCAGCAGTCAGACTGTATGGATGGCGGTGGTGTGGGTCTTTGTGTTTGGTCCACCAGCTGCCATTCGGGATGTGGCGCAGGATTCATTGTTGCAAGGCACGGTTGAAAAGGGACAATTGGGGCGGGTTTATGCGACGCGGGAAATGTTACGGAATATGGTATTTATGTTTGCCGGCATTTTTTTTGCGTGGCTCTCTGATTTTGTGCCCATCCGTATGATCTATGTTGCAGGCGGTATTATCTATATGCTGACCGGTTTCTATGCTCTGAGTAACAAAGCCTTGCGAGAAAGTAAAATAAATATTGATGAAGGAATGAATAATTACTGAGTCGAAATATAATTCAGATCAGATACATACCTATAGATATAGGGGTGATGATGGGTATGGCAAAATTTTTCAGAAGAGTGGATAATTTTCAATCCCTTAGCAAGTCTTTCCCTGTCTAAATAAATTCCAGTATTTTCTTTTTTATAGGTGAAGATAATACAATCGAAGTTTTGGTCTCACCAAATTTGCTCAACCTTTCAACCATACTATTCAAATGGGATATGGAACTCGAAGCAATTTTTAATATTAAAGATTCATTGCCACTTATATGATGACACTCAACGATCTCATTCTCTTTTTCAGCAAAAGAATAAATTTTTGGATATTTTTCTGGTTGAGTTGTTAAAGTGATAAAAGCCATAATATTATGCCCAAGAATATTTGGATTTATGTCAGCATGATATCCATTTATTATACCAGATTCTTCCATTTTATAAATTCGCTCTGCAACAGCAGGTGATGAAAGCCCTACTCTTCTTCCTATTTCACTAAAAGTGAATCGTGCATTCATCTGAAGCTTCCGTATAATTTTCATGCTTATCTCATCAATTTCACTTTTAATTTTAACGTTCATTATTCATCATTCCTTAAATTATTAATGAAAGCCCCTTATTAAACTTAAAACAACCATTCTCTCTATTCTTTAGATCATATATCATATTTATAACATTGAGAGTTATTCATATTTTAAAGATTTTGACCCTATAAAGGTATGTTGGGAGCAACTGCTCCTCTCAAAGAAAAATATATTTATTATGAGGTATATAATGAAGCCATTTCTAAATGGAATGTTAACAGGTTTATTTCTTCAATTAGCCCTTGGGCCCGTGTTTTTTTATATTCTTGGAATTACACTCGATAGCAATTACACAAACAGTTTATTCGCCATTCTCGCAGTTACACTGGCTGATTATATCTATATCGTTTTATCACTAATCGGTATTGGTAAATTACTTCAAGAAGATAAAATGAAAACAATCTTTGGAGCAGTTAGTTCGATAATACTAATACTATTTGGATTAATGATTTTATATAAAGGATTGGTATTTATAAATAATACAGAACAAATTAGTTCTATTGCGTGGACACCGATTAATAGTTTTACAAGCTGTTTTGTATTAACTATTTCAAGTCCATTAACCATAGTATTTTGGACCAGCATATTTTCTGCAAAAGCAATTGAAAAAAAATATAAAAAGAAACAATTGGTTCTATTTGGATTAGGTACCGGCTCCTCTACGTTTCTTTTTTTATCTTTAACCATGATAATATTGTCTTTATTAAAATCAAATATACCAAATATGACAGTACAAATTTTGAATTGTATTGTAGGTTTGCTCTTAATCTATTATGGAATAACAAGAACGGCAAAAAGCATCTCAACAAGTAATAAAAAAATAAGCGCCTAAAAAAGACATCGAGACGGGCCGGTATCAAAGCCACAGGGCTATCATTAGATACATAGAAGGGTGGGCACTCTGTCATTATGGGGTAAGAGGCTTTTTTTAAAGGACGTTGATTTCTTTTTCATATCAAGATATGAATCGGCCGGGTTTTTTCAACGGTGAGGGTGATGGCTCCCCAGCTTGAATCAAGTTTCCCATAAAGCAGATAGGGTTTTCCATAATCCAGCATATGGCAGAAGAGCGCATAGGGCTTTGGGAAAAAAATAGTTTCAATAATACCGGTCTCATCTTCAAAGGTCAAAAATTTCATGGGGTCACCATGTTTGGTTTTTACAACTTTTCCTGTGATGAGCCATCCGGCGAATATTACTTTTTTGCCGGTGAACTTTGGCAGGTGTTTTGCTTTGACCGTATTGTGCTGTTGGATGATGTCTTTAAAAAGGACAATGGGGTGGCAGGTGCATAAAAATCCCAGGACAAAAAATTCTCTGCGAAGCTTTTCAACAGGATTTTCAGCCGGGAGATCTGGTATGGCGGTTATTGCTCCGGTATGATCAAACCCGATACGATCAAATAAGGAAGGCTGCTGAGCTGTCTTTTTTTTTCGTTTTTGCCAGGATGCAAAGGCCCATAAAAGACTCGCCCGGTTGTCTTTGTTATCCAATGAATCCAGGCTGCCGCTGTGGATCAGGGCCCGTGCTTCATCTTCCCTGGGATTGACCCGGACAAAAAAATCCTCAAGGCTTGAAAATGGGGTTCTATTTCGTTGTACAATAATAGTTTTCATGGTTTTAGCAGAAAGGTCCCTGATGGACAGCAACCCCACCCTGAGTTTAAAATTGTGGCCTTTCCATTGGATATCGCTTTTGTTGACATCAGGGTTGAGAATTCTGACATTCAGTCTTTTGGCTTCGGATACCTAGGCAAAGGTGGAATAAAAGCCTCCTTGATTGCTGATAACCGCTGCCATGAATTGGGCCGGGTAATGGGTTTTCAAATAGGCGGCCTGAAAGGATACCCGTGCATAAGAAGCACTGTGGGGTTTGCAGAAAGAGTAGCCTGAAAAACTTGTGATCATGTCCCAGATCAATTGAATGTCTTTTAGGGACACTCCTTTTTCTATGGCGCCGTTTTTAAACCGGTCATAATAATCCGCAAGCTCTAATTCTTTGTCCTTTTTAGACATGATTTTTCTTAAGCCGTCAGCCTGGGCGTGGGTGAATCCTGCCATTTTAACCGCCACCTTTGAGACATCTTCCTGGTACACCATGATGCCGAAGGTTTCATTCAAAACGTCTTCTAAAAGGGGATGAATGGGTTTCCAGATTCCCGTATGAAGCCGTTTGAGGTATTCCAGGATGAACTCATTGGCTGCCGGCCGAATAATGCTGGAATGGATGACCACATGCTCAAAATCCCCTACCTTTGATTTTTTCTGCAGCAATCGCATGGCAGGGCTTTCAATGTAGAAACATCCCATGGTATTGCCCTGGGCCACATTCTGCTGGGTTTCATAATCATCTTCAGGGTCAAGGGTGTTAAAATCATCGAATTTACCAAAAGTGCCTCTGATACTCTCTATGCTGTCCCGGATCACCCCGAGACTCCGATTGCCCAAGATGTCAATTTTGACCAGGCCTGCCTCTTCTGCGGCATCTTTTTCCCACTGGATGATGGGCACTCCTTTGGGGGCCATTTCTATGGGCACATAGGTATCAATGGGGTTTGGCGTAATGACAATGCCGCCGGGGTGGACACTAAGGTATCTTGGCGTTCCGGTGATGGCCTGGGCATAACCCATGATTTCCGGCCAGGGTTGGGGAAAATCCATGAACCTGAATTCAGGCCGCTGTTGGATTCTTTTTAAGAGATCTTCCCTGGCTTCATTGAGTTTCCAGAACCAGGGAAGCCGCTTGGATACTTTGCTGATTTCCGCCTCGGGCAGTCCAAATACCCGGGCTACTTCCCTGACAGCCATTTTGGGTTGAAACAGGATATGGCTGGATACCATGGCAGCATGGCCTTTAAACTCATCCAGGACCCAGTTTAAGATGTTATCCCTTTCATCCCATGCAAAATCAATATCAATATCCGGCGGGTCTTTTCTATCCGGGTTTAGAAACCGCTCAAAATAGAGGTTGTATTTAATGGGACAGACATTGGTAATACCAAGGCAATAGGCCACAATGGAGGCTGCGCCGGAGCCCCTGCCGCAAATCCGCGACGCCTTTTTGATAATTCTTTGGACCACCAGGAAATAGTCACAAAAATTCATTTCCCGGATGATGGCAAGTTCATGGTCAATTCTCCTGATAACACGACCTGACAGACTTGATCCATACCGAATTTTTGCACCTTTTAATGTTTTTTGATATAAAAGTTTATCAACAGAAAGGCTGGTGTTGTTTTCAAAGGGCGGCATCACTATACCAAAATCCGGTTCCCGGAACGTAAGTTTTTCTGCCAGGGTAAAACTGTTTTTTATGGCATCGGGAAATATATTGAATTTTTCCCGGTATACGTCAGGGCCGGCAAGGAATGCAGTGTCCGGTGCGACATCCTTATGGGTCAGTCGGCTCAGACAGGTGTTGTTTTCAATGGCCCTGAGCATGCAATGGATTTTTACATCTTCTTTGTTCATAAAAAAACTGCCGGGTGTGGCCACCATGGGAATGGCAAGTTTTCTGGCTGTCGCACATAAAGGATGTTGCTGCGACAAGGGATTCCCGGCAAGATTGACAGCAACGTCCACATTGTTTTCGTACCAGAAAGGCAAAAGGTCATGGTTTTTGGTTAATACCACAAGCCCTTCTGAAAGGTGTGGCAGGGCTGTTTTCAGTGAAAAATTTTTGTCTCTGTGCCGTTGGGTGATAAGTTGGGTAAGATGGCTGTAGCCTTTATTGTTTTTCACCAGACAGATTGCTCTGTGGGATGTACGGGAGTCTGTGATTTCCGCACCAATGATTGGCTTTAATCCCTGGTGTCTGCATGCTTTTATAAACGGCCACATGCTGCACAGATTGTCCGTATCTGTCAAGGCAATCTTTTGATATCCAAGCCTCTTTGCCTGCCTGCATAAATCTTTTACACAAGCTGTGCCCCACATGAAAGAATAGTGGGATCTTATGTTTAAAGGAATCACTTTTACCCGATTTTGCCCATCAGTGTTAAACCGGTTTTGATTGAACCTTTGCCAAATTTTGTGCGGATCTCATCCATTGCCAGGATCAGGTCGGCCTGTTTTGTCTCTTTTGTTCTGGGTGTAAACAGTTCTATCTGTACCTCTTGCGGGGCAAGCTTTTCACATATCAGGCGCATGTGGCGGATGCGGACTCGCCGGGTCCATGCCTTATGTAAAAGAGGGACACATTTTTTAAACAGGGTCATATCATTGGATGTGGAAGGAGTAAGTTTTAATCTTGAGGTACTTTGCAGCCCGTCCGAATACGAGAGAATGATTTTTGTGGCAGCGCCGGTAAGTTTTCGGTTTCGCAAGGTTCTGCAGATTTCTTCAATCATGAGATAGAGGGCCTTTTTTAATATGGCAGCATTGTTGGTGTCGTCGTTAAATTCATGATCTGCCCGTATGATTGACCGGGTTTCATAAAACCTGGTGACGGGTGTGGGATCAATTCCTCTGATCCGGTCGTAAATCAGGGGAGCCCGGTGATGAAAGGGGATCTGAAGCTGTTCCAGGGTAAGCGCCCTTGCCTGGGATACGTAAAGAAGATTGAATTCCTTGAAACGGGTTAAATCCGTTTTTATAAAACCGGGAATCAGATGGATGGGTAATGGGGCAAGAAACGCTTTTTCCTCACCCGGGGCGACAATATATTCTCCAATAGGTTTGACAACACGGGTGGCTACCTTGGCCACCAGCTTGTTGGTGGCAACAGACCAGATGCGATCAAAATTGAATGTTTTTGTAAACGCCTTTTTAAGTTTAAATGCCACATCAATTGAAGGGCCGAAAAGTCGCCCTGAACCTGTGACATCCAGGAATATATGGCCGTCCAGCATTCCTGATTCGATGAGCGGTGTATAGGCAAGGGTTTTTTTAAAAAGATCCTTCATAACCCGTTCATACCGGTTGAAACTGGGGGGCAGAATTTTAATTTTTTTATTGATCCGCTTTGCACGAGCCAACGGCATGCCTTTTCGAATGCCTTCTTTATAGGCCTCATCACTCATGTCATACACCACGGCCCGGGGTGTTCCCTGGGGGGCAATAATCAATGGATAGCCTTTGAGAGACGGCTGCATATTGATTTCCACGGCAACAGCAAAATCGACTATGTTTAAATGGATGATGGAGCGTTCCATGTGTTTTAACGGTGTTTTCCCTTGAGCAGGAGGGTGATCAGCCGTAATGCATTTTTCGGGGCCTGACCCCTCACATGATTGTTAAAAAAAATACCGCCGGCCACAGCTTCGGGCATCATGGCGGTTTTAATGGTGGCGGCCCATCCTTTAAGCTCCCGGTCTGCATAATCATAGTCAAATTGTTTCTGCATGTTGCCGGATCGCCAGCCTCCGGCATTTCTGCCATGGAAGCGGATATAAAAAAAATTTGGGTTGGTGACCACATCAAGGCGTGGGAAAAGGCCTGGAAGATCCGGTTCATCCACAGATACCAGAGTCACTTTTCGTCTTTCAAGTTCTGAAAAGACCTTGTCCTCTGCCCAGGAATCATGCCGGAATTCCACGGCAAGAGGCAGTCCCGCAAGTTCATCCAAAAGTGCTGCAAGATAATGCCTGTACTTTATGGATCGTTTAAACCAGGGTGGAAGCTGGATGAGAATACAAAGCAGTTTTTTCGATTGAATTAACGGCTCTATGCCCTGACGGTAAAGCATGACTTCTTTTTGCCAGACTCCCTTTTTTATTTCATGGGTCATGGTCCGTGTCAGCTTTGCGGCAAATTTGAAGTTTTCCGGTACCTTTGTACACATACGTTCAATGGCCGGTGCCTTTGGCATCTGGTACCAGGTATAGTTGAGTTCTGTGGTTATAAAGACCTGCGTGTAAAAATTGAGCATATTGGAAGAATGAGTGCCGTCAGGATAGAATCCGGAATCGATCCATTCCCCATAGGAGTAGCCGCTGGTGCCCACGAAAAGTTTACATGCATTGTTTTTCGTCATTGCATCTCCATGCCCTGGGGACCGCGAATAATGCCGATAACCTTGCCCTGGATCAATACGTCTTCAAATGCATATTCCCGGGACTTAAAATCCGGGTTCTCAGGTCGCAGTTCAATAAACTCCGGGTGAAGGAAAAAGCGTTTTACCGTGGCTTGTTCATGATGGATCAGGGCCACGACAATTTCTTTGTTACGGGCATATTGCCGGGGTTCGCAAATGGCAAGGTCCTGGTCGAGAATACCGGCATTTTTCATGGAAGTTCCCTGTATTTTAAGGGCAAAAAGATTCTGCCCCGGGTATATTTTTGCATCCACCAGGAGACTGCCTTCCCATTCCTGCTGAGCATACATGGGAAGACCGGCCGTGATGTGACCAATGACAGGAATCTGTTTTTGCCTTTGCAAAATGTGCAAATCCCCGACAGGGTCCAGGATATGGAGGGACCGGCTGTATCGGCCCTCCCGTCGGATATACTCCTTGTCTTCAAGGGTTTTCAGAGTTTGGGCAACCGCGGCATGGCTGATGCCAAGTTCGGCGGCGGCCATACGAAGGCTGGGGGAAACACCGTTTTTCTTGATTTGCTGTTTCAGGTAAGTAAGCACCTTTTGCTGGTTTTGGGTCAGTTCTATTCTCATGTTAAGCCTTTGTCTCCTGATTTTTTCATAGTGTGACAGTCTTTTGATTAAATGTCAATATAAATGTAAATGTTTTGTAAAGGTAAAATTTGAACAAAGCCAAAAATGCGTTTTAGTATGGTTAGACCATTTCAAATTTTTATCGCTTTGCCAGTTCCGGGTTTATGATAATCGTCATGGGAAAACGCAATTTTTTTAGTTGACAAGATAAAACATATGGGCTACAGAAACCTACAATCAGGCTATAGAAGCGCTTTTTAAGTTGTTTGTAAGTTTTTAAAATTTAATGGGTTGATATTTCTGTATGGCACAACTAGAATTAAAAAATGTTACTGTAAGGTTTGGCGGGCTTTTAGCAATATCTGATTTGAGTTTTACAATCGGCAATGGTGGCGTTGTCGGGTTGATCGGGCCGAATGGTGCAGGGAAAACCACTGTTTTCAATGTGCTCACCGGTGTGTACCAGGCATCTGAAGGAGACGTGATCTTTGACGGGAAAAGCATTCTCGGCAAACGCCCCTATGTGATTTTTGACAAAGGGATTGCCAGAACCTTCCAGAATATCCGTCTTTTTTCTGCCATGACTGCGGTTGAAAATGCCATGGTGGCCAGGCACTGCCGGGCCTCCAAGGGGGTTGTGGGAGCGATCTTCAGAACCCCGTCCCAGAAGCGCGAAGAAGCCTTTATAAAAGAAAAAGCCATGGAAGCCCTGACCTTCATGGGGGTTGAAAAATATGCCGATGATGTGGCATCCAGTCTGCCCTACGGCCTGCAGCGACGGCTTGAAATTGCCCGGGCTATTGCCTCGGAACCCAAAGTACTACTGCTGGATGAGCCTGCCGCCGGAATGAACCCCTCTGAATCTTCAGAGTTAATGAAAGACATTACACGTATATCAGAACTGGGTATTGACGTTCTCCTTGTGGAGCATGACATGAAGGTTGTGATGGGAGTGTGTGATCATATTGTATGTGTTGATCATGGTATTAAGATTGCTGAAGGTGATTCTCATGAAATTCAGAATAACCCGAAGGTGATTGAAGCGTATCTTGGTCAGCCTGCCAACCAATAATTTTTAGGAGAAAAAGA
>NZ_JAIOSW010000402.1 GCF_021107415.1 Desulfobacula sp.
AGTCTTTCAGAGCCAACATTACGTTCAGGCAAGGAGCCTAATAAGGCCTCGGTATAAGGGTGTCTGGGAGATGTAAAAATATTATTCGCACTGTTTTTTTCCACCACCTGACCGGCATACATAACGATCACATCTTCAACGGTTTCAGCAATGACTGCCATATCATGGGTGATAAGGATCAGAGCCATGTTATTCTTTTTTTGAAGGTCAATCAAAAGATCAAGAATCTGGGCCTGAATGGTCACGTCCAGGGCAGTCGTGGGTTCGTCTGCAATAAGCAGGGTTGGATTACAGGCAATGGCCATGGCAATCATGACCCGCTGGCTGATTCCTCCTGATAACTGATGGGGAAAAGTTTTCAACCGCTCTTCCGCCGCTGGAATACCAACCTGGTTTAATAATTCAATGGCCCTCTGCCGTCGTTGTTTTTTTGATCCGCCCTCATGAATTTTTAAAGTCTCTGTCAACTGAAACTCAACAGTAAAACAGGGGTTGAGGCTTGTCATGGGTTCCTGAAAAATCATGGCAATCTTTTTTCCGGTGATCTTGCGTTTCTTCTTTTTTGACATGTTCAACAGGTCTTGACTCTTGAAAACCAGCTTATCCGCTTCAATGATCCCGGGGTATGGAATCAATCCCATCAGAGCAAGCTGGGTCACACTCTTTCCCGACCCTGATTCTCCAACAATCCCCAGGATTTTTCCCTGGCCCAGAGACAGATCAACACCATCCACTGCCTTGAATCCGTCAAAGTCGACAGAGAGATTATTTATTTCTAATATTTGATTCATAATTTCTTCTTAAATAATATTTTTTATCGCTTCATTTTCGGATCAAGAGCGTCCCTGAGTCCGTCACCTGCCAGGTTAAAGGCAAGCACTGTTAAAAGGATGGCAAGTCCGGGGAAGGTCACTACCCACCAGGCCCTTTGAATAAATTGCAATGCATTGGCCAGCATTGCCCCCCATTCAGGGGTTGGCGGCTGGGCACCTATGCCCAAAAACCCCAGGGCGGCTGCATCAAGAATAGCAGTTGAAAACCCCAGGGTTGCCTGGACAATAAGAGGAGCCATGCAATTTGGAAGCAATACTGCAAACATCATTCTTAAAGGTCCTGAGCCGCAGACTTTTGATGCGGTCACATAATCCTTGCTTTTTTCTGCAATCACTGATGCCCTTGTCAGCCTGACATAGTGGGGCAGCACAACAATGGCGATGGCTAAAATGGCATTTTGCAGGCTGGGACCCAGTATGGCCACAATGGCCAGAGCCAGCAAAAGACTTGGCAGGGCAAGGATAATGTCCATTAACCTCATGATAATGGTTTCATAATACCCGCCGATATAACCGGAAGTCAGGCCGAGAATAATACCGACTGCAAGGGAAATGGTGACAACAATAACCCCCACAAAAAGGCTTAATCTTGAACCGTGGATCAGCCTTGAAAGAATATCTCTTCCCACATCATCGGTACCAAGGATAAATCTGCTGTTTCCGCCATCCATCCAGATGGGCGGCTGCAAAAAGGCATCCCGGTATTGTTCAAACGGATTATGAGGCGCTATAAAATCTGCAAAAATTGCGACCAGAATCGCAAATATAATAAAGAATAACCCAATAACCGCACCCTTGTTCTCGCTGAAATATTTCCAGAATTCCTTTAATGGATGGGGCGGTACTGCATTGTTCCGGGTTATTATTGTAGTTTCACTCATCTTGAATTCCTAACGGGTGTAACGAATACGGGGATTAATAATTCCATAAAGAATATCCACCCCTAGATTTACAAAAATGATTAATGTGGCAATAATAAGAATTCCTCCCTGAATGGACGGGTAATCACGCCGGTTTATGGATTCAAGAATCCATTTTCCCACTCCGGGCCAGGCAAAAATCGTTTCGGTTAAAATTGCACCGGCAAGAAGAACACCGGTTTGAAGACCGATAACCGTAATAACCGGTATCATTGCATTTCTCAAAGCATGTACCATTATAACACGTCCTGGAGACAGGCCCTTGGCTTTAGCAGTTCTGACATAGTCTTCATTTAAAACTTCAAGCATGGAGGACCGTGTCATCCTTGCGAACACTGCCAGAGGGATGGTTCCAAGAACAATGGATGGCAGAATCAAATGGCTCAACGCGGATTTAAAGGCGCCGGGTTCATCAGAGCGGAAGGCATCAATGAGCATAAAACCAGTGTCAGCATCAATCCATAGAAGGGCTGATATCCTGCCTGATACAGGTGTCCATCCCAGATGGACTGAAAAAAACAGGATCATTAAAAGCCCCCACCAGAAAATGGGCATGGAATAGCCTGTCAGAGAAGCTCCCATGACCGTATGGTCAAAAACAGTCCCCCTTTTGACCCCTGCGATAATGCCTGCCGGCAGTCCTAATAACACTGCAAAAATCATGGCACAGAAGGAAAGCTCAAGTGTGGCGGGAAAAAGGGTTAAGAACTCTTTAAAGACGGGTTTTTTCGTTACAAACGACCTGCCCAGATCCCCTTTGAAAACACCACCGATATATCTGAAATATTGCACGTAAAGTGGTTTATCCAGACCCATTTCCGCTTTCATGGCTGCATGCCTTGCAGGGTCAATCCCGCGCTCTCCGGCACGAAGCTCAACCGGATCACCGGGAATCAAATGAATAAGGGAAAAAGTCAGAAGGGTTACACCGATAAAAGCAGGAAAAATATTAAAAAATCTTCTTAAAAAAAATCGAATCATGATGGAATCACATTCTTAATATAAAAGGGGCGGTACAACAAAGGTGTGCTGTACCGCCATTACTCATTAAATAGATCCTTTAATTATTTAAGGTCTACACCATAAAAAATGTGTCCGCCAAAAGGATCAATTTTAAAATCAACTACTTTTTTACTCATGGGTTTATAAACAATTGAATGGGCAATGGTTACCCAGGGAGCCTGTTCTTTGAAGATAACCTGGGCTTCTTCATAGAGTTTTGTTCTTTCTGCAATGTCTGAAACCTGTTTTGCCTTCATGAGAAGATCATCAAAAGGTTTGTAGCACCATTGCGCTCTATTGGAGGCGCCCACTGCATCGCAGCCTAAAAGAACGGCAAG
>NZ_JAIOSW010000134.1 GCF_021107415.1 Desulfobacula sp.
AAACCGGACAAGAAGGTCTAAATATGGTTTCAAAATCAGGAATATACTAAAAGAGAAAAAATTATGGGTCTCCAATTGTGCTATATAATTGTCGGTATGCTGATCTTATTTGCCATATTTGATCTGATGGTCGGTGTGACCAATGATGCGGTTAATTTTTTAAATTCATCTATCGGGTCCAAGGCTGCCCCCTTTTTCATTATCATGACCGTTGCAAGCTTGGGTATCCTGGCCGGTGTTACCTTTTCAGGCGGCATGATGGAAGTGGCGAGAAAAGGAATTTTCCATCCCCAATTTTTTTCCATGCCGGAACTTTTAACCATTTTTCTGGCTGTCATGATCACGGATATCCTGCTGCTTGATCTGTTCAATACCCATGGGTTACCAACTTCAACAACAGTATCCATTGTATTTGAGCTGCTGGGAGCGGCTGTAGCCCTTGCCATGATTAAGATCATGGCCGCCTCCGACAGCACTATGGCATTATGGGACTATATTAATACAGCCAAAGCCATGGCCATTGTGGGTGGCATCCTTTTATCCATTGTATTGGCCTTTTTCGCGGGAGCTTTGATGCAGTTTTTATCCCGTATGATTTTCACATTTGATTATCAGGAACGATTAAAAAAATATGGGGCGCTCTGGGGTGGCATGGCCCTGACTGCCATTACCTTTTTTATCCTTGTCAAAGGATCTAAAGGGGCGACCTTCATGGATGCCGGGACTATTGCCTGGATAAAAACCAATTCTTTTGTGATCATGGCCGGTATTTTTATTGTCTCTGCCATGATCTTACAGATTCTTATATCGCTTTTTAAGGTCAATATTTTAAAACTCATTGTTCTTGTGGGAACCTTTGCTCTTGCCATGGCATTTGCAGCCAATGATCTGGTTAATTTTATCGGGGTTCCCCTTGCAGGCCTCAATGCCTTTCAAAATGCCATTGCATCCGCTGACCCTTTAAATATCACAATGACAGCTTTAAGCAAAAAGGTGCACTCCCAGACTTATATTATGCTGGTGGCAGGGCTTATCATGGTGGTGACCCTATGGCTGTCCAAAAAAGCACGAACAGTCACGGAAACGGAAATCAGCCTGGGCCAACAAGATGAGGGTACAGAAAAATTTGAGTCTATCTGGCTGTCCAGAAAAATTGTCAACATGTTTGATTTTCTATTCAACACGGTAACAAATCTGACCCCGAAAACCATTAGAGAAACCATATCCCAACGCCTTACCCCGGTTATGGAAAGCCGCGGGGCATCCCAAGCGGAAAGGCCCTCATTTGACCTGGTTCGTGCTTCAGTCAACCTGATGGTGGCAAGTATGGTTGTTTCTTTTGCCACATCTTTGAAACTGCCGTTGTCCACCACATACGTGACGTTCATGGTTGCCATGGGAACAAGTTTTTCAGACCAGGCCTGGGGCAGAGAAAGCGCGGTATACAGGGTCACGGGTGTATTAACCGTTATCGGTGGATGGTTCATGACTGCCTTTATCGCATTTGTGGTCTCATTTATTTTTGCCAATATCCTGTTCTATTTAAAAGTACCGGGATTTTTCATTTTATTTGCCTTTGCCGGATATATGATCTGGAAAAATCACCAGAAACATAAAAGCCAGGAAAAAGACAAGGAAGAAATGAGCATTTACAACCTGCACAAGGTTGAACACTTCAAAGAATCCATATCCGAGACCTTTGATCATCTGGCTTTTCTTCTCAAAGGCATCAGGGAATCCTTTGATATCTCTTTTGATGCACTCTTCCAGGGGGATTTATATAAACTCAGAGAGGAACGGATGCATGTCAAGCACTTCCAGAACAGTACCAATATCATCATTGCCAATGTCTTTAAGGTATTGAGATTGCTTTCAAAAGAAGATCAGGAAGTTTCCTACAACTTTTACCAGATTATCAGGAGGCTTCAAAAACTCACCGACGGCCACAGGGATACGGTTATCCGTGCCAGCATGCATGTCAGCAACCGTCACAAGGGATTGTTAGACGTTCAAAAGTCAGAATTAAAAGAAATCAAAAAAGTTTTCTTAAATATTTTCTCTCTTGTCGAGACTGCCTTTCGGGACAAAGAAATCGTAGACTGCCAGGAAGCGGTAGAGCAGTTTCATTATCTAAGGGAACTTGTGGATGATTTTAATGAAAACCAGATTGAAAGAATCAGGGATGATTCTTCAAAAACTCGGCTCAGCATTCTTTTTTATGCCATAAGCGGTAATTGTGTAATGATGGCAAAACAGAATGTAAAACTTCTGGACATCTTTAACGAATCCTTTAAATTGAATCAGAAATGCTCATAAATTTCAGCAATCCTGTAGCAGATCCACAAGATCTGCCGCAACAATTTTAACAACCTTGCAACACTCTTTCTCCAGCATTTCTTCTCCAAATCGTTCCCGAAGTGTTGCGCAATGTGTGGTTTCAAAATGATCAATAAATTTTTGCCTGATTTTACTCCCCAGTTCTGCCGGGATATCCCAGTTTTCTCCGGGGATGCGCCGTCCATAAAGGTGACCTATGGCAATCAGGCTTCCTGAAAGGGCACCGCAAGCCTCATCAAATGTCATCCCAAACCCGCCGCCAAAAGCAGTTGCATGAATGGCAGCCTGGGAAGTATCTTTACCCAATCCTTCTAACACTGCTACTGCAACAGCTTCAGCACAATGAAATCCGTTTTCAAAATAATACCCTGCTTTCTCTTTGATGATACTTTTTTCTTCAATCATTTTCTCTACTCCTGCACTTGTTTATATCTGTTTAATCGATTAAAATAAAAAATCAATCGTGTCCAACGATTTATTCCGATGCAATCCATCGGCACAAACGATAAAGGAATTAAAATGGAATTTCGCCAGCTTAAAACTTTCCGTGCAGTTGCTGATAATTTAAATTTCACAAAAACAGCCGAACAACTTTTTATGGCACAGTCTTCTGTATCAGCACAAATAAAGGCGCTTGAAGATGAACTTAAAATCAAATTGTTTGACCGGATCGGAAGACGGGTGCTGCTGACTGAAGCCGGCCGCAAACTATATGAGTATGCACGCCGCATGGAAGAGATGTCACTTGAAATCCGTTCGGAAGTATCTGGCAGCCGCTATACACGTGGCAGTCTTACCATCCGTGTGCCCGAAACACTGGCGGCCGTTTACATGCCTGATATTGTAGACCGCTTCCACAAAGCCAATCCGAAAGTCAAACTGACATTCATCAACTGTACGGATACACAGCTTAAAGAAGAATTGAATTCGGGCCGTATTGATCTGGCCTTTTTAATGACGGATACAATTCATTTTAAAGATGTCAATGTCCGTCTGCTGAAGACAGAAAAACTAGTCCTGACTGCAAGTCCATCCCATCCGCTTGCCTTTGAAAATAAGATAAATTTAAAGAATTTAAACCACCAGACGGTTCTGCTTGCCAAAACCGACTGAAGTTACCGGCGAGCTTTCGAGCGGTCGCTCGAAAAATTGGATGTCACTCCCATGATACTGGAATTTTCCAGTATTAACAGCATGAAAACCTGCCTGAAAATGGGTATTGGCGTGACAATCTGCCCTGAAATATCTGTCCGGGAGGAACTGGCTGCCAGTGAACTTGCAAGTCTCAAATGGGATATACCGGATGCTGAGACATCTGTTATCATGATATGGCACGCTCAGAAATGGTGTTCACCAATTTTAGAACAATTTCTATACTTATCTGAAAAGCTGATTTCCGAATAACCCCTGTAGCAGGATCAATCCTTTTTTCCCCCATAATTACTTTTATAAAAAGTATCAACTGCTTTAGATGCCTTACAATACCTTTTAAGGAGGGGAAGAAGAATGACAGCTGCCCGCCTTTATTCTATACTGGCACCAGGAAATTAGAATCATGTACTCCTGTTTTGATTTTTGATAAATTAGGTTCTTTTTTACCCAAAATTATGTACTTTTTTATCCAATTTATGTAATTTTTTTCCTAATTCGGAGCTTAATTATATAAGAATCCCTTGTTTAAAGGGTTTCACCTCCTGGCACGCTAGTTGCTTTGATAAAGATTAATTGCAAAAAGTGAAAATGAATAAAAATTATAATTAACTAAGGAGAATGACTATGAAAAAAATGATTAAAGCAGGATTGTTATTCGGGTTGATGTTATTATTTGCAGGAAATGTGTGGGCATTGCCAATGGCTGGAGATACAGTTCAAATGAACACCGAGTGGGGTGATAATTATGGAATGAAAATCAATAATAGCACTAATACCAACACTATCGGTGATCTTTATAATACGTTCTGCATTGAAAAAAACGAAATCTTTAATAACAATGGTATTTACAAGGTAGAATCCGTCGGATCAGTTGCCACCCTGGGAGGCACCAACTATGGTGTCTGGGAGACAGAATCCACTACTGGTAAAACCGGTGACCCCCTATCCCAGGAAAGCATATGGCTGTATGCTTCATTTTTCAATGGCGACTTTGATAGTCTGTTTACAGGTCTCACCCATCAACAAGGTGTAGATAAAGTTCAAAACGCTATCTGGTACATGGAAGATGAGATCACCAGCAACACAGATTGGAGCCTTCTTTCCAATGGCATTTCAGATTTCAAGGTAACAGGCTGGGATATAAAAGTTGTTAACTTAGTCGCAACGGACGGTACTGGTAATTTTCAAAGCCAACTCGTTGGTGCTCCTGTTCCGGAACCTGCTACCATAGTTCTTTTTGGAATCGGTCTTCTAGGTCTTGCCGGAATCGGAAGAAAAAGAATACAAAAATAAATACATGACAATGGGGGATAGATTTCAAATCTGTCCCCCCCTGAGTTTTATCCATACTTTTCTGATTTCATCTGCAAATCAAGATAGTTCCTGAAAAAAATCATTAATAAACCGACTGCTCTCTTCCACCAGATAGAGCGGTAAGGAGAACAAATTAAACGCCCCCTTTGTATTCGACACCCAAAAATTAAGTTTGTTCAAAAATAATTAAAAAAAGGAGATTTTTATTTGAAATTACAATCTTCATGTCATACTCTTTTTTCAACTATTTTTTCAATCGTTTTTTACTGGATACAGGGTAATAAAAAATGCGAATAACAAGCTGTTTTCATCTCTTGATTCTCTCTTGTTTAATCTCTTTTTTCCCAGGCTGTATAACAAGCCCTGAAAACGATATTGATAATCTCCATACCAGCATCACTTCCTATCCTATAACCATCGAGCTTAACCTTGACGGCACAAGCCATGGTCATAAGCTTTTGTTCAAATCCAGGACTACGGGAACCAATTTTCAGGAGTCTTGTGTGGCCTATACCAACGGCATGGCCTACGTGACATCCTGCGCCACCCACGGCCCGGGATTCAACAAAATATTTGCCATTGATACCAAAAACGGCACCATCTTGTGGGATCGAACCATCGGCCCTGGATATGTGGGCCCTGTCATTGATGGTGATATCATCTATATTGGCAACTACTCCCATGAAACCGATCCCTTTAACGAATATGTTTATGCCTTAAACCGTTTCACCGGAGCAGTTAAATGGAAAAAAAACATCCCCAACGGCATCCCGGAATCCATCCTTTATAATGACACCCACCTGTTTTTTGCCTCGGACAAGGTGTACTGCCTGGACAAGCAGACCGGGCAGACCATCTGGAATTATGATCTTGGCAGTCTGAGCCTTACAAAGCCCATACTAAAGGATGGAGCTTTTTTTATTGCCTCGTCCCGGGGCCGCATGGTCAAGCTGGATGCCAAAACAGGCCGGTCCGTCTGGAAAAAAAACCTTGCTGCCGGCCCCTGGGATAATTCCATCACCGCGGACGGCAAAGGCCGGCTCTTTCTTGCCATTGCCAGGAACAACACCCTTAATGCCTATGATGAACAAACCGGTGCAAGATTCTGGTCCTTTGATCTTGAAGCC
Organism: Desulfobacula sp.; assembly: GCF_021107415.1. The sequence goes on from NZ_JAIOSW010000134.1 coordinate 5,931, forward strand.
TGCCCTCTGTCTTTTAATGCCTTGCACAAAGGGGTCGTCTTTATTTCAGATACAAAAGGATGGGTCTATGCTGTCCACTCCATCTCAGGCACCCTGAAGTGGAAAACAAAAATCGGAGAAAAAACCGATATCAGCTCCCCCACACTTGCCCGCGGCCTTGTCTTTATCGGGACCAGGGATGGGGAAAAGGGCGGATTTTTTGCTCTGGATGAAGAAACAGGCCGTATTCTCTGGACATACAGGGTCGGGGCCAGTGTTACCGCACCGCCTTCCATTGCCGATGGCATGCTCTTTTGCGTTACTGATGACTGGCACATGTATGTCTTTGATATCGGAATCGGTGAGGGGGACTGGCTTTTGCACCGTTATGACCGGTTGAACACGGCTTTTACCCCC
>NZ_JAIOSW010000384.1 GCF_021107415.1 Desulfobacula sp.
CACATGCCCAGAAAATAGGCCAGAAGAATATTACCGATAAATACGGAATTAATAAACAGACTTAATAGATCACCCATGTGCACTTCCTATCTTTTTTACTTATATGTTCCGGGTTTCGATATCCCGGGCAGACTGTTTTTCAGCCAGACCAGCAACCCGATAATGAAAAAAGCCCCGGGTGCCAGCACCATGAGGCCCATGTTCTGGTATCCGGCATCAAAAACAAATTGCGGGATAATGTTGAACCCTAAAAATTTACCCGATCCTAAAAGCTCTCTTATAAAAGCCACTGTAACCAGTACCAGGCTGTAACCCAGACCGTTTCCAATACCGTCAAAAAAAGAATCCATAGGTTTGTTGGCAAGGGCAAAGGCTTCGGCCCTTCCAAGAACAATACAATTGGTGATGATCAGACCGACAAAGATAGACAATTGTTTGGAAATATCATAAAAAAAGGCTTTCAATACCTGATCAGTGATAATGACAAGGGAAGAAATAATAGCAAGCTCCACAATGATCCTGATATTGGATGGGATTCTTTTCCTCAAAGAAGATATGATCAGGCTGGAAAAAGCAGTTACTATTGTCAGGGCAATGCCCATGACGATGGAAGTGGACATTTTAACCGTGACAGCCAGTGCGGAACAAATTCCCAATACCTGGTAGGCAACGGGATTTTCCTTCCAGATGCCTCTGGTTACGATCTCTATATAGTTTGTTTTCTCTTCGGACATGATGAATACTATCCTTTTTGTCTATTTACTATCTTTTGGGTCAGTATCTTTTTAATCAGTATCTTTATTGGGGCTCATTTTTTTTGCTTTAAGCTGTTTCTGCCTGAAGGTAATGGACACGGAATCATATTTGATCAGGGTCTGTTTTATCCCTTGTGAAAGATATTTGCCGGTTAGTGTCGCCCCTGAAATTCCGTCCACATAATGGGCTTGTTCGTCTTTGGGAAGATTTGTGGCCTTTCCTTTGGCAATGCCCACTGAAACAAATTTGTTCTGGGAGTTTAATATTTTCTTGCCTTTAAAGTTTTTCTGAAACCAGGCACTTTCTATTTCACCGCCTAACCCCGGGGTTTCCGAATGGCTGAAAATTGAGAATCCTGATATGGTCTGGCCATCATTTTCAAAGGCGAGATACCCTTGTATTTTCCCCCATAATCCTCGGCTGTTGATGGGAAGGATATACCCTTTTATCACTATATCCCCCTGGCCGGCCTTCTGAAAAAAATAGAGGTTCAAAGCATTGGGGACATAATTTCCAATGATTTTCCCCTGGTCATCGACCATTACTTCCTTGATACGGGCATCATAAAGTTCATTTATTTTTTCTTTGGACGGCTTTTTATGGCCGATAAGGTTAGCAGCTTTGAGTATATTGATTTTTTTGTCAAGTTCCATATTGGCCACCTGAAATCCTTTTAACCCGCCTGCAGCAGCCGTAATTAAAAGGCTGCAGATGATAGAGAGCAGCAGGGCAAACACGATGACATTTTTCTTGCTGTTTTTATCAAAGGGTTGATCAGACATTGGGTATCCTTTTTGATGCCTTATATTTAATCACAATATGATCCAGCATCGGAGCAAACACATTCATAAAAAGAATGGCCAGCATAGTACCTTCGACAAAAGCCGGGTTGACCACCCGGATGATAACGGTTAAAAATCCGATTAAAAAACCGAAGATCCACCGTCCAGGGTTGGTGCCCGGGGCACTGACAGGGTCCGTAGCCATAAATGATATGCCGAATAAAAATCCACCGGCGCAAAGGTGGAATAAAGGGCCTGCATTCATCCAGGAGTCAGATCCACCCGGAATCAGATAAAAAATGATGGAGGTAACAATTAATCCAACACCCCCCCCGATAATAATCCTGAAGTTTGCAATCTTTGTGATGATCAGGAACAACGCCCCAAGGATACAGCATAAAGCTGAAGTTTCTCCAATACTTCCCGGTACAAACCCAAGAAAAAGATTGGATAAGCTAAAGCCGTCACCTGCAAGAGCCGTTGTAATTTTTTCACCTTCCGGGGCCAGAATAGACAGTGCGGTGGCCCCGCTGAAACCATCCACTGAATTTTTTACCGCCACCCAGACATCTCCGGACATGGAAACAGGATAAGAGAAAAATAAAAAGGCTCTCCCTGTCAGTGCCGGGTTTAAAAAGTTTCTTCCGGTTCCGCCAAACACTTCTTTGCCGATAACCACACCAAATGAAATTCCCACGGCCACCTGCCATAAAGGAATGGTTGGAGGAAGGGTTAAGGGAAATAAAAGCCCTGTAACAAGAAACCCTTCACTGATTTTATGTCTCCGGATGGTGGCAAAGACAATTTCCCAGAAAAACCCCACCCCATAAGAGACAATGATGATGGGTAAAACATATCGTGACCCCAGCAGGAAAGACTGAAAAAAAGTATAGGATTCCCCCCGGGCAAGTCCTGCCTGAAAACCAGTGTTGTAAATACCAAATACCAGTACGGGCAGAAGGGCAATGAGGACAAAACTCATAAACCGTTTCAGGTCAAGGTTGTCTCTCACAAACGGACTGAATTGGATTTTTGGTGACGGGAAAAAGAAAAATGTTTTTGTGGCATCAAAAAGAGGCGCCAGTCTGTTGAGTTTTCCCGAGCCTGTAAAATATTTTTCACTCAGATCCAGTAGTTTCTTTAAAGGATGCATACCCCTATTCTTTGTCCTTATAATGAGCGTCCATTCCATGGAACAATAATTTTGTCAGTTCGATTTTCGAGGGGCAGGCATATGAGCACAGACCGCAGTGGCAGCAATCCAGCAGACCATAACTCAATGCATCCTCGATTTCATCGCTTAGCAATGCTTTTATAATAAAATTGGGCATCAGATCAACGGGGCAGATGTTAACGCAACAGCCGCAATTGATACAGGCTCTTTCTTCTCCATGCAGGTTACAGTCAAGCTCTTTCGGTGTTTTGGTCAGACAGGAAAAAAATGTTTTGGAGACAGTGGGTTTTGTCAATCCCGGCTGAATAAATCCGAACAGCTCCTCTTTTTGATTGTCTTTGATAATGTTCAAGGTGTTTTCAAAAAATCCGATATGGGTTTGTGGATCAACAGATCTGCCATTGAAGCGGCCTGTTGTAATAAGGCTGTTCTCATCCAGGTTTCCTATAAGATTTTTGACAGGTGCTCCCTGACGGGTGATAATATGAGGTTTTTTATCATTTGACCTTGTAATCGTCACCACTCTTTTTACTGGATACCTGCCGGTTAAGAGGAATTTTGCAACCAGTATCAGATGCTCTGCAGAAATGCACCAGGAGCGATTTTCTTCCCGGGTTCTTTTTAATTGATACAAAACAACCCCAGGGTCCCAGGCCGGATAAAAATCAGGAACAATATGGGTGATATGCTCTTTAAACCCATTGAGTCTATCCAGGCTGTCCAGATTATCCCGGCGTGATGTCACGATGATACGTTTTGACAATAAGCTTAAAATTTTTATGCCGAATTCAAAAGAATTAATATTGTTTTCCAATATTACCCGTGGATGAGGGGAAAACAGGTCATTTCCATTTAGAGAAACGATGATCATGGGAGGCTCATGGTTTTCATCGGCTGTATCTTTAAACGGGAACTCCCGGAAACACTGCCAAAGCCCGCCTTCCTGTAATAGTTTTATGATTTTTGATCTGGGAACCGTATCAATACTTTCTAAAGGCAATGTTTCAAATTGAATGAATTCATTCTTTTTATCAAGACCAATCACTACCTCAAGCAATCTTCTGCGTTCTCCAAAAACAATATGTTTAACAATTCCGGTGCCGGGAGCCACATAACGGATGCGTTTGTTTCTCTTGTCACAAAATAGAGGTGTACCTGTTTTTACGGGGTCATTCTCCTTAACCAGAAGTTTGGGGCGGATATAAGGGATATCCATGGCAGACACGGCCACCGTCTCAGGCTCTGGGATCTGAATAACACTCATATCCGGCATCCCGGCAAGTATTGTTTTATACCCTTTTGAAATTATAATATTTTTCATAGATTTAAAAATTTTTATTCTATTGTGAAGTGATCCACCATCTCATGAAGTTTTTTTGCCAGATGGGAAAGCTGTTCAGAGCTTTGGGCAATACGGGTCGAATTGGATGATATCTGGGAAATTGATTGACTGGCATCATTTACATCCCGGGCAATTTCAGTCGATGCAATGGATGTGTTTGCAATATTTGAACTGACTTCCTGGACCGCATCCGCACCCTGGGATACATTGTCGTCTATTTCGGAAATGGTGCTTGTCTGCTCATCAACTGCAGCAGATATATTTTTAACAATATCATTGACGTCATTGATTATTTTCGCGATTTCCTTAATATCTTCAACCGTGGATGAGGTTGATCCCTTTATCCAGTCGATATTTTTTTTTATTTGTTCTGTGGCCTCTGTCGTCTGATTGGCAAGGCTTTTTATTTCATTTGCAACAACGGCAAACCCTTTTCCAGCTTCTCCGGCCCTGGCTGCTTCAATGGTTGCATTCAAAGCCAGAAGATTGGTCTGCTCCGAGATATCAGTGATGGCTTCAGAAACCTGACCGATTTTACGGACAGCATTTCCTAGATCATCCACTCTTGAGGAGGCAGAATCAACTCTTTCAACTGCTTTATCGGAAATATGACTGGCTTTGTCAGCGTTTTGTGCGATTTTTTTGCTGGTTTCACTCATCCGGGATGTGGATTCGGCAATCTGCTGAGTGTTTGCTGTCAGCTCCTCCATAGCAGCTGCCACTGCATTCATGTCTTCGCTCATGGTTTCGGCACGCTGGGTAATATTTATGGTTTTTTCAGCAGAACTGTCAGTCTCTTGGGAAAGTTCTGTGGCAACACTGTTCATATCGGTTGAAGAGTTGTTCAGACCCTGGGCTTCCTGGTATATATTTTTCATATTTTCCTGCAGGGATTGGGCAAAAATGTTCAGATTATACCCTAAAAAATCCAATTCATCGAGCTCGTTTTTTGGCTTGTCTGCTGTTTTAAACCTTCTGGTCAGATCCCCGGAGCTCATCTCCTTGGCTGTGTCAGAGGACTGCAAGAGGTTTTTGACAATGGAGCGAATTTGAAGGATACTGATGACCATGAGAATGATGCCGATAATCAAGCCAAAGGTTTGAAAGAGAATCAGGCGCTGTACTTTTTTTTCTGAAGAATTCTGGAGCATCACGACGGCTGTATTCATTTCATTTAAAAGGTTCAAGTTATTATTTTTAATAAATTTCAGACTTTTAGCTGCACTTTCGTTTCCAGAAAGGGCAGTCTTCATATGGACTGAAAAATCACTCCAGATTTTTTTTACTTTATTGAGCTGGGAAAGAGCGGGTTCAGAAGCTTTGGGGCAGGTCGCATATGCTCCTTTCAGATCCAGAGATAACGGTGCCTTCCCTGAATCAGCCAGGGCAGACAGGGTAATATCAAATATTTTTATTGTATTGTCTGCACTTGAATTTAATTGTTTTTTTCCCTTTGATTCTGTTGCCCCGGAAAATAAAAAGAGTTCTTTGGACATTTTTTGAGAAAGCATACGTTGACGCCCGGCAAGGTTGATAACAAGACCATCAGCTTTTTGTGCCGAAGTGGTGTACCAGGTAACCAGAAACATGGATAAAATGATAAACGACAATCCTGCGACAATCAAACCTAATTTGTATCTTATAGCCATTATTGTATCCTTATTTTGAGGGATTTGAGAAAAATATATTTTAACTTACCATAAAAAGCCTTAGGGTTCAACAGATCTTGATTAGGCTTGATTTTCCTTTTTATCTGGATTTAGAATAACGAAAATTATTTTATAAATAAAAAGGCCGGATCTGTTTCGCAGATCCGGCCTTTTTATTATTTATTGTCCTGTTGGTATTTTTACAGGATTTTTTTATGCTTTTGGAAGTTTTGGGAACTGCTTATTCAATATTTTATTCCATTCATCCAATTGGGCTTTGTTTTGTTTAAACAAAGAACCCACATTTCCTTTAATGGTGATCTTTTCTATGGTATCACCCTGGGCAATGCTGTCCACAACTTTCTGGTCTTCATCACTTGCAACAACACCAAAAACAGTGTGCATGCCGTTTAAATGAGGGGTCGGACCATGGGTGATGAAAAACTGGCTGCCGTTTGTTCCAGGGCCTGCATTGGCCATGGAAAGGATGCCGGGTTTGTCATGCTTCAGGTCTTTTTTGCATTCATCCTTAAATTCATATCCGGGCCCGCCTGTTCCATTTCCATGGGGACATCCACCCTGGATCATGAAGTCTGCGATGACACGATGAAATTTAAGACCGTTATAATATTCCCTTTTTGCAAGATTTGTAAAATTACTACAGGTAACAGGAGTTTGGTCTGTAAATAATTTTATGTTAATGGTACCTTTGCTTGTTTCGAAAATTGCTGTTAGGTCAGGCATATTTTTCTCCTTTTTTATTAAAAAAATAAATATGGTCAAATTTAAGGCCTAGTTTATATTTGTCAAATAAAAAAAGGGGATGGGCGGAGGGAATCACAAGTAGGATTGAAACTGTTTCATCAACTGTTTCGATCGCCTAACTATTTTTGAAATCTCTCATGTTCAGACGCTCTCTAATATCGTCCGAAGAATACAGTTCTCCTCGAGAGTTGAGTGCATCTCCCCCCTTTTCTAAAATCAGGGCTGCCAAAGGGATATCGCTTGTAATGACAAGATCACCCGTGACAAGCCTCTTGAGAATCTCTTTGTCAGCGACATCAAAACCAGATGCGACTTGCAGCATTTTAATACAACGCGACCGTGGTACAGTTAAGGGGTGATTTGCGACAAACGTGAGTTGTACACCGGTGCGCTCAGCCGCTCTGAATAAAATATTTCTAATCACCACCGGGCATGCATCTGCATTCACCCATATCTTCATTACAGGCTCACTCGTGCCACGTAAACAGCACCTTCAGACGAACCACCGGTTAAAGGATTATCAAACTCAATGGTTTGTGAGTCAGCACTTTCAAACACCATACCCAGGAGGTTGGTAAAAGAGTCTTCGAGGAAACCATCTGCCCAGAGGCCAAACACTCCACCAGGTTTCAAATGCTGTGCCAGCTCCTCCTCGGTATAAAAACGTGAATTCGTTTGGTGTAATACGTTCTTCGGCCAAAAATCTAATTCCTCGTACATCAAACTCATTTTAAAACCTTTTCGATGACGTAAGGGTCCAAGGATCTTCAGACATCCCCTTGAGACCAGCCAGGGATAGAATCTTTATTACATCATCTGCTTTCAAGTTTAAGGCTATTTTCAGTTTCATAAAAACAGCATTGTTACTTAGACTCTTTTCCGGCTCAAGCTGGGGCTCGTCTCTTTTGCCCCGCTTATCATTGATCAGCCCGTTCAAAAAAAATGCCAGCTGTTTATCACTACATTTCTGATAGGCAGGTGCATCATTTTTTTTAACCAGTCGCTGATCTGCGCTCGTGTGACTTGCTGATCTGCCTGATTAAAAATAGAAATCATTTTTGAATCGCTAAAGTCAAAGACATACTGAATACGGCGTAGAATATCATTCTTATTCATTTTTTCAGGCTAATCCCGTCTTTTTTTAATTCTAAAACTCCTTTTTTGTACAATCCCCCCACCGCTTTTTTAAATTCTTTTTTGCTCATGGAAAAAAATTTTTTGATATCTTCGGGAGAGCTTTTATCATAACAGGGTATAAAACCTCCGGCTTTTTTTAAAATGGTTACAATTTTTTGAGCAGATTCTTTTACAGATTCATACCCCGGTTTTTTCAAAGTCAGGTCAATTTTCTTATCTTCACGAAATCGCATGATATAGCCGGTACAAGTATCACCAATCAACAGATCCTGGTAGGTTTCATTGAGATACAACATACCATAATATCGGTTATCGATTACGGCCATGATACCGATTTTGGTAATAGAGTGGATAATAAGATCGACCTGCTGACCCACTTCAAGACCCTTGATATTTTGATCGCAATTCACAGATATTTGAGTTGTTCCGTACACCCGTTGTGTCTTTTGATCCAAACAGATCTTTGTCAGATATTTTTTCCCGGGCGATATGGAGTTCTGCTGTGCATTTTTGGGTACCAGCAGGTCTTTTTCAAGTCCCCACTCCATAAATGTTCCAAATGAAGTCACATCTTTTGCTTTCAGAAAAACAAAATCTCCAACAATACCAAAAGGTTTTAATGTGGTGGCAACCAGACGATCCTCGGAGTCGGTGTACACAAACGCTTCAAGGGAATCACCAACATTTAAATCATCAGAAACATATTTGTTGGGAAGCAGAATCCTTCCCCGATCAGAACTTAAATACAAACCAAAATCAGACCTGCTTTCAATAACCAGATAATTATATTTTCCAATTTTAAGTTCGTTTTTTTGTCCCCGGGCTCTCTGCTTACCTTGGACAATTTTACGAGAATTCGCCCACACATTTTTAATATCCGACATTGGCCTTACCTCTCTGTAAATTTATGCATCCATCCTACCATATTTAAGAATATACCGCCACACGTCCATCACCTTACTTTGAACGCCAGGAAATTAAGATTTACACTCCTTGCAGTTTTTTTTAATTACATTAAAAATTCGATGGATAGATCATTTACATGGATGATATATAAAAAAACCAGGTGGCATCACTCTGGATTCCACTCGGTTTTATATCAGAAATAGTTCGCAATTGATTTGATATCATTTAGAAATTCGGCATCGAAATACTACGTACAGGGATAATAATCCTTGAGTGCTGGTTTTGAGTTTTTTGACATGATGTTTGATATTGTTAAATCCCTTTTTTGTATTGAGTGTTAGTTGAGGGATGAATAACTTGTTTGAGCTTTTTTTTTGTATCAAGGTTTCCATTAAGAAGGTTTTCAAAAAGCCTTATTATGCTTGCTTTATCCATTTCTATTTTAGTTTCGGTTTTTATGTCCCTTAAATCAATAAAACAATTGGAAAAAATATTGGGTATATCACTAACAATATCTGTATTCAAAAAATTGATATTATTATAGATACTATGGTAATTTCCCGCTGTTTTTTTAATTAAAAGCCGCTGATTTTTTAAGTTTGTAATGGATGAAGATTTTTCACATTTTTGAATACACTCCTCATCCATTGTGTGTTTTTCACATCCAGTAACCTGATGAAGTAAACATTGTCTGCTGGTCATCAGTAAAATAGGATGATAGATGCTATAGTACAGTTTGAAATTCTCAGGCTTAATAATACTTTTTATCTGATATTTACTGATTTCATTAGAAATAAATGAGCCACAGCTATTAAAATTTTTTTTTAAGCATAAAAGGCTAAAGGAATTAACAATATTGAGATAGGGGCCTGCAATCCAGGGGATTCCTTTTTTGTAAGCTTCATAAGCTATCCCGGTATTATTGGTTACAATAAGTTTTGTCTGCACCTGTTCAAGAAATTCTACGGCAGCCCTATAGTTCTCTCCTATCAAAACAGAGGGGAACCAGGGAATTAATTTTTTGTTTTTTAAGAAAAAGTCTAACAGCTTTAAAGATTCATTTTTAAAACCATTGGGAAGTTGAAAAAAGATATCGGCACAAGTTTTGTTACATAAGTCCACATCCTTTTGGGAAGAGATTAATACAGATAGAGCCGGAGGCTTTTTAAGTATATTTTTATTTAAGGAAGGAACATCAATTGGGTCAATCATCTCTTTTGAATCATTCAGGATGAATAAAAGCCTCTTTTTTATTGAAGTGATCTCATTAAAAGAGATAAAGAGATCTTTTTCAAGATGTTCTAATTCTAAATGCTGAATGGTGTGTTCCGTATCATTTACGGCTTTAAGTCTTTCTAATAAAAAATTGTAAGTGAGGCACTTGGCAATGCTATTCTTTTTTGTTGGGACAAGATTAGTTTTGGAAAGCACTGTAAATGAAATGTCTGGTGTTTTTACCAATACTTTTAGAGGTACACCGGAGTTACCTGAAATACTGATTGTTAAAGGGCTTTTGGCTATACTTAATTGTTTGATTAAATTTTTGACATTTGCTGTAATTTCTTTTTTTTCTTCAAAAAGAGCCAGCTTGTCTTGTTCCATTTTTTTATTCGTAGCATACGTATTAATGTCAGCAAGATGTTTAATTGAATTATCCCGGGGATTATCAATAAACATCTCCTTATTAATATTTCCCTTTAAATAGGCATTTGAAAAGTCCCGGTTAAAGACTTTATAAAGCCCACTGTTGTCAGTATTCAGTCTGTTTTTAGCATAAAAACTTTGGAGTTGTTTTTTCCAGCAATTTACCACTGTATAAACGTAATCAAGCCGCTTCATTCTTCCTTCAATTTTTATTGAGTCAACTTTTGCATCATATAATTCTTTTAGATCAAAATAGGCTGAATTGTCTTTTAGATTAAGAGGGAAATTTTTATTTTCCAAAGTAGGTAAATACCTGTCCCTGCAAGGTTGGCTGCACCTGCCGCGATTTCCTGAATTTCCTCCCAGAACAGAACTTATGTAACAAATTCCTGAAAAAGAGATACAATAGGAACCATGGATAAAGACCTCAGTTGACATATTATTTTTATGTCCAGTTAAAGCCAATGCTTTTATCTCGTTAATATTTAACTCTCTTGATAGATTAATCCGGGTGGCGGTCAGTTTATTTAAAAAACTTATCTGACCTTCATTATGAGTATTAAGCTGAGTAGAGGCATGTATTTTAAGAGCTTTAAAATATCTTGATAATAGATAAAACAATCCTAAATCCTGAACAATTACCCCATCGATGTCAGTGTTGAGCAGCTTGTTCAACAGGCGTATAAGGAAGGGGATTTCACTTCCCACTATCAGTATATTGAGGGTAAGATACACTTTGCAGTTATGCCTATGCCCAAGATGTATAATCCCAATTAAATCTTCAAAATCTATGTTTGTGGCCCGGTTCCTGGCATTCAATTGATTCAAACCACAGTATACAGCATCTGCCCCTGCAATAACTGCCGCTTTTATAGACTCAATATCTCCGCCCGGTGCCAGTAATTCAATTTTTCTTTTCATTCAGATTAATTGTAACTTAATTGTTGATTCATGAAAAATAATCTTTTCTGGTTTTTGCAGACACAAAATCATGCTGCATTCTCGTACGATTTTATCCTGTATATGTTCTTTAAACCCTGGGGTCTTTCAAGT
>NZ_JAIOSW010000167.1 GCF_021107415.1 Desulfobacula sp.
GAACTTTCCAAAGAGATATCAGAAACAACAAGAGTAAAAGTAAATAAGGAAGAAAGACTTAAATTGGCAAATATTTTTTTTGTGGAAAAAAAGATGTCTTTGTTTTTCTCTTTCACAGCCAGGACGTCAATTGTCGCAGTAAGTGCATAAGGATTGATGGCAATTTTTTCAATTGTGACTTCCCTGTTCAGGGCTTTGCTTAATTTATCTTTTAGAATATTCTTTCCAAGAACAGGCAGCAAAAAAAATCCAACCAGGGTATAAAGCACGATGATTGCTGCCAGAATTAATACTATTTTTTTTGAAAGATTATCTTTAATTGTCATACATCCTCCTTCTAAATTATTCCAAAAAGCGGTCCGCCCCTTTTCCCCAATGCATCTACTTTTTCAATAATTTTCTTATCAGATACCAATGGATCTGCATGAAAGGGTTTTATTCTGGCATCTATAATTAAGGGGGGGGTGCATCCCCAATGTTTAAATATGGTTTTTTCATTGACCCCATAAATATCATGGGACGGGTTAGACCTTAAAAAAGTCACCCATAAAAAATTTGAAAACGATTTTGCAACAAAATCGGCATCATCCACCACCACAAACAGGGGCAATGAATCTAAGTCTGTTTGAGTCTGCAAATGTTTTTTCAAACAATTGATTTGTGTTTTGCCTTTTGGATATGTTTGAAAACGTGGGCCTTCAAGCACTACCATGCCCTGAGCGACAATTTTTGGATGCATAAATCCATCTGGTAAAGAAAAATATTGTGGAAATTCTAGTTTCAGGTGCCTTCTTTTTTCACCTGCCACTGCAATAACCAGTTTTGATCCCAGATTTATATTTTGGCTGGAATAATCAAGGGTATCCATGGTTGTTTTTGTAAAAAAATGAAGATCCGATGCAAAATCGATCCGTTCAAGCATATGGATGAAAAAAGCTTTTTCATCATTCACGTCCAATCCGGGATTGTCCTCATGGGCACAGATCAACAAATATTTTGCCAAAGACAACTGACCCGTACCCAGAACCCTGGCTGCATGGGTTAACAATTCCCTTGGCACTCTTTTTTCAATCCTTTTTTCATAGGGGACATATCGCTCATGGGCTTTTACAAGCAGCAAGGGATGAACCCCTGCATCATCCACTGCATTCACGGCTATTACACCCGGAATGCTGTCTTTAACTGCAGATCTTGTGATCTCATGGATCAATCTTCCAAAATTGGAATCTTCCTGTGGCGGACGTCCCACCACGGTAAACGGGAAGATGGCATCTTTCCTGTGATAGACCGATTCCACCTTTAAATACGGATACCCGTGTTCAAGGGAATAGTAGCCCAGGTGATCTCCAAACGGCCCTTCCCTTTTTGTTTTCCCCGGGACAACGACTCCAGTGATACAAAAGTCCGAATCTGCAGAAATCAAATGCTGATTTTTATTTGCATACTTAAAATTCTTACCTGCAAGCGCTCCTGCAAAAGCGATTTCAGGAACACCTTCCGGAAGCGGCATAACAGCGGCCAGCGTATGGGCAGGTGGCCCACCGATAAAAATACTGACTCGTAAGGCACATTTTTTTTCAAGAGCCTTTTTATGATGATTGCCAATTCCCCGGTGCAATTGATAATGAAGCCCGATCTCACTCCCTGGATCATAATCATTTCCTGAAACCTGAATCCTGTACATGCCTAAATTTGAACTGAAAATCGAATCCTTTTCAGGATCTTTGGAAAAAACCTGGGGCAGCAGGATAAATGCCCCGCCATCCCTGGGCCAGCATTTGATCATGGGAAGATCCTGAATAGCACATTTATTTTCCAAGACCTTAGGGTTCGCTGTTTTTAAAGGCAAAGAATGGTACAAGGCCGGCAGAGCTTTTAATATCTTTCCGGGGTGTTTAGCAAGTAAACCCGGGTCTGATTTGATATCCGCAAGGGCTTTAACTGATGCAAGTTGGGGTTCAAGAATTTTAAGTGTTCTCTCCCAGGTCCCAAAGAGATTTGATATAGCAGGAAATTTAGAATTCAGAACATTGGCAAACAAAACTACCGGGCCTTTGGCATTAAACACTCTTCTTGTAATTTCAGCCATTTCAAGGTTTGGATCAACCCAATTGTGGATCTTTACAAGTTCACCCTGTTTTTCCAAGACGTCTATGCATTGCCGGAGGCTTGAAAATCTCATGATTGACTATTTGGCATAACCCCATTCTTTCAGGCGATTATACGCATACTTGGAATATTTATTGGGTTGATAATTGATCATTTTCAGATATGTCATGTAATTATTTGCCGCAGGCTTTGTATCTCCTTTTTTATCAAGGCTATACCCCTTATAAAACTTCATTTGCGGGTTACCCGGTAAAAGTTCATCACATTTGCTAAAATTTTGATAAGCCTTGTCATATTTTTTAAGTTCATTATTTGCAATCCCAGCGATATAGTAGCCCTGGACTTCTGTGGGATATAGCTTTTTCGCCGTATTGGCATATGACAGGGCCGATGCCGGTTTTTTCCTGATCATCAGGCATTTGGACATTAAGACATGGGCCGTATAATCCTCTTTTAATTTATGGATCGATTTTTTAAAACTATTCTCAGCTTTATCATACTCTTTTTTAGCCAAATGCTTTTCTCCCTGCTGCAAAAGTTCTATGCCTCCTTTTTTAGCTCGCAAAGAAGCAATGTTATCCATATATCTTTCACGGTTCAAAAAATAATCTTTTGTATAGCGGTAAACCCCTTTTTCTCTTTGAACAGCAGAATTTAACCGTTCCGCACTCATTGGATGGGTTGAGAAAAGCACCTGGGCAGAGCTTGGGCTTTCTTTATGAAGGGACTCAAGCATTTCCATGAGCCCCACAAATCCTTTGGCAGGATAGCCTGCTTTAAC